>JAEOTS010000110.1 GCA_016839745.1 Promethearchaeota archaeon
ATAAATCTGATTTTAAGCCCAATTGCGTCTGCTATAAATGCGGAACTGTTCCAGTATAAACGTAGTTTTTTAGTTGATAAACGAGAAAAAAAGATTGGCTCAGAACATTTGACTCTTGAAGATAATGCGTTAATCAATGGCGCAGTAGGATCAAGTATATTCGATGGAGAAGGAGTTCCGTGTAAAAATAAAAGAATCATAGAAAGTGGAGTTTTTTTGAAATCAGGTTTATTGCATAACAGTTATACAGCAGGAAAGGAAGGGGTCGAAAGCACTGGCAACGCCACTAGAAGGTCCTTTAGTTCCGTTCCATCTATAGGTATATCCAACTTAATCTTAAAATCGGGAAAAGTCTCTCAAGAGGAAATAATAGGAGATGTTAAAGAAGGAATATTGTTAAATTCTACAGCAGATTCTCCAAATATAGCCACTGGTGATTTTTCCGGGTTGATTTCTCAAGGAAATTTGATTATCGATGGAGAAGTTAAGCAAGCTTTAAATGAGACTATGTTTGGTATAAATTTATTAGAACTTTTTAAAAATATTATATTGATTTCAAAGGAATTTAAAGTTTATGGCTCGTTCTACGCTCCTTTCGTAAAGGTTGACAATGTACAAATAATTGGCTCTAAAGATTAAGATTTATTATATTATCGTTGTTTTATCTTCACGATTTTTAAGAAGTAATATTTAATTTCATAGTTACCACATCATAAAATCTTCTAATACCTACAGAAGGGTTTTCCCATAATTCCGCAATTATAATTTGATTCGTTCCGACCTGCGAAAAAGAGACATTAAATGCACTTGAAATCCAATTTTCTCCGTGTGGTAAAGTAATTGTCGACGAATTTATATATGAGGTTGCGTTTATCGAGGGGAATGGGCCTAGTACAGTATCGTTATTTCCCTGCAAAATTTCTATACGGAATGAAAAATCCCGATTTAAATAATTTCCAACAGAAATGTAAAAAGTAATATTATCATCAACTGCAGCATTTGTAGGATAATCTTCTGCTTTTTTGTCAGAATTCAAAATACCAAGATACCAATAACCCGGTTCGGGGGTTAATAAGGCGTAAATTATGAACCCAGATATAATAACTATACCAATAATTAAGAGAATCTTGAGGATATTTTCAAACTCTTTATAATTTTTTTTTAAACTATTAAGATCTTTTGTATTATCCATTTTTGACATTATATTTGAACCAAGCTATAGTTTTCATTAGACCCTCTCTTAAAGGAGTAGTAGGTTGCCAATTTAGAATCCTTTTTGCTTTACTTAAGTCAGCACATCTTCTTACAGGATCATCAATAGGTAAAGGCTTAAAAACGATTTCTGACCTAGAGTCTGCTAACTCTTTAATTATTTTGGCTAATTCTAGGATTGTATATTCTTTATTGTTACCTAAGTTAATAACTTCTCCAAGAGCTTCTCTTTTATGAGCGATCTTTAAAATCCCTTCAATCTCATCAACAACATAAATAAAAGATCGAGTCTGTGTACCATCTCCAAAGATAGTTATCTCTTCGTTATTCAATGCTTGATGTATAAAGTTAGGAATAACTCTTCCAAATTCGGGGCCATATCTAATTCTTGGCCCTGATGTGTTAAAAATTCGCACTATTTTAGTTTTAATTCCATGTTGGAGTTCGTAAGCCTTAACAAAAGCTTCTCCAGCCCGTTTAGATTCATCATAGCAGCTTCTTGGCCCTACAGGGTTTACATGTCCGAAATATGTCTCTGCTGTTGGAATTGCTTCATCAGGAGGATTGCCATACACTTCAGATGTGCTTGTATAGAAAAATAGAGCATTATGTGCTTTGGCAACACCTAATGCGTTCATAGTTCCAAGAGTGTTACTTTTTAGTATCGGAATTGGGTATTTACTAAACTCAAATGGAGACGCTCTGCTCGCCATATGCATAACGATATCAATTCTCTTAATATCACCGATACAAATCCCGTTTGGATGATGAGTTAATCCAAAAAACACCGGTTTCGAGATGTCGTGATTTATAAAACGAAAATTATCTTTCTCCATTAAATGAGTAATGTTTTCAAATCTTCCTGAAGAAAGATTATCTAAACATACACAATTAGCTCCTTGCTTTACTAAGATATCACAAACCCACGAGCCTAGGAAACCCGCTCCACCAGTTACTAGGATTGTTTTAGCTCGAAATGAAATGCTATCCTCCTTTAAACGGTTTAAGATTTCGTCGAGATCTTGCTTAAAGTCGTAATTCAAAATAAATAACCTACTAAATTTAGATTAATATTTTTGTTAAGAGTTTTATTTTTTAAAAAGATATAGTTTCTTTCTTCTGATTATTCAAAAAAAAGCGATTGATAGAATTAACGAGTTTTCTGTCCACAATATTGACAATATTTGAGTTCTAAAGGGTAAAATTTACCGCAGCTAGTGCATTTTTTTAATGAATTCTTGATAATCTCTCGTCCAAGCATCTCAAAAACATTTTCGACGTTTTCTCCAGTTTTTGAAGATACTCCATGAATATCTCCTTTGAATTTGTATTTGTCAAAAACGGCTTTGGCTTCATCATGTTTGACCTCTCTCTGCTTTTCTAAATCGATCTTTGCTTCAATCAATAATTTTGTTTTTGGGTGGTTAGGAACAGAAGTAATAACATTTACCCAATCATGAAGATCATCCAGAGATTCTCTATTAGTAATGTCATAAAGAATTAAAGCTCCAGAAGCACCCGAAACATAGGAGGGGAGCAGAAGGCGAAATTTTTTTTCACCAGCAAAATCCCAGATATTGAGGAGTATTTCAGTATCATCGACTACCACTTTCTTTGTTTCGAAATCTACTCCTATCGTTGATAAAGTTGATCTATCAAACTTCCCAGTTGCATACCGCCTAATGAGAGAAGTTTTTCCCACATTTTTAGCACCCGCAACGATTACTTTAAATTTGATTATAGTAAATCACATCAAGTTTTTTTAATGACATTCTAATTATATTACTCTTAAAATAAAATATTAATCTTTAATCATAAAAATTTTGTTATTAATATTAACTAATCGTTTTTAGGTTAATTTTATCAATTTTTACAGAAGGAGAATTCTTTTAGTAAAAGATTAAATATTATAAATATTTTAATGGAAAAAAAAATTCTGTAAAATCATGAAAGACGTTTCAGATAAGAAGTTTTTTGGAACTTTGTCTCAGAAAGAACTACTGAAATTATACGCAACGCATGTGAATTCACCAAAAGTTCGCTTTTTTAAAGGAGCAGGTATTGGAGTTATCCCTGGTAAGAGGTGGGGTGTTAAGATTAATACATTGGAAGGACAAAAACCCACCGATCCACCAATGGAACTTTACAATTGCCACACATGTGGAGGAGTTTATAATTTAGGTCATGGTAACCGAAAAATTGTGCAAACCCTTAAGGACGCTTTAGATAGTGGATTAGATATAGGTGATCACCTACAATTATCAGAATGGAGAGCTATATTAGGAAAAAAATTAGCAGAACTTATGCCACCAGGAATTACTAAGACTACATTTGGAGTTAGCGGTGGTGAAGCAGTTGATACTGCTATTAAATTTTCAAGGGCGTATACAAAACGGAAAAAATGCATCTCTGCAATTGGAGGGTATCATGGCCATACCGGTTTTGCGTTAGCAACTGGAGATCCTGACTTTAAAGAAAATTTCCTTTGGAATCTCTCGGATTTTAAGCAAGTTCCTTTTGGTGATGGTGATGCCTTGAAAAAAACCATATCGGACGATGTTGCGTGCGTCATTTTGGAAACAATTCCCGCAACGGGGGGTGTATTAATCGCTCAAGAGGGCTACTTTTCAGAAGTTCGAGAACTATGCGATGATCATGGAGTTATGATGATAATTGACGAAGTTCAAGTGGGACTTGGACGTACTGGTCATTTTTGGGCTATATACGGGGGACTCTATGAAAAAGAAAAAGTTATCCCTGATTTTATGGTTTTAGGAAAAGGTATGAGTGCGGGAATTTATCCAATTTCTACTTGCAGTTATAAACCATTTATTGAGAAAGCAGTTTTTAAAGACGACCCATTCATTCATATTTCTACAACAGGTGGATCCGATTTAGGTTGTGTGGTTGCTTGTGAGATGTTAGATATTCAATCTGATCCTGAGTTTTTAAACCATGTAATAGAAATGGGAAAATTATTTAGCAGTGGTCTAGAAGAAATTGCTGAGGATAATTCTGAACTAATAAAAGAAGTAAGAGGAAGAGGCCTAATGTGGGGTATGGAGTTTACTAACGAAACATTAGGACAATTAGCTATGCTTTCTATAATAAAAGAAGGCGTTCTTCAAAACTATTGCGGAAACAAAAAGGATACGCTTATAATGATGCCACCATTAGTCGTACAAGAGGAGGAAATCGAAGAGATCATAAAAAAAATAGGTGAAGGTGTTAAGAAGATTAAACACTTAGCTTAAATATTAACTATACCCAATTTAGGAGTTATTTTGGTATTTAAATCTACTTAGCTTATAAATTTCTTGAGCAATTTTCTTTCCAACATTTTCAACTTTTATTAATTCCCCAATATCAGCGTTAAAAATCTCTTGGAGCGAATTTAATTCTCTAAGTAAGTTTTTAGCTCTAAGAGCATTTATACCCGGAATACCTGCAACGATATATTCTAACAAACTTGAAATTTCTATTGGTTTTTTATCAAACCTTAATTTTAAATCCATTTTTGAATCCGTTTGCTCCTTTTTCGCAAGCTGATAAATAAACGTTGCAGATTCAGATGGATCTTTTGTTTTATATACAGTAATTCCTAAATTCAGAATAATTGATGTGATCGCGCCGTAGAGTGCATTTTGGTTAATATTTGAATTTATAAAAGGGTCTCCTTCTAAAATTAATATAGGTCTAACAAAATTGTTCTTTAACTCAAATAATTCGTTAAATAATCTCCCATCTTTGACCGAATCGTTAAAGTCTTGTGCTGATTTTCTTTCGATCCCAACTCTTTCTGAGATGATATAGTCTGCAACAGTTAATTGTTTTAGTTCTAAACTAACTCCCATTAAGGACAATGCTCTGACAACAGCAGAGGCTGTTTCTCTGTTATCACAAATTATTGTGTAATCCTCAGCCCCCTTAATCTTCTGGATAAACGATAAATCTGAAGTTATTTTAAGATTGCTGGAATCCTTACTGGTTTCATCTTTTTTTACAAAATTTAAAAGGTTTGATTGTCCTGCTTTAGAACCTGAACCATGGTCTTTCATGGATTTTAAACTTTGATTCATAACCCGTTCCTTACCTTTTTCAGCCCAATAATATCTTTCATCACGAGTTCCTTCAGCCATTAATATGAAAACTTTTCCTTCCTTCTTTCTCCCGGTTCTTCCACGACGTTGAATAGAACGCACAGCACTTGGTACAATGTCGTAAAATATTACTAAATCACATTCCGCTATATCTAAACCTTCTTCTCCAACACTCGTAGCAATTAAAGTGTTATAAATTCCTTCCTTGAAATCTTCAAGTAGTTGTATTTGTTCTTTTTGAGTTAGACCTTTATCTAAAGATTTGGTGACTTGTCCTACGAATTTATGCGCCTTTATAACTTCGTCTCTTTCAACAAATTTAACTATATTGTTGACGGAGTCTCTAAAATGACAAAATACCAAAATTCTCGAGTCTCTATTTTGATTGATCTGATTATGTAAAATTTGTGCTAATTTTTCTAGTTTAGGATGAACAATACCATTCTCTTTGTTAGTTTCAATTAATTTAAGAACGCGTTTTATGCCAGAATCTTGAAAAAGTTCTCTTAGTGATTTATTTGCAGTGTTTTGTTTTATTTTTTTAATGTTTTTTTTCATGTAATCATCTAATGCGCTTATTCCTTGAGTCTCAATAAGCTCATCCATATGGGAAAGCCTTATCGCATTTGCTACAAATTTTTTCGCACTAAATAGTAGTAACTTCTCCTCATCTTCTCTTGAGGCTGAGATCTTCCCGTTAATTATTTTATCTAACGCAAGCAAATCTTTTCTAGTAACCTTAGTAACATCTGACGAATTTAATAATTCCTGTTGTTTTAACCATTTGTATATTGTTCTTAATTTATCTGTCATTATTTTTTTAATATCCATAAATTCCCTTGGAAGCTTAACCTTTATCCATTCGTTATCAACTTTATAGATGTAAGGTTTTACGTCTGAATCTTGGTCTGTTCTAATTTCGACACGATCAACGAATAAATTTTCCTTTATTTCGTTAATCTTCCCTTCCGTAGATCCTGGACTTGCGGTAAGGCCTAAAATTTGGTGGTTCTTGGCGATTTCCATGTATTTCTTAGCAATAAAACAATACGCATAATCTCCTACACTCCGATGACATTCATCAAAAATAACTAAAGATACATTCTCTAACGAATAAAGATTTGAAATTATATCATTTTGAAGTACTTGTGGTGTCATAAAAGCAATTTTTAAGTCCTTCCAAATATCTCTCCTTTTTTCCGGTGATGTAGTTCCAGTAATTGCTATTAAGTTTTCTTCAGGAATAACTGTTAAATCTAAAAAAGATTTATAATGTTGATTTACAAGAGGTTTGGTTGGAGCTAAGAAGATAATTTTAGAATTAGGCATTTCTGATAATCTGTGTATAGCTAACATTAAAGCTATAACTGTTTTTCCTAATCCCGTAGGAATAACTACTAAACAATTAGTATTAAGACAATTTATAAATATATTCTCTTGATACGCCCTTCTTAAAATAAAATTTTCCTTAAGTAAAGGGTGCGATATAAATTGCTCCTTATTTGACACGAAAATTACCAGAAAATATCAGATTATTATATCTTTTAAGAGAAAACTTTCTCAGATATGATTTAAAGTAACAGAGTCTATAGAATCTCTTAAATTATATTAATACCTTTTTAATAATTATTGTTAGTGTTTATTTCACATCAAATAGCGCGAGTGGTTTAGACGTATAACGACACTTTCACGATAAAAAATTCGTGTAAAGCGTTAAACGCTCACACCGTGTAAATTTTCGCTAATTTAAAGCGATAATCTCGACGGTCGGGGGTTCAAAAGTTTGAAATTTTCTTTCAAATTGAAAAATTCCCCCCTTGCGCATTAATTTTGAGCAGATAAAAATATTGAACTTACTTGATTTACGATAAAAAACAAAAAAGTTTTATTTTATATTACATTTTACCACTCAATTACTAATTCTTAGGATTAAGTTATGTCTTCTTTTTTAGAGTCTCGTGAATTAAGAAAGTTGTATAAAGAAGTTCGAAAAACCATCAAAATTGGTTCGATTTTCCTTACTAGATACGAAAAAGCTCGCATCACGGGAGCGCGTGCTCTACAGATAAGTTTTGGAGCACCAATTTTGATCGAAAAGCCTAAGAATGTTATTGATCCTATAAAGATAGCTTTATTAGAATTAAAATCTAAAATCTTACCATTAACAATAAGACGAGAGTACCCTAGTGGAGAACATCAAGATATTTCGATTAATAAATTAATTCTTAAAAAAGATTAAATATTATTGAATTCTGTATTTCCCTCTTTCTGTAAGAATGTATACATTGTTACCTTCAACCTGTTCTACTTCTAGATAACCTTTAGAAATTAAAGTATCCAAAATTTTTTCTAACTCAGCTTTTTTAAAAGGTTCAATGCCTAGAGGAATTCTACTTTGATTGGCAACGATAGCAATACGCGATAGTAACATTCTTTTATTATTAAATGATTCAAGAATTGTAAGTTCGTCGTTAGAAAGGCGTTCAAATTGATCGTGTTCCAACAATTGCTCTTTAAGGGTGTTTGCGAGATCTAATGTTTCAGGACTAATTTTTTGCTTCTTTACTTCGACATGTTTTAATTGGACAAGGTCTCTTGCAACAGGTGACTTCTTAGATTGAGCCATTTGCTCTAAATAATTACGAATTTTTTCTTTATCCCCTAATTCTTTTTTTTTATCCTTATCTTCTTTTTCATTCTCCATAATAATACGATAAGGAATTTAATTATAAAAATTTATATTTAATTAATGAAAGAAGTCTTAAAGTTAAAAACCGGAGAAAAAATTGTCATTAGGCATATAAATGAATTAGATATTGATGGAGTTTGGAACAATTTCAATGAAGTTGTTGAAGAAGGGATATATCTTCCTGTTTTATTTCCTGTTAAATCAAGATTTGAAAAACAATCATGGTATAATAATATTAAAAAAGAAAGAGAAATTTGCATCGTCGCTGTTCACCCAAAATTAAAAAGTCCTTATAATATCCTTGGACAATGTGAGATATCAAGTTTAGACTGGGACGCTGCAACTCATGTCGGTAGTTTAGGTATAATTGTGCAAAAAAAATATCGAGATTTAGGAATAGGTTTTCACATAATTGATATGGCTATTCGAGAATCTAAAAAACTAGATAATAAAGAAAAAATCATTCTAAGCTGCTTTTCAAATAACAAAAGGGCTCTCTTTCTATATAAAAAATTGGGTTTTAAAATGATAGGTAGAAGAGAAAAACAATTTTATATGGATTCTAACTATTACGACGAAATATTGATGGAATTATGGATTAATGACTATTTAACTAATAATCCTTGATTTTCATAATATACAAAAATTCATTTGTATACACAAATCTTTACTGTTGAGGCTTCAAAAAACTAGATTTTGTTTACACCCATTTCTATATAAATAAGCTAGCAATTGCTTTTGTTTTGCTTAATCTTAACCAGAAAAAATTATTTTTTCTAAAAAGATGTTCTTTTGTATCGCTTTTTTTTTGTAATAAAAAAAATTTATATATGTCAAATTTATTATTATGATAATTTTAATTTGTTATAAATTATCGATATTATTATACACTAAAAAAATAATATAGATAATAGTATTTCAAATGAAATAATTTTATAAGAACTATAAATTAAAAAGCTGAATATTATGGCAGAAGAAGAAAGTTTTTTAAACGCGAAAGCCTTAGTAGTCGACAATGGAACTGGAATTTCCAAAAATGGATTTGCCGGTGAAGACCAACCTCGTTCTGTGTTTCCAACTCTTATAGGTTATCCCAAATACGAATCGATAATGACCGATGTAGAACATTACACTCGTGAATACTACATAGGAGAGGAAGCTATGCAACTTAAAGGTGTTCTAAAGTTAATGTTTCCCGTAGAACATGGCATTATCGAAGATTGGACTGCTATGGAAAAGATTTGGCATTATACATTTTATACTGATTTAAGAATCGATCCTAGCGAACATCCAGTCCTTCTAACTGAAGCCCCATTGAACCCAAGACCAAACAGAGAGAAAATGGCAGAGATAATGTTTGAAACATTCAATGTTCCAGCCCTTTATGTTGCAATGCAGGCTGTCTTGTCTCTTTATGCCTCTGGGCGAACGACGGGATGCGTAATAGACATTGGAGATGGAGTTTCTCACGTAGTGCCCATTTTCGAAGGTTTCGCTTTAAGTCATGCTATCCAAAGAATCGATCTTGCTGGCCGTGATATCACAACCTACTTACAAAGATTACTCCGTCAAAAGGGATACTCATTTACAACTTCTGCAGAGAAAGAAATTGTTAGAGATATCAAGGAAAAACTCTGCTATGTAGCAATAGACCCAGAAAAAGAGATGATGCTCTCTAAAAAAGTTGCTGGGATGGAAAAAAGCTACATGCTTCCCGACGGAGAGACAATTAATGTAGGTGTTGAAAGATTTTTAGCACCCGAATGCTTCTTCAATCCATCTGTAATCGGGAAAGAATTAGAACCTCTCGATGATGTAATAGTCGGTGCTATTTCAGAATGTGATGTCGACCTTCGTAGAGACCTTTATGGTAATATTGTGCTTTCTGGTGGCTCAACAATGTTCCCTGGAATTAAAGAACGCTTAACGAAGGAAATCAAAGAACAAATTCCAGAGTCAGTTGATGTAAAGATTATAGCTCCTCCAGAACGTATGTATTCCGTATGGATTGGTGGTTCTATCTTAAGTTCCCTGAAAACTTTCCACAGAATGTGGGTTACAAGGCGGGAATACAAGGAAATGGGACCTCAAGTTATACATCGTTGCTTTTAAGCCCATATGGGCAACCTCTAAAATTTTTTGAATTTTTTTATTTTTCTTTTTTTAATTCTTACTACTTTATTCAAACAATAACTTTTAAATATCTAAAATATAATCATAAATTTGATTGTAGTATTGAATTTTAGAATAACCTTTAAGATATTTTAGGCTTTTATCCAAAAGAGATTTAATTAACAATATTGAAGTGATCATATATGCCCGAAAGTAGTGTCATTTTAAACGATCTTAACAAAGTCTTTATACCTTGTAGAACGGTATTGGAGATGGAAGCATTAACTTCTTTGTTTTTAGAATACTATAATTATGATCTCATTAAAGAAATACCAAAAAGTCAACCCACAAGCCAACAAATTATTGAAGTTTTCCGAATTTTAGACTGTCAACCTCTCGAAAATATTATAAAATATTTTATAGATGGTGTTGTCCAAAAACTAAAACCCATAACTATGTATGAAAGAGATCATCACGATCGATTTAGAATGGGAAATGTCGTGGCTTATACGAAAACACGCGTTTGTCTTTATTTAGCATTACATAGACTTAAGTTAAAATTTATGTTCATCAAACATTTTATGACTAAATTTAAAGAAAATGGATTTAAATTAAATTTACCGGAAGAACAAGGAGATTTAGCACCTCATTTGTTTATTTCTTCCTTTTATAAAGACTACACTCATAAGAATAAGATGAATCTTAAAATGATGCTTTCTTCTAAAAGGGTTTCTGAAAGAGTTAGTAAATTAATAGATCTCAAGGATATTATAACTAACGAGGATATTATCAACGCAATAACTTTTAAGAGATATTTAGACGACATTAATCGAATTAAATTTATAATGAGAGAAATTAAAGCCTCGATTTTCGTATGTAAGGTGATGTTTGCTCAAATGGATGTATTTGATCCGTTTTCTGAAGGAAAAGAAATCATGGTCGATGCTGAAGAATTTATGTTGAACCAAGATTTTATTCCAGTATTAATCCCCGCAATATCAAATGCTTATTCTGGTAGTAATAAGGCTCAACTTGAAGATTTATTCCAAGCTTATGAATTTATGATGAAAAGAGTATTAGGCGGTATTAATTACGCTATTGAAATAGCTTCAGGTGGACAAATCCTCTTGGATTTAGAAGGTACAATATACAACTCTGGTAATATCTTCGACATATGAGTCAGGATTTTGAAAAATACTCGTTTTTACCTCTGCCTCATTCAATTAAAGGCCATTATTAAAAATGTTAAAAAATAAATTAGATTAAATATTAATGAAGGAATAAATACACAACTTTCAGATTTCTATGCCAAGAAGAGAAATTGATAAGACTCGTTTTACGCCAGATTTTAACCATATGTTAAATATTGTTATTTTGAATAGCTTAGGGTTTTTTTTTATTGGTTTTTTAGTCCCAATAATTGCCCGATATAATATGATCGCATCTGCAATACAAATTAGTTTGATCGTTTCCTTTCAAGTATTAGGTCGAGCTGTTAGTGGTACTATCACAGGATTTTTAACTGATCGAGCTACATCAAGGAAAATACTCGTTTTAATCGGATCAATCGGGAGAGGAACCTCATATTTCATAATTTATACCGCTATAGTTTTGAACTATTTACTACTGCTTGGAATAGGAACATTTACTTTAGGTTTTATGGCGGGTGTGTTTTGGGTTCCGTTTAATACACTAATTGCAGAAAAATCCAATAAAGATAATCGTTCTGAAGCTTACGGAAAAAGAAATTCTGCAAATGCTATAGGTCAAATGATTGGAGGTGTTATAGGTTTTCTTCTTCTAATGCTACTTGAATACTTCACTGTTAATCCTTTCCTTTTATATGCTAGTATCCCAATCTTTGGTATTGCTAACTTCTATGCGGGTTTTAAGTTCAATCGGGAGGTAGATGAATCAATTAAATTTGCCAATCCTTCAGATCATCTCTTTAATCCTCAAAATAATGAAAATAACACTGACAAAACAAAATTTGTAGGTCCCATCATATTTGGATCAATTTTCCTAATGATAGTGTTACTTCTAAGTAATATTAACGGTTCAATCGCAAAACCTTTTTTGAATATTTATGTTATTGAAACAATTGAAAGTGACATCCAATTAGTCACATGGGCATATCTACCCGCGGGAGTAGTAGCAACACTGTTAGCTCCAAAATTGGGAGTAATTGTAGATAAATTACGACCTGCTATAGGTATAACAATTACAAGCTCACTGGGTGCATTGGTCACGTGGTTATTAATAAATTCGGCCAATATTTGGGTTTTTTCTTTTCTTTTATTAATCGATCTCACCATTATGATTGGATCAGGATTAATTTTTCAGAATTTGCTGAGTAGGATATCATTGAAAAATCGTGGCAAAATTATAGGCTCAGGTGAATTCTTTCAATTTCTTGGAAGTTTTATTGGCCCAATTCTAGGAGGAGTAGTATGGGATTTTATCGACCCAAGTTACCCTTTTATTATATCAATCTTCGTCGAACTATCGCTTATACCACTTTACTTGGTCGTTGTATATTATTTAATACCCCATCTAGCTGAAACTTTTGCGATAAAAAAGAAATAAGAAAAAATCTAAAAAAGTCAGATTAATGCTCTTTAGGCATTTGTTTTAATTCTGCAAGAGAGAAGACTGGTCCATCGATGCAAACATATTTATCACCAATATTACATCTTCCACACTTTCCAATACCACATTTCATTCTCATCTCTAATGAATTAAGAATTTGTTCGTCCTTCCAATTCAACTTTTCTAATTCGTTTTGAGCTGTTTTAATCATAATTGGAGGACCGCACACAACCGCTACTGCATTATCAGATGATGGGGCAACCTCTTTAACCACTGCTGCAACAAAACCCACCTTCCGCGTCCAATCTTCTTCTTCGCGATCAATGGTCAAAACCACATCAATATCGTCTCGTTTTTCCCATTCTTCTAAGACATCGCGATATAACACTTCTCCAGAATTTCGATTTCCATAAATTACCGTTATATTTCCGTAATCCTTCCTATGTTTCTCGTCTAGAACATACAAAATTAAAGAACGCAAAGTTGAAAACGCAAAACCTCCACCAATCACAACGATGTTTTTTCCTTTTAGCTCTTCCATTGGCCAACCGTTCCCTAACGGACCTCTTACGCCAATAGTGTCTCCAATATCGCTATTATGAAACGAAGAAGTAACCGTTCCCATTTTTTTAATCGTGAATTTGATAGTCCCTTCTTCGGTCGGAGACGAAGCTATTCCGATCGGGCATTCCCCCTTTCCGATAAAACTTATTTCAGCATATTGGCCAGGAATATAATTAAACTTCTTATAATCTTCTTCTTTTATAAATTCTAATTCGAAAGTTTTTATGTCGTTAACCTCATTTTCTGATATTATTGACTTTATTTTTGTAAGCATTGGTATATAAGGATTAGGCACTAACTTTCTCACCCTCTTCTTTTTCTTCAATTTCGAGAATTTTATCAATTATCAATCTGAGTTCGTTATTAACGGGGCACGCGATAATGCATCTTCCGCACCCTACACACCCTAAACAATCGTAATTTGACGGATAATAGCTAAATTTGTGCATTATTCGATTTCTACACCTCTGTATTTTTTCCGGGCGTGGATTGTGACCGCTCGTTTCAAGCGTGTAAAGGCAAGACTGGCAGGTGTCCCAGATTCTTATTCGCCTACCTCGGTTATTATATTCGTCGTTTTCGTCGATAACGTCAAAACAGGTACATGTGGGACAAAGGAACGTACACGAGCTACATCCGATACAGCTTTCGCTAATTTCTTGCCAGACGGGATGCTCGAAGTTTTCGTCTAACACTTTTGTAACTAAATCGAAATTGAATTTTGTCGTAAACGAATCCTCCGCTTGCTTTGCTAACTCTTTGGATTTATCAATGTCCGCCTTTTTCGCGACAGTAAGCCAGGATAATTTTTTTACGAGGTTCTTGCCTTTTTCGCTTATGGCTTCAACTAAATAGTTATCTCCTAAGTCAGATAGGAATACATCTGTGCTTTCTTTTTGGAAAGGATGACCGCCAACAGACGTACAGAAGCACGATTGCCTTGGATTATTACACCCTATGCCGACAATTGTCGCGTTTTCCCGTTTTTTTAGAAACACATCGTCTTGGAAGTCACCTGAGGCAAAAAAATCCTCTAATAGTTTAAAACTATACGCATCGCAAGGTCTAACTCCGAAAATTAAAATTTTATCCTCTAAATCTTTTCTCTCTTCAATTATGACGTCTTTCCCTTCGTATCTATACTCAAAAATAGTTTCTTTTTGAGGAAACAGTACGTCTTTTGGGGGAACCTTTGAGTTCAAGAAATCTAATTCAATCTCTTCCGAATTTGAAATCTTCTTAAAAGATATATTGCCCTTTACTTTAGTAGGAGCGTAGAACTTGTATTCTTTTACAAGTTCGTTATAGAGCTTACTAATTTCGGTTTTTTTTAATATTTTTTCTTCCATATTATAACCACTTTAGTTAATCCTCTTCTAGCATAAATTCTTCTGCATCTTCCATTTTGAAATCTACCATTGGTGGTAAAACATCTGGGTCGAGACCAGAAGTAAAATCAAATCTTTCCTTTACAATCTTTTCTAATTTTCTGTTTATGAGGTTTAGATCGATTCCCATAGGACACACTAACGAGCACGCACCACAGGCTACACACCTACCCGCCATGTGCATCGCGCGGATTAAATGATACACTATAATGTCTGGTAAATCCGTTGTCTTCCCAAACCAGATTGGTTTGTTCTGATCGACGAAACAGAGATTACAATAACACATAGGGCACGCTTCTCTACACGCGTAACACCTCGTACACACGCTTAAAGCGTCTGTAATATATTCCCATTTTTCTTCGGGAGTTTTCGATTCGAACTCTTCAATATCGGTAAACTCGTCCACAATATGTGAATACTCTTCGCATTCGCCAACGCACAAATCAGGATACTTAGATACTATAGGAGGTTTTCTAATTTTACATCCTTTGCATAATTCATTCATGTTTTCATCGAATGGAAACTCCTTTTCAAAATCTTTTCCCTTAACGATAATGTTGCTACCCGATACGGAGACTTCAAGTATTTCCTTTTCACCGATTTCCATCTCTATCCGTTGCCGGTTAACAACTCCGTTACACGGAATTCCAATAATCGTTATTTCGTCTAAATTAATCTTGTTTTCTGAGGCTAAATGAATTAGCGCTCTTCCAACGCACCCTTTAGAAACAACGCCAACTTTTAAGTTACCCTTTTCGGGATCCACGAACTTTGGTACCCGAGGAACAAGATATTTGGCTAAATTTACGTAGCACTTATTGTTCCATAATAACTTATCTACTTCTTCCTCTTTATCTATGATAATTGGTTGCGTAAGCAAGGGTAACGATCCTTTCTCGTAGCCAATAATCACGTCTACCTTCTTTTCTTTAAGCAAGCCCCTTGCGATTTCTCTCAGGTTATTTTCTATATCTTTATTTTCGGTTTCAAGTCCCACGATCATCACCATTTTTTTTCAAATTTTTTGTTTGGACCGAGTTTTTTTACAATTTCGGTCGCTTTTCGAATTAACACGGCAAATCGCTCGCCCTCTGCGGCAGAAGCCCACATAAAGTTAACTCTTCCGGGTTCTATGCCGAAGAATTCTAATAGCTCTTTTAATATCGCAAACCTTCTTCGGGCAACCAAATTTCCGCTAATATAGTGGCAGTCACCAGGGTGGCATCCAGAAACAACGACCCCGTCCCAGCCGTCGGTTAAACTTTTTATAATAAAGTAAGCGTTAATTCTTCCAGAACAAGGAACTCTTACGATTCTAATGTTTGGGGGATATTGAATCCTACTCACGCCCGCTAAATCAGCTCCGGCGTAAGAACACCAATTACACAGAAAAGCGATAATTTTTGGCTCCCATTCTTTACTTTCAGATTGTTTTGTTTCAACAATAGGTTCAGTCATTTTTATAACCTCCCTGTTATCATAGCATATATTTGTTCAGATGAAAAACCTGCTACATCTATTGCAGCACATCTACAATTTCCTGAGCAGGCCCCACACCCTTTACATAGAGCGGAATTAATAACAGCAACGGTACCAAATCTTCTATCTTCAATTAATTCTATCGCATTATAAGCACAGTTGTCTATGCACATTCCACAACCACTACATCTAGCAGGATCAACAGTAGCTATTTTACCTTCAGCTTCTATTTCGTCTTTTGAAAGAATTGTACACGCTCTTGAAACCGCAGCATTTGCTTGAGAAATAGAATCCTCAATTGTTTTTGGGCAGTGGGCTAAACCTGCGACGAAGACTCCTTCCGTAGCAAAATCAACTGGTCGAAGCTTTACATGAGCTTCTAAGAAAAAGTTATCGTCGTTTAAAGGTACTTTTAAAAGTTTGCCCATTTCCTCGTTTTCTTCTTTTTGGGCTACTATTCCAACACTTAATACTAGTAAATCTGAGTTTATTTGAATTTTGTCTTTTCTAGGGGAAACAACAGTCACTCTTAATTTCGAGCCTTCTGGCACAATTTCTGGAGGATTATTTTCATCGTAACGAATAAAAACAATTCCTTCTTCACGTGCCATTCTATAGTATTTTTCTTTAAATCCATAAGTTCTAATATCTCTAAATAAAATCACAATCTCAGTGGAAGGACTCTTCCTCTTAGCAACTATTGCATTTTTTATTGCTTCCGCGCAACACATCTTACTACAATAAGGATGTTCTTCGTTTCGAGATCCTACGCACTGAATCATAACAATTGATTTTTTATCTTTAATATCATCAGTAGTGTTTATATACTTCTCAAATTCAGATTGAGTAATCACTTTATCGTTTTTACCATATAAATATTCATTCGGTTCATATTCTTTAGCACCTGTTGCTACAACTACAACCCCATGTTCAAATTCTACTTTATTCTTTTCTGAACCAAAAGTTACTGATGATTTGAAATTTCCAATATAACCATCAATGGTTTCAATTTCCGCCTCTGTGAAAACATGTATATTGGCGTGTGTTTTTACTTTTTCTATCAATTCTGTTAGGAAATCTTGCACATTTCCACCTTCAAGCGTAGTATAAATGTTTCGGGCAAAACCTCCTAATTCTTTTTCCTTTTCGATTAAAAAAGTCTCATAATTTTGATTCGCAAAATTCAGAGCTGCAACCATCCCAGTAATGCCACCTCCTATAACCAGAGGTTTAGGAGTTACTCCCAATTTTATTCTCTCTAATGGCTGTATGTTTCTCGCTTTATTTACTGCCATTCTTACGAGGTCCTTTGCTTTATCTGTAGCCTCCTCTGGTTGGTTCATATGAACCCAACTACATTGATCGCGTATGTTTGCCATTTGAAATAAGTATCTATTTAACCCTGCTTCTCTAATAGTTTCTTGAAACAATGGTTCGTGAGTTCTGGGGGTACAAGACGCTACAATAACTCTATTAAGGGTATAATCCTTAATCATATCCTTGATTATCGTTTGAGTGTCAGCTGAGCAAGTATATAAGTTCTGATCCGCTAAAACTACATTTGGAAGTGAACTTGCATATTTTACTACTTCAGGAACATCAACATATCCTCCAATATTTACACCGCAATGACAGATAAATACTCCAATCCTTGGTGGTTGACCCGCGACAAATATTTCTGGTGGTAATGTTTTCTCTGTAATTAATGTATCTCTCTGATCGTATAACAGCGTATTTACGCAACCTGCAGCTGCGCTTGCTTGAGTGACTGTCTCAGGAATATCTTTCGGTGAGGAAAAAGCACCACAAACAAAAACACCTGGTTTAGTTGTCTGAACAGGGTTAAAAATATCCGTTTTAGCGAAATTAAATTCGTTCAATTCAATTCCAAATTTATTGGCTAAATATTTAGCATCATCTGGAGGGTTTAAGCCAACCGAAAGTACTACCATCTCAAAATTTTCTTCAATAATTTCCCCGTTTTCTGTTTCGTATTTTATTATCAGATCTTTGGTATCTGGATCCTCTTTAACTGAAGAAATCCGACTTCGAATATAGCGTACACCATATTCTTCTTGTGCTCGAATGATATATTTATCAAAGTCTTTTCCGTACGCCCTTATATCCATGCTGAAAATTGTTGGTCTTATTTGATGCATATGTTCGTGAGCGATTACTGCTTCTTTTGCCGTATACATACAACACACTGAAGAACAATAAGGTTGACCATTTCCCGTAAAATCACGAGATCCAATACACTGTAGAAACGCGACTTTTTCTGGGATATCTCCATCAGACGGTCGTAATACTTTTCCTGCATAAGGGCCACTCGCGCTTAATATTCGCTCGAATTCAATACTTGTGACAACATTTTTATACTTCCCATATCCATACATATTACCCTCAGGAGGGATATATTCATCGAAACCAGGGGCTAATACAATTCCACCTACCTTTATCTCAACTATCTCATCCTCTAAATCGTATTCTACAGCATTTGCTTTACACACACCCCTACAAATGCCACACCCTATACAATAATCTTTATTTATCGCGTAAACAAGAGGGACTGCTTGTGGATACTTAACAGATGTTGCTGCAAATTTAGATAAATTCTCGTTGAAAACATCAATTGCCTCTACTGGACAAGCTCGACCACATACACCACATCCTGTGCATTTATCCGTATTCACATATAATGTTTTCTTTAATAATTTAACTGTAAAATTACCTGCTTCTCCTGAAACATCCAAAATTTTGCAATTTATACTCAGATCAATATTATGATGCCGACCGGTCTCTACAAGCTTAGGACTTACAATGCACATAGCACAATCGTTAGTTGGGAAAGTTTTATCCAGCTGAGCCATCACGCCACCTATGCTCGTTGTTGATTCAAGTAAATAAACTTTAAATCCAGCATCACCTAAATCTAGAGCCGTTTGAGAACCTCCAATTCCTGCTCCTACTACTAATACTGCTCCTACTTTTTCCATTTTTTTTACCTCTATATTCTCATATATAACGGAGTATTTCCGTCAATACTTTGATAATCTATTTCTCCTCTACTCTTTAAAGTTAGCATGTTTTCTAAAATTTCACTGGGATCCAGTTTTAGCTCAGTAGCTAAATCTTTAACTGAAAGGACTTTATTACTTAATGAAAGTAAGATTCTTTGCCTAACAAATTCATCGTGAATTGCTTCATCAAAAATAGCGTTAAATTCATCCACAGGGACACGCTCTCCATATTCATTTTCAACTTCAGTAATCTTCCTCTGCCGTCCTACTAATGCTCTAATCCTATCGCTTGAAATAGCATTTTCCATAGCTTTTAAATTATTGAATAGCCCTTGATCGATGTTTTCTCCGCTAAGCGGAGATGGTCCTTGTTCTCGAATTGCTTCAATAAACTCAGTAACTACTTTAGCAAATCTTGCTCCTTCAGAAGCAGAAACCCAATCCAATCGTATTCTCTTATCAAAATCGACCATTCTAAGAAATTTTTGTACCATGTTAAACTTCTTTTCAGCTTCGTAATTTCCCTCTAAATAATGGCAATCTCCAGGATGACAACCTAATACAAATACACCATCTATTCCTGTTAAGAGAGCCTTAAAAATGAATACAGGATCAACTCTGCCACTGCACATAACCCGAATAACTCTCATATTGGGGGGATACTGTATTCTACTAACTCCTGCTAAGTCTGCTCCCGCATAGGAACACCAGTTACACAAAAAACCCAATATTTTTGGTTCAAACGTCATTATACTACTTTACCTCCATAAGCGTATATTTCAGAAAGAATTTGTTCATCTGTAAAATGTCTTATAATAATTGCATGGTTGGTACATGTAGCACCACACAAACCACACCCTTTGCACAATACTTGAGTTATTTCTATCTCATCTTTATCATTTTTAATAATAGCGTTGTATGGACAAACTTTTATACAGACCTCACAACCGGTGCATAAACTTTTGTTATATTCAGGTAAAAATGATGTAGCACCCTCAACTTCTATCGTATCGTGAGATATTATCCTACTAGCTCTTGCTGCTGCCGCATAACCTTGAGAAATGGACTCTGTAATATCAACAGGCCATTTTGCAGAGCCACAGACATAAACACCGTCAGTAGCGAAATCCATTGGCCGCAATTTTACGTGTGCTTCTAAAAAGAAACCATTTTCCTCTAATGGAACTTTTATCATTTGTGCTAGAGCTTTATTATCATTATTTGAAACTAACGGGGTGGAAAGAACACAAAGATCATAAGGGATAATCATATCCTCTCCTAGATATTCGTTGTGCACTTTTATCTGCTTTTCTTCAACAATAGGTAGTTTTTCAGGGGAATATTCAATAAATATAACCCCTTCTTCTCGAGCTCTTCTATAGTAATCCTCGTAATGAGTGCCTGGTGTATAAAAATCTCTAAAAAGAATCGTAACATTTGTTTCAGGATTAGTTTCCTTTATAATAAGAGAATTTTTTAAAGCTGTCATACAACATACATTTGAACAATAAGCCCTCTCTTCATTACGAGATCCAACGCATTGTATCATAACAACATCTTTAGGTTGGATTTCATTATTCTGTAATTTACTCTCCAGTTCATGTTGAGTAATTCTTATATTACCGTCATAACCGAAATATCCACTTGGTGTCAAAAGTGAGGCTCCAACAGCCACAACAATAACACCAATAGTTAAATCGATATTAGTACCATTTTCCTCTACTCTCACTTCATAGTTACCTATAAAACCTTCAATATTTTTTACTTGTGATGAGGTGTGGACTTTCAGGTTTTTATTACTTTCGACGTTTTTCTTAAGATTCTCTAATAAAATCTGGGCATCTTGGTCATTTGGGAAGAGTTTATACAATGTCTTAAGTCTACCACCTAACTCCGTTTCTCTTTCAATTAAGTGCGTCTCAAATCCTTGATTTGCCAAACTAAGTGCAGCTGTCATCCCTGAAACACCTCCACCAATTATTAAAGCAGTAGGAGTTGCATCCACGGTAATATTTTCAAGTGCCTCGAGCTTAGATGCTTTTGCTACACCCATACGAATTAAGTCTTTAGCCTTGTCAAATGCTTCCTCTGGAAATTTCTGATGGCACCAAGTGTTTTGATCTCGAATGTTCACAAAATTAAAGAGGTACTCATTTACGCCCTCTTCTTCAACGCAATGACGAAATAGGGGTTCGTGGGTTCTTGGAGTGCATGATGCTACAATTACTCTATTCAAATTATGGTCTTTAATTCCATTTTTGATTTGTGCTAATCCTGTTTCTGAGCATGTGTAGAGATTATCCTCAGTAAATACTACATTTGGAAGGTTTTTAGCATACTCTGCGAGAGCTTTAACATCTATGAGTCCTCCAATATTGCTTCCACAAGAACAAACAAAAACTCCAATTCTAGGTTCTTCTTCTTTTTCATTCATTGTTTTTTATCCTCCTTTTATTACTTCTGCTGCTCTTGCTGCTGCACCACTTGCTTCAGCAACAGAACGAGGTATATCCATCGGTTCCCGAGCGCAACCGCATGTGTAAATCCCTTCTACACTCGTTTCAACAGGCAAAAATGGATGTGTTTTCACAAAATCATAATGATCTAAATCAATACCTAAAACATCTGCTAAATTATTAATCCCTCTCGATGGGATAATACATGTTGCTAAAACAGCTAAATCTACAGTTAATTGTTTTATTTCAGATGTTTCGTAATCTTCATATGTGATTATTGGGTTATCATTCTCATCAACTTCTAGATGAGAAATTTTACTTTTTATATATTTGATATTATACTCTTCAGCGCCCCTTTGTAGAAACTTTTGAAATCCCTTGCCTCCAGCTCTCATATCAATATAAAATACAAAACATTCCAACTCATTGTCGTGTTCATATGCGATCATAGCTTCTTTTGTAGTATACATACAACAAACAGAGGAACAATACATTTGACCTTTCTGAGAGCGTGAATCAATACATTGAAGAAAAGCAACTTTTTTAGGATGTTTTCCGTCAGTTAATCTACTTAAATGGCCAGCCTGTGGACCTGAAGCACAAATTAATCTCTCAAGTTCCATTGCTGTGACTACATTACCATACTTTTGATAACCATAGATATTTAAAGTATGTATATCTTCTGCTAGATCCAAACCAGTTGCAACAATAATTGCTCCAACATTATCTAAACTAAGTACTGTATCTTTTTGCGTGAAGTCAATCGCATCCGCACCACAATTTTGATAGCATAACCCACAAATTTCGTAATTTAAATATAAACATTTACTCGGATCAATACGATATGTTGCAGGCACTGCAGCTGGAAAGGCAATTTGTGCTGCTGATTGAGTAGCTAAATTTGCATCAAAAAAGTTAGTAATTCCTCTAACAGGGCATATAGCTCCACAATCTCCGCAATTGGTACATACGCCCTCTTTAATATAACGGGCATGTTTTAACACATCGACAGAAAAATTACCTACTGAACCTCCTATTTTTTGGATCTCTGAAAGAGTATGCAGTGTTATATTAGGATGTCTATAACACTCTGAAAGTTTAGGAGCGAGGATACAAATTGAACAATCAAGTGTAGGGAATGTCTTGTCTAATTGAGCCATTCTACCTCCAATACAAGGCTGTTTCTCAACTAAATGTACTTGTATTCCCATATCCCCTAAATCTAAGGCAGATTGAATGCCAGCAATTCCTGCTCCAATAATTACAACTGATTTTGAATTTTCTCCCAAATTTTTCACCTATTTAAGATTTTTTTATTTTATTATTTGTCATTCTCCTAAGCAAGTCAATTTTACTTGCCTTCCATTCCGTAATTGTAGACTTCTTAGGAGTAAATCTATCAATATAACCTGAAATCAGTGCATTTTTCATAAGTTCTTCGCCTTTTTCCGTGCGAATTACAACCATTGAATTTTGCTGAACTGCTCCGGAGCCACCAAAACTGATATCAGCAAATCTACTTGTAAACTCATCACAATCGTGACAATGATTCCTTACAGCTTCATCAAACTTATGAAGTTCAACTTCATAAACTTTATTTTCTTTATTAGTTATAAAGAAATTCTTTTTAATGTTCATTTTAGTTATGTTCGCAGGATCCTCGTTAGTCTCTTTTTTCACTAACTGGAATAATTTTTCATAATCAAAGTTTTCCATACAGAACAAACCAAAGACATATTTAATAACATGAGCAGGGCTTATGTTTAGAAGTTGCATTTTTCGGACTGCTCTACACTGACAAGGAGTTCCTACAAAAGCCATACGAATTTGATTTATATCATAAATTTGATGATGATTTTCAATGATTTCTTGAGCAATGTTATAAAGCTCTGTTAGAGGTAAAATATTTGAGGATATAGAATATCGAGTCCCCGAAGACTTCAATAGCTCCTCTTTGTTGTATATGATTTTTGGAATAGGTTGTAGTTTCTCGTCGTATTCAGACACTATCGCAGCATCAATTTTGTTTTTATCAAATAAGTAAGTTAGCAGTGTAGTTACTAAGCCCCCATCTTGCCCCATTTCTTTAATTTTATCATCTGTTGTTTTAGCAGCAACAATATCTTGAATATATCCCATCTCATCTTTAATTCGATAATCCTCATTCAAGTGTTTCATCAACGGTTCTGTTTGAGGGCAGATATAGTAGCACAATCCGCACTCTTTACAATTGTCAACATTCGCATCTGAAATGTATTGGGGTGTATATCTTTCCATTTTAATAACATCAAACTTTTGGCTTGAGCAGTAAGCAACGCACGCCCCACAAGCGCAACATTTGTTAGTTTTAATTATTTCTTCTTGAAGGTCCTTAAATATTTTAACATCCTTTAATACAGTTTTTTTGGGTAAAACATCTGCCATTTTATATCAATTCCTCTCATTGGTCCTATTTTTTTTTTATTCGCTGTGAATTTCAAACTGTGAAGTTAATACTTTCAAATAAATTGCTTGGTTTAACCCTATGAAATTTGAAACCTAAATCATCAGGATTGAAACCAAAAGCTAACGCAATTAATTCTGAGAGATAAAATATTGGAAAGTTGTAGTCTGTGTTGTTTTTTTTGTTAAGTTCTCTCTGGTTAAACTCGAATTGTTGATAGCAGGCAGGACATACAACAGCAATGCAATTAGCTCCTGACTTTTTTATGGCTTTAAATTTATTATCTATCATTTGCAAAGCTAAATCCTTATCAGACTTTTCAACAGGATTTCCACAGCATTCCATCTTCAAATCGTATTCAACAGACTCAGCTCCAAGAGTTTTAACAATTTCATCTAGAGTAACTGGTTCGAAAGGATCGTCCCATTCAATAATTTCTGAAGGTCTTAAATAGTGACAACCATAATGAACTGCTACCTTAAAACCATTCAAATGTTTTTCTATAGTATTTTTAACTTTATCGAGATTTTCATATAATACCTGAGCAAAATGCTTTACATCTACTTTACCGTCGTAAGCTTTACCTACTTTACCTAAGTAATCGTTTATCTCTCTCTTTACTTTTTCGTCCTTATTAAGACTGTAATTAACACCTTTTAATGTTTCAACACATCCAGAACAAAATGATATTATCCCGCCATTGCTATTGCATAAACTTAAGTTTCTTGCGCCTAAAGTCAACCATGTTTTGTGATCTATTTGCTCAATCCCTGTAGGATCAGGACAACAACTGAAACCGTCAACATCGTGCAGTTCTATTCCAAGCTTTTCAAAAATTTTTCTTGATGATACTTCTAAATAAGGTAATCGTGCGGGTATAACGCACCCGAGAAACAAATCAAATCCCATTTTATTTAGCCCCCTCTAGAATGTTTTTTTCAAAATTAGTTTCCTTCAATAAGGTTTTTATTTCATCTATTGGCGCTGTTTTAATTTCTGGAAGACCCAGAGTTTTTCTTCGAGTAATTATTGCGTTTGAATATGGAATCGCAATTCCACTTTCGAAAACGGAGTGACCTTGTAAATAAAACGCTTCTGGATATTTATTCTTTTCAAAACATCTATTTTTAATCAGAGTAAAAATCTCTGTCAATTCGACTTTTTGAGGACAAAGCTCAACACATTTCTGGCATGTTGAACATAAC
This sequence comes from Promethearchaeota archaeon, assembly GCA_016839745.1. Lineage (GTDB taxonomy): Archaea > Asgardarchaeota > Lokiarchaeia > Sigyniarchaeales > SOKP01 > SOKP01. Next base: position 25,258 of record JAEOTS010000110.1, read on the forward strand.
CACGGATTGGGATCTTGGCGCTCAATTAATTTATCTTGCAACCCTAAAATTGCTTCTTCGATTATTTTTCTTGGGTTATATTCTCCTTTGGTAAGTAAAGCGATAGGACATCCTCCAGAACAAGTCGAACATTGATAACAATAACTCAAAGATGCGTTATGTTTGAGGACTTCATTCCTAAACTCAAAATTAATGACACTCATTTCAATAACTTTTTTCACATTTCTTATGTTTCGTAATTATATATCTAATATAAATTTTAATTGATCTTTTACACATTTATCTAAATTTTATTGCGAGATTATAAAATCTGTCCTTCATGCGTTTTGTTTATTCGAGGTGCTTTTTAAGATCGATATAAATAGGTAACTCTTCTCCCTTTGCCTCTATTACCACCCTTAAAAGACTACCCTCGATAGAAGAACTAATAAGTTTAAACTCTACTTCAGAAACCTTTGAAATAGTCTTCTCCTCAAGATGTGTTGTTTTAGTTAATAAACATGTATGAGTTTCGTCATAAAGAAAACAATGGGAGCAACAAAAACCGATTGGGAGGTAACCTACTATAGAACATCTATCGTAACCGTCGCAATTACAATTATTACACATTTTTTAAGTCTTATCTTGAATTGTTTTTAATTGTTAAGTTATTCTCACTTTTTTTTTAACATACATTGACTAACAATTAATGGTTATATTAATATATTGATGTTATCAAGATCAACCAAAAAAGACTAAACCGATTATAGAAGATCGAAAAAGATAATTTATAACTAAAAGGCAGTTTTAGTTAACCATTTTTTATTTTGAACTTTACATTGTATAATTTCACAACCTTGTGAACAATTTGATATATCGATGTATCGAATTTCGTAATTTATTTAAATTATTTTTGCATATTTTGATCATATTATTTGATTAAATAATAAAAAAAATAAAACTGAGTGATAAGGTATATTAAAATGGGGACTGTAGATCCAATAGATATAAAGATTTTAGAAGAATTGAAGAAAGATGGCAGAAAGTCATTCGCAGATATAAGTAAAATTATAGATAAAACCGAAGCAACAGTCAGAAGAAGAGTATCCAAAATGCAGGATGAAAGAACTATCAAGCGTTTTACTGTGGAATATGAGCTTGATACAAAACCCAAAACATCCGCAACTATAAAAGTTGAGCCAGATTTCAAAGAAATTAAACGGATTCTCGTTGAATTAAGGAAAATTGATGAAATTACGGCCATTTGGAGATTATCTGGAGATTGTGGGCTTTTTATGAAAGTAGATATTGAATCTATAGAACAATTCAATCCACTCATAGAAGATAAAATCTCTCAGATTGCAGGAATAAAAATCGTTGAGACTTGTTTTATCACCGATATCATAAAATAATAAAACTCTTTTTCTTGTTCCAATTAATAAAAGGAAAATCCTTTTTACTTCTAAAAATACTACTTGACTCATTAAGATAGGTAGGTAAACGTAAGAAATTAATAATTTCTCGCACTCAGCTTTTTTTAATTATTTTGGGATAGTATAACGGACATAAGAAATTTGTATTTTTCTTTAATATCGATGAAAAGTTGGTATAAATAATGATTAGTGAATTAAATTATAACCTTGAAAGGAACATTTTATCATGCCCTTTTTCGCACAAATGTACCCTTCCTAAGATTGAAACCTTATGTAATTTTCCCGAATATAAAATTTGTCCAGAATACGATTCGAATTTAAAAAGATTGAAAGCCTCTATAAAAGTACTGCATTAAATGGATTTCTATTTCTTTTTCTATAGCATTAAGTGTAAATAAACTTTAGACATATTCAATTGTAGCTGGTGGTTTCGGTGTAATATCAAAGTAAATATCCTTTGTGTCTGGGAACTCTAGCAATTTATATTTTAATTCTTCAATTAAATCTATCGGTAAATTTGTAACACTTGCCGTTCTTGCATCTATGCTATTTATTGAGCGAATAATTACGTCATATATACCCTCATGGCTTTCATGAAGCTCGTAAAAGATTCTAGCATATCCTTTCACCTGTGAAGCAAAACGGACTAATTTTTCAAAATCCCATTCACCCTTAATCGATAATGGAACTTCGTAAGTTCTATGACCATTAATAATACCCGTTACTTTTCTCAATAGTACATCAGTAGTTGTTGCAGCAAACGCTTGAAACGGTTCTTGTTCTCCTTTGTCATTAATAATCATGGGTTTTCCATATTTTTCGGTGTAATAATCGTTGATAGTGGATTCTACGACATCATGGACTTTTTTCTCGTAGTTTAAGTTATCCATTGTCACTGGACCTATAATTCTCGCTGAGAGCGCAGGTCCTGGAAATGCTTTCCTAAATACTAATTCTTTAGGCATATTGAAGTATTCAAGAGTTTTTCTAACTTCTGGTTTGGTTAGACTAGCAACAGGTTGAATAGTAGCTTCAACATTATATTCAATCTCTAAATTATGCTGACTTTTAACAAAACCTTGGGGATTTTTTGCCTTTAATGAAAGCTCTTCTTGCAATGACATAGTTTCTTTCAGATCCGAGATTTTCACTCCAAAACTTTCCTCTATATCTGGTAAAATGGTGCCATCGGCTAATAATTGGCAATTCTCTTCTTTAATTACTCTGCTTATGGTATCAGAGTAAGCATTTTTGAATAATTTCCTTTTACCTTCAGCATCTTCTTCTCCTAATATCTTAGGTAGAAATGTGTCTCTAATATCTACAATTAAAACATCAGGAAATAGTTTTTTTATATGTTCTCTTTCTTCTTTACCTCTGATTATTCGCATAAGTCCGTGATCTATGAAAACTGGAATAGTTTCGATTTCAGCTTCTTTGAGCAGTAGATAGGTTGCAGAGCTATCTATCCCTCCAGAGAGAGCACAGAACACTTTTTTATTTTTCGCATGTTTTTGTAAAAATTGAACAGCTTCTTTGACAAACTTTTCGGGCTCACGGGGAGGATCTATTAATCTATGATTTAGCATAAAATATATTAAGCTTGTTCATAAAAAAAAAGTATTTATTAATTGGTTATGATAAGCCTAATTTTTTATATAAGTACTAAGATATTCTATATAATTTTACTGTTTCATAGTCGCGGAAAGCGGACAATAAAGGTTTTAAATATGGAAGAAGAGATCTCTCCCCAATTAAGACAAAAAATTGATAATGGAGTCGAAAAAGTTTTTGCGTTATTTATAGATAAGGCTTCGAAAGGTGGTTCATTAGAGGAACTCTTGAAAAATTTGATTACCGAAAGAGTATATGGCAAGCTAGGTCCTAGAATGAATAGGTACGCAGTTAAAAAAATCGCTAAAAAGGTTATAAGAAAAACAGTTGATAGGGTATGGGAAAGACATAAAGATAAACTTATTTTGAAATTGCAAGCTCTCAATTAATAAATTAAATTTAAAGAGAAAATACTGACTTCTTATTTTTTTCGTTGTACTTTTGATGATATTCTTCTGCTTTATAATACTCCACAGCAGGAACAATTTCAGTAACAATTGGCTTCTTATACTTTCCGGATGTATCCAACTTTTCCTTTAATTTTATTGCAGACAAGCGTTGTTCTTCATTAGTGTAAAACACAGCAGACCTATATTGAGTTCCAATATCCCAACCTTGGCGATTAAGCGTAGTTGGATTGTGGATATCCCAGAAGATTTCCAATAACACTTCATATGATACAACTGAAGGATCAAATGTAACTTTAACAACCTCGGCATGTCCTGTTTTATTAGTACAGACGTCTCTATAAGTCGGATTTTCTGTACTCCCTCCAGTATATCCAACTTCAGTTTCAACTACACCTTCTACCTTACTAAATTTATATTCGACTCCCCAAAAACAACCTGCTCCAAATATAGCTTCTTCCATAATTAATACTATTAAAATAATCTAAGTTAAAAAAAATATTGATAATTCTTTATAAAAAAAAAGAGTTAAACGCAAATAATTTTAATAGAAATGATGAATCTTATTTGGTTCATAAAGATTATTGATTTTTAAATGAAATTCATAAATCTCTTAACTAAATACTTACTTTTTCAACGCTTCTAAATCTTTTAATTCCCGATGTAACACCTTTCCAACTATTGTCTTCGGAATTTCATCAATAAACTCCACAAAACGAGGATATTTATCAAACGCCATATTATCTTTAGCCCAGTTAATGATATCCTTTTCACTGATTCCTTTGTCTTTAAGTTCTTCCTTTAATACAACGTACGCTTTAATATTTTCCTTTCCTTCATTATCAATTATTCCAATAACGCCACATTCCTGAATAGCTTCATGATAATACAAGAGATCTTCTACTTCAGTAGGATAAACTGAATGTCCTTTATACTTTATCAAGTTCTTTAACCGATCCTTAATAACAAAATATCCATCTTCGTCCATTAATGCTAAGTCGCCGGTCCATAACCAGCCATCTTTGATTGTGTTTTCCGTTTCTTCCTCACGTTTGTAATACCCTTTCATCATCTGTGGACCTCTTGTCACTAGTTCTCCAACTTCTCCAATCCCAAGCGTATTACCGTTAGAGTCGCAAATTTTTACATCTGTATTAGGGAACGGCATGCCAATCGTACCTGGTTTGAAATTATCTTCGAAAGGATTTGCTGTGACGGCTGGTGACATCTCTGTTAATCCATACGCTTCTCGAAGTTTGGATCCCGTCAATTTTTCAAAAGTTTTTCTCACATCATCTGGAAGGGGTCCTGCTGAGCTTAAACAATATTTTATACTCGACAAATCGTGATTTTGGATTCCTTCGTAATTATTTAGGTTGTTATAGATAGCAGCTACTCCAGGAAATACGGTAACCTTAGTTGCTTCGATTACTTCTATAACTTCGTGAGCTTCCCGAGGATTGAAAACACACGCTAGTTTCCATCCATTATGGACACACATGTTCATCATAAAACCCATGTATATGTGGTAAAAAGGTAAGGCGGCTAGTAATACTTCTTTACCTAATTCTTTTTCAACAAACCACGATTCAGCTTGAAAAATGTTAGCAGCAATACTTCCGTGAGTCAACATTGCTCCCTTAGGGAATCCTGTTGTTCCACCCGTATATTGCAATTGAGCTAAATCGTCTTGAGTAATTTCCACTTCTGGTGGATTTGGTGTTGTTTCCCGTATTAAATCCTCGATCATAGGATCGCCTCCCATGGGAAATTCAGGAGGCGCCATAGGATTAGGCGATAAATAAGGCGATAGGTTGCTATAAAACTTGTGCTTTACACCGGTTTCACCAATAATAGGATCTACTAGTCCGGAAAAACCTTCCCAACCGATATAAACTTTTGCGTCACTGTCGTTTAATTGTCGTTTTATCTCAAGCTTTTTAAATAATGGCGAGATTGGAGTAACAACTCCACCAATTTTTAAAATACCGTAATAATATGCAATAAACGCCGGGTTATTGGTAAATTGGATTGCTATACAATCACCTTTCTTTATACCAAGTTCGGTTAATTTTGTTGCTACACGATAAACAATATCAAGTAACATAGAATAGGTGAGTTCGAATCCCATAAAATATGTTACAACATTATTAGGATACATATTCGCAGAATCTTCTAGAAAATCAATTAAATTCTTATTTGGAATCTCCACTTCTTTTGGAACTCCATTTGGCCAATATTTATAGTAAATTTTTTGATCTGACATAATTTTACTTTTATTCTAAATGTTATTTATTATTTTTCTTCTGTAACAATGCTTTATGAAATTGAAAGTATAATTGTTCTACATATTAGAAGATTTTTTTATTAGAAGTTAAAAATATAATTTAATATACTAGAAATATTAATTTTAAAATAAGACGTTAAATATATTATGAAATAAATTATTCTCATATAGACTGACACACAAAGTTAGAGGAAAATTAATATACATTATATAGATGAGGTTTAAAAAATGACAGATCGTGAAGGTGCGTTTAAGTTATGTATTTTTGGAGATGGAGGCGTAGGAAAAACTACTCTTGTTAATAGATATCTTACAAAAGTGTTTGATGAAGATATAAAAATGACCGTTGGTGCTGATTTTTATGTGAAAGACTTAGAAATAGATGGAAAAAAAGTGGTTATCCGAATTTGGGATTTTGGAGGAGAACAACGTTTTAAAGTGCTATTACCTAGCTTTGCTAAAGGTGCTGATGGGGGAATATTTATGTTTGATATAACTCGATATACAAGCGTAAAAAATATAGATGATTGGCTTTCTATTTTTGAGAAAAATGTCAGAGAAAAAGAAATACAAATACCGATTGTTATGGTGGGAGGTAAACTAGATCTCCAAGAAAAACGATCTGTTGAAACCGAGGACGCTGTTGAGTTGTCTGAAAAATATAATTTACAAGGTTATTTTGAATGTTCTTCCAAAACTGGTGATAAAGTAGAAGATATTTTCGAATCCGTAACTCGAAAAATGATGAAATTTACAGGATTACTATAATCACTTATATTTAATTTTTGTTTAATTCTTTTTGTTAAAAATGCTTGTATAGCATATAAGAGGAAATTACCCACACCCACAGCATTATTGATAAAGTCATAATCCATTGTGTTATTGAGCTAAGAACAGTCAAGTGTAGTAAGAACGTCCCAGCAATAACAAATCCAAAAAAAGTAATCGATTTTGGAAATCTCTCATCTTTTAGCATTAGAATACTAAAAAGGCTTATGAAGATTAAACCATCAACCCAGCATAGAAATGCGCATAAACCATGGATAAAAGAAACCACAATATTATTTCCCCAAAAGTAGCCAACAAAAGTTAACGAGATACAATAAATAATTGATCCTATTAATGCTAATTTTCGGATAGGTTCGTCCGTATCTTCATTATCTAAGGATTTTCCTAAATAAAAGCAGAATGGAATGCCTATAATCCCAGATAAAATTAACCCAACACGGTAGATTATCCCACCATATCCATCTCCTAAAAAACTTATTGCCATACTTGTCATATCGTAGTTAGGATAAAGCAGAACTCCTATTAAATGCGTGAATAGACTTATCCCAATAGAAATCAATCCAAAAACGCTTCCCGGAAATGAAGTAATAAATTTTTTAAAAAAGTAGAACTCTTTTTTCATGATAGTTATACTTAAAAAGAAGTTAGATTATTGTTTCTCATCATTCAGATGTTCTCTTAATAACTTTAACTAAGCCTTTCTTTCTTAATTTATCTAACATATCTTCGATTTTTTCGACAGGCTCCTGCGTTATCTCAGCACATTGTCCTACTGAATTCATTCCATCACACACTTTCAAAAGTTTAAATTCTTCCATAGAAATCATTCCTAGTTGAACGCTCATAGGTTGTACTTCCTTTACTACAATTGGAATTCTCACTTCTCCGCCTGGTTCGACGCTAGGTCCTCCAACATCACTCATACTTGGTGAATCTCCAAAAAACGATCTTACCCCCGTGATGTCGTAATTTTCGTCAATGTATATGTAAACCGTATGCTCTTGACTGGAAACATCATCTACATCTTCAGGATCAGGATACGGATTTAAATGTTTATGTTCTTTTGTGTAAATCCCCATTTTTAATCCAGCCTTAATTTCCTCCTTATCTACCCTAATATTGACCATTTCGGTACATATTTCGCACCAAGCCCATGCCTCTATTAGGCTAAAATATTTCTTCACTTTATTCTCTGGCATCTTACTTCTAAAAAAAAACTTTTGTATAAAATAAAATAAGCTTTATAATTATTATGTTGTGAATTAATATAAATATTGATTACGATTATTTCCTTGGAAACTTAGATAGAAATTAGTTTTTAAAATCGAAAATAATTAAAGTTATAAGATATTTTATTATCCATTACAGTTAACCAAGACTAACAATAATAACCATGTCAAGTTATAAAAAAAACATGTGTTTCTCTTGTGGACGGCCTATAGCCCCTTATGAAGCTGCAGTCCATTTTCCTTGTCCCCAGTGTGGAGATGTTACTATTTGGAGATGTGAACGGTGCAGAACTATGGGAAACACATATAAATGTCTTCGTTGCGAATTTAAAGGGCCTTAAATAAAAGTTTAGAGCGTATACCTAAAATGGGAGAATTTGTAGCACTAATTGATGTAGTACCAGAAGATATTGATATAGATTTTGAAGATTTCGTTTTAAAATTGAAAAATGTACTTCCTGATAATGTTGTTATTGAGCATTACGAGATAAAGCCCGTGGCATTTGGTTTGAAAAAAGCAAGAGTGCGAGTTAGGTATCCTGAGGAATGGGGTGGTACCGATAGGGTTGAAGAATTACTTGGACAAGTAGAAGGCATCCAGGGAATTGAAGGAATTGCATTCAGTAAAGCGTAATCTTCTAACCAAAGATTCTAAAAAAGATTTGCTATTAGTATTTTTACACTATCATACTGTTCTTTTAAAAAGTTTATCCAACTCTTTAAATGAGAAAAATTTAAGCGTTGGTCTTCCATGTGCACAATGGAACGAATCCTTGCAGTTTGCTAAATCGATAATTAATTTTCTAATGGATTGTAACGACAGATCATCTCCTCCTCGAATACTTTTGTGACACGCTAAATAATTTATAATTTCTTCTAATTTATCTGAAAAGCTCTTATCCTTTCCAATATCGGTGATATCGCTGATGATCTCTTTGATAATATGTAAATTTGGAGTTCTTCCCATGATTATAGGAACTGCTCTTAAAATAAATGAATTCCCTCCGAAATGATCAAAATCAAAACCTAATCTAGTGATTTCTCTTATATTACTTTCTAAGAAGAATTTCTCGCTTGGGCTAACCTCAATTTTAAGAGGGTTAATTAATTTTTGTTTGGTCTTTTTAGAATTCTTGTAAAAATCGTAAAAAAATTCTTTATTAACGCGTTCTGAGGCTGCGTGCTGATCTAATATGTAGAAACCCTCTTCGCCATTTTCATTAATCCCCTCTAAAATAATATATGTTTTGTTACTTAACTGACCTGTTCGAGAAATTAATCGCAATTTAGGAAAATTTTTCAAATCGATGTAATTTCCTCTTAAAACTGAATCTGCTGATGGCAAATCGTTGGTTTCAGTAACAATATCGCTGCTTGTTAAATTTAACTGAACGGTTTTTTCTAACACTTCTTTCTCTACTTTTGAAGTTTGACGAGTAAGAATATTTTCAATGAGCTCAAGTTTTTCATTATGGCCTTCAATATATCTTTTACTATCACCAATTGAACTTTCGGATTCTTTGTATAGTTCTTCTTTGTCTTTGTCGAGTTCAGGTGATGCAAATTCCCTGATTTCTGAATAAGTATAAGTATCTTCTTTTTCTATAAACTTTTCTTCTACAAATTTACGGACGATGTTGTAAACTTTATTGGATATGTAATCTTCATTTTCAAACCGAACATGCAACTTTTTTGGGTGAACATTAAAATCTATTATGGAAGGGTTAATTTCAAGATTTATGATGAAAAACGGAAATTTTCCAATCATTAAGGTTCCTTTATATGCCTCTTGAATAGCCCTAAATATAAGGTCACTTATAACATACCGCCTATTTAATAAGAAACTTGAATGTGTTCTACTGTTTTTACATATCTCACTATGCCCAATCAACCCATAGAGCTTAAAGTCGTCTTCCCTATAATTAATGGACTCCATCAAACTTGCTACTTTTTTCCCATAGATATGAAAAACTGTCGTTCTCAAATCATTTGAAGAGGGACAATTTAGGATGGTCAAATCATTATGTGAATAGATGAAATGATGTTGAGGATATGCCAAAGCGTATCGTTGGATAATGTCAGAAATGTGACCCAGCTCGGTAGGGTCCTTTTTTAAAAACTTTAATCTAGCTGGGATATTATAGAATAAGCTCTTAACCTTAATATCCGTTCCTATTGGACAAAAGACCTCTTTCCTCTCTATAATTTTGTCCTCTTCTAGAGTTAACTGCACTCCTCTTTCTCTTTCTTTAATTCTTGAAGTTATTTCAACTTTGCTTACTGCTGAAATACTAGCTAAAGCTTCCCCTCTAAAGCCCAAAGTAGATAAATGTTCTAAATCCTCTATATTTACAATTTTACTACTGGTGTGGCGCTCAAACGCGACACCAATCTCATCAGGAGGGATACCAATGCCATCATCTATTATCTGGATTAAACCTTTTCCGGCTTTTTTGACTATTATTCGTATTTCTTTCGCTCCAGCATCTATACTGTTTTCAATTAATTCCTTTACAATGTTTGCTGGTCTTTCTACGACTTCTCCTGCCGCTATCTTTTCTGCGTCAACTATTTTCTTTATTTTGCTTCTTTTCAACTTATTCCTAATCCATCATTAATCATTATAATTTTAAAAAGGTTATATGGATCAAATAACCATCAAATATAAAATAAAACTCTATTAAGATTTAAATAAAAACAGCATTTTGAAATAATGAAAGGCGACAACAAAATTCTTTTAAATTTCGATTAATACTTAAAATTATCCATCTCAATTAAATTAATTTTTAACATTATAATGAGCGAAGAAACACACTATACTATTCATACCAACATGGTTTATCTACTGATTTCCATGACAATATTTCTTATCATTACCAGAATCATTGTAAATTTAATCGACTTACCATTATTTTTAGATGGATCTAGAGATGTGGATTTTAGAATTCTTTTATTAGGATTAAAAAATGGCTTAATAGATTTTTACGATCCGATTATTGTACCCGAAGGAGTACCGGATTGGCCTCCTTATTACCTCTATTTTTGGTACTTCATCTTTTATCCAATGGGTTTTATTCCTTTCGAAATTGGTGTGTATATATGGGATATATTACGATTAGTACTCTCTAGCTATATTGTTCTGAAAGGATTTAAAATAATTAAAAATAGAACAAATTTGTTGTGGTTTTACTTTACTATAGCTGTTGGTTTTCTCATAGATGGGTGGTATAATAATTGTAACTTCTTAATCATATTCTTCTTATTAATATCTTACACATCTTTAGAAAAAGATAAAATGTGGGTATCAGGGATATTCTTTGCCATCTCAACTATAAAAATAAATTCAGTTCTATTTATCCTCGTTTTACTACTTATTAAAAAAATCAAATTTAAAGATTTAATTTATTATATTATCCCTTTCTTTGTATTGTGTTTGCCTTATATTATTTTTCCAGATTATCTTTTCCAAATGCTTAATAATTGGTCAAACAGCACCCCCGGTATTCAGGGTTTGACTTTTCTCGATCCAATAATATGGAAAGCAGTGCAACCTTCACACTTAATGTTTTTAGGATTTATGTTTGTAATGCTATTTGAGCGCCTTGAGCATTATGAGAAAGGACACAAAATCAGAACTATTATGGTGTATATCCTAATATTTTTCTATATCTATATAAGTATTACAGTTTGGATAATGCCACTTATCCTTAATCCTTGATATTTGATAATTTCTCTTTTATTAATATCAGCTTTTTCATTGCTTCAATTGGTGTTAGCGAATTAATTTCAATTTCATCAATAATTTCAATTAATTCTTTGAAGTACTCCTCATTTGCTGTTTCTTTTACGATTGTTGGCTTAAAAAAAGTAGTCTGTACGTATTTTTTTTCTTTTCTGTTGTTTAAATTTGATATTTTATTTACTTCTGATTGTGTTCTGAAATTTGCCAAAGTCTCTTTTTTTTTCTCAACTTCAGAGGATCTAATAGATATTTCTTTTTTTATCCTATATAGATCATCTTCATATTTATTTAATTCTTTTTTTTTCATTTCTACATTTGAATTTACACGATCAAGTACAGTCATTTTCTCCTGGATAATTTTGTCATGGTATTTCCCCTGAGTAATTCCATTACCATTTTCTTTTACTGTGGCTTTAAAAGGATCTTTCTCTTCAATTTGATCGAGTATCTCAAATGCTCTTATGATAACATCGTCTGGAATCCCTGCTAATTTTGCAACATGAATTCCATAAGATTTGTCAGTGCTTCCAGGTTGTAGTTTGCGAATGAAATTTATGCTACCGTCGTCATTTTCAATAATGTCAAGATGATAATTTTTTATTCGTGGTAAATCTATTTCAGTTAATTGGTGATAGTGAGTACTAAATAGCGTTTTTGCTTTTAATTCATGTAATTTTTCAAGAGTCGCCAAGGCAATACTTTGACCATCACTCGTACTCGTCCCTCTTCCAAGTTCATCTATAATTACAAGGCTTTTCTTTGTGACAAAATTCAATATTTTTGCGGTTTCGGTCATTTCAATCATAAAAGTGCTTAACTTTCTTGCTAAATCGTCAGATGCGCCAATGCGTGTGAAAATGTGGTCAATTATACCGAGATTTGCTGATTTTGCCGGTACGAAACAACCCATTTGAGCTATAATACAAATTAATGCAACTTGTCGGAGATACGTACTTTTACCAGCCATATTTGGACCTGTAATTATTAAGATTTGCTCTTTATTCGTACCCAAATAACAATCGTTAGGGATAAACCTTTCAGAAATATTAATCTGTTCTATAACAGGATGTCGTCCTTCCTTGATTATAATTGTATCTCCATTATTCATCTTAGGGCGACAATAGTTGTATTTCTCTGCTATTTCAGCAAAACAGGCTAACACATCAATATAAGCGATATTTCTAGCAGTTTCTAAGACGAATAAAGTTTTATCTACAACCTTTTCTCGAATAGTACTAAAGACTTCGTATTCCATTTCATTTATTTGTTCTTCAGCATGAATTATTTTTTCTTCAAGTTTTTTTAGTTCGCTGGTAGTATATCTTTTTGCATTTTTCAATGTTTGGCGTTCTATGTATTCATCTGGTACTTTAGGGATCTCTTTTAATGTTCTTAGAGTAATTTGGATGTAGTAACCAAGTATATTATTATGTCCCACTTTGAAACCGGAATTTAATTTCCATCTCTTCTTTTGTTCTTTCTCATAATCAAGAATGTAACTTTTGCCATTCTGAAGTATGTCCCTTAAATCATCGATCTTCTCATTAAAACCCGATTTAATTAAATTACCCTCTTTAATTGTGGTTGGAGGATTTTCTTTGATTGAAACCTCAATTATACTTTGAATGTCTGTAAAATCTTCAATTTTTTTATTAAAATCTGAGATTTCTGGAATTTTAGTTTCTTCTAATATATTTTTAATTTTCGGTATCCTTTCTAAAGCTTGCTTTATGTTAATCAAATCACGAGCGTTACTGTTCCTAGAGTAATTGATTCGGTTGATATATCTTTCAAGGTCACCTATAACCTTTAATTCTTCCCTTAACTCCGATCTTAAGAAAACATCATCTTTAAACTTATGAACTATATTAATTCTTTGGTTTATTTCATTTAGATCTGTTAACGGCTGTAGAATGATTTTTTTTAATAATCGAGCTCCCATTGGTGTGTGAGTCTGATTAAATATTGAGTACAAAGTTGTATCCTTCCCTTTTTCCCAAAGAGAGTTAACTAATTCCAAATTCCTCTGTGTGATATAATCTATATGTAAAACGCTCTCTTCTCGAATAAATCGTATCTTGAAAATGTTAGGAATCACATCTCTCTGGGTTTCTTTTAAAAATGCTAATAATCCTCCTGAAGCTTGAACTGCCATTTCACTATTTTCTAAACCGAAGCTATTCAAATTAGAAATTTCGAAGTGCCTTTTAATTAGATTATACGATTCATCGTAATCAAAAACTAAATCCTCATAAGTTTTAATTAGAGCATCGTTCAAATCAGTTAACAACATAAAGAGATGGTCATCTTTTTTTAATTCAGTAGGTACGATTACTTCAACTGGATCATATTGTGAAAAGACGCTTAGTATTTTTTCTAACGGATCTTGGTCGATCTTTAAAAATTCCGTTGTAACAAATTCACCCGTTGAAAGGTCAGCGAAAGCGATGCCAAAACCCTTTCTTTCCTTAACAATTGAGCATATATAGTTATTCTCGTTAGATTTCAACATATCCAATTCTGTAATGGTTCCGGGTGAAAGTATTTTTACTACACCCCGTTTAACTATCCTTCCTTTTACAGTAGAGGGATCCTCTAATTGGTCAACGACGACAACAGTTTGACCTAAATTTACCAAGTTTTTTAGATAATTCCCTGCATGATGAGGAATTCCAGCAAGTGGGTATGCATCGCTTCCTACTTTTCGTTTCGTTAGTGTAATTCCTAATAGTTTAGAAACTCTTACAGCATCGTCATAGAAAAACTCATAGAAATCTCCCATTCTATAAGCAATTATATGGTTTGGGTATTTTTTTTTATGATTTTCTTTTACACTGTACCAATGTTTCATCATAGGAGTTAAATCCTTGAATTTCCTATCCTCTATCGAATCTTTGTTAGACATTATATGAAAGGAATCAATTTTTGGAATTAAATATTACAAGACTATAAGTTTTTAAAAGAAATTTATAATATTTATTAGAAAATTAATAATATGTAGTTTTATTAAATCCAAATAAAGTAATTCTCGAGCAATTCTCTAAAAATTTTTATTTCTTATAACATGATAAAATTTAAATTTATTAATATGAGTTTGAGATCCTATGAGTAATCAAGATTTAATCATGTACGAAGTTAAAGGTCGTATAGCTACAATTACTATAAATCGACCAGAAAAAGCACACGCTTTCAGTATCGGTATGCTCCAGATGATGCATAGTAGGTTATTAGAAGCAGATGAAGATGAATTGGTAAAATGTATTTTAATAAAGAGCACTGAGCAGCGTTTCTTTTCGGCAGGATATGACCTAAAAGAAATCCAAGGGGCTCCTGAAAAGATTTCTGAAATTACAGAATGGGGTAGAAAAGTAAATGAAACAATGCTTATGATAAAGAAACCAATTATCACACAAGTTCAAGGCATAGCCGTGGGTTTTGGAGTTTTGATGATATTAGCGTCTGACCTAAGAATTTTTGCGGATAGACCAAAGGAAGAATTATATTTAAGACTTCCGGAGATTGCAATTTCAGCATTTCCGCAAACGGGAGCAACTCTTCTACCTTTATTAGGTTTCGGGTTAACTTATGCCAAAAATATGTTATTTACTGCCGATAAAGCGGGATTAAAAGAACTAAAAAATATAAATTTTCCAACACGCATTTTTCCTCTTGATTCCATCGATCTGGAAACAAGAAAATTCCTAAAAATTTTAACTAAACACCAAACTGAATTCTTATTCTTCATAAAATCCATGTTAACAATTATGAACAAAGCTTACATTAAATCCTGCTTCGACTTAGAAGATGAGTGCGGAAAAGTAGCTTTTGCAAAAAAATCTATGAGAGAATTAGACGATTTTATAAAGGATTTGCATGAAAAATTTCCATAATTGACTGAACTATTTAAAAGAATTAACTTTTTTGATGTTTTTCTAGCCATACAAACATATCTTGAAAAACTTGTGCTCTACTTTTTTCATTCCATAATTCATGAAGAAGCCCATCGTATTCCCTGTATGTCTTATCTTTAGTTTTAATATTTTCAAAGAATTCTTTATTCGCTTCCTTATCCACTATTTTATCGTTTCCCGCTTGTAAAACCAATGTTGGACATAATAAGTTAGCAGCGTTTTCCATAGTCCATTTCATCGAACTTTCCATTTCAGCAGCGGATCTCAAAGAAATCTTTTCGATTTTTTTAGTATCAGAAATATGTTTACGAAGAATTTTGATGTCACTTGTTAACAGGTTTTGTTCTATCATCATATCTATAGTTTTATTGGGAGAAATTTTAGAAATTGGTCCTGTAATTTTCTTACCCAATCTTTTACTTAAAGATAATTTTTTAGAAAATCTCAGTAACGGAGAGGATGCTATAACGCCAAGTAAACCTGGATGATTAATTGCAAAAATTAAAGATACTAAACCGCCAAACGATTGACCCATTAAAAATATCCTCTTCTCCTTAGCAGTTTTTTTTATTAAATCTATAAATAGAACTATATCTTTCTGAATATGATCCATGCTATCAATGTGCCCAGGATTGTTACCTGCATTTCTCCAATGACCTCTGATATCAAATGCGTAAATAGCGTATCCGTTTTCTGTGAAATATTCCGCAGGGACTTCCATTCTGTCGGAATGAGCCCCCCAACTATGCAGAGCTATTATATATGCTTTAATATTTCCAGAATCAGGTAACCAGTATTGATAAAACAACCTTTTAGTCTCTCTACCTTCAAAATAACTTTTTTCGTTAATCATTATACATAGCTCATTGAACAATTTTCAATTGAATACTCTTATTTATGAAGTATACTCTTTATACTTTTCATCACATTGGAAGCTATTTAATGAAGTATTAAGTGTTAAAACCAAAAATAACAAAAGTTTTTAATTTTTTAATGAACTCTTTAAAAATAAGGTTTCTTCCAAACCTAATTGTTAAATTAAGGTGATCTTTACTATGAGCGAATTGGATTTGATTAAAATAGTTTTACTTGGTAGAGGGGGTATGGGCATAGTAACAGCTTGTGAAATAATAGCAGAAGCAGCATATTTAAGTGGTAACTTTATTGATGTCCAAGCATATCCCTCCTTTGGTGCAGAAAGAAGAGGTGCCCCTGTCCAGGCGTATGTAAAATTATCTAGAGCGGAAAAAATATATGATCGTTCTCAAATTGAAAACCCGAATATCTTAATCGTTTTTGATGATAGCGTTTTAGAAAAAGACATCACTCAATCATTAGAAAAAAATGGAGTGTTTATTGTAAATTCAGATAAAAACCCAGAACATTTTGTTGCTGAATATAATCTTAATGATTCTATTAAAGTAGTTGTTGCAGATATCAGTAATTTAGCTCTCGAAAAAAATTTAACTATAGATGGAAATCCTGTAATTAATACTCCAATTTTAGGTCTTCTTTCAAAGGCATTACCCGATCTGAATTTAGAGAATTTAAAAGATGTTTTATTCAATAAAATGGGAGAAAAGTTAGGAAACATTAACTACGATTTAATCGAGAAAGGTTATAATCTGGCTAAATTACTATAACCTTGAGTTTTTCATCTTAGGTATCAAGAAATTGGCAACTTAACTATAAATATGCTTCCTTTATTTCTGCCTGCGGATTCAGCTCTAATTTCCCCTTTGTGTGAATCCACTATTTCTTTAGAGATGTATAGTCCTAATCCCGTTCCCTGGATATCGATATATTCATAACCTTCACCATACCGTTCTAATTTGCCAAATCTTGTAAATAACATATCCATCTCCTCTTGAGAGATACCTATTCCCGTATCTTTTATAGAAAATTCTGCCATATTTTCTTTTTTCTCTAAGTTTACCTCTATATCCCCATTCGGAGGTGTATTTTTAATGGCATTTGAGAGTAAATTCATTATTACTTGCTCGATCCTTACTTTATCCAATTCAATAAGAAAAGATTTTGGAAGTACCAGATTCAAATTAATATTTCTTTCTTTTATTGAATACATTAGTTCATTAGAAATTTCTCGTATTATTTCGCTCAAATCATTTTTTTCTTTTACAAGTTTGAACTTTTCATATTCAATTCGAGAAATATCAATTAAATTATCAACTAAATGTTTTAATCTTCTACCTCCTTTCTCAATAAGTTCTATTATTTCGAGTTCTTCTTTTTTCAATTTATCACCATAAACTGTCATAAGTAGCTCACAACCTCCACTAACGGAAACGAGAGGTGTTTTCAATTCATGTGAAACCCTAGAAATCAAATTTTTTCGCAGCTTGTCAAGTTCTTTCAATTTTTTGACTTCTTCGGTTATTAAAAACTCAGCTTCTTTTTTCGTTGTTATATCTGTAAATAACGCTTGAACGAATGTTTCATCGTTGATTTTCATCAATGCTGCTTGTAAATTTGTCCAAATTATTGTTCCATCCTTATTTTGTATTTGGACATCTATTCTATGGATTCTTTCTCCTTTTATAAACTTTTTAAAAACTTCTAGAATTGTAGATAAATGGTCTGGATGAATAACTGAAAGATCCATGAACTTACGACCAAGTATTTCTTCTGGGGTATAACCAAACATTATTTCTGCTTTCGGGTTCATATCTACAACCACTCCTTGAGTATCGGTTAGTACTACCGAGAATGGTGTGTTATCATAAAGATTACGATATTTTCTCTCTGATTCTCTTAATTTTTCTTCTAAATTATATCTTTCTGTGATATCGATAAAAGTTCCTTCAATTCCATGCGGATTTCCTTGTTTATCTAGCATTAAATGTGAGTTTAATTGAACAACAACTTTCTTGCCATTTTTAGTCAAAGATGGACATATGTAATTCGTAGCATAATTATCTCGTAAAATCTGCTCTAAATACTGCTCTCGATCTTCGGGAAATTGCCAAAAATCTGTTACTTTTTTACCTACTAAACTTTCTGAAAGGTCGTAATCTAAAATCTTATTATGAGCGGGATTATGGTTTAACATTGTTCCATCTAAAGTCACTTGATAAAAACCAACATCAAGGTTATTAATCATATTGCGGTATTTAAGCTCGGATTCTTTTAACTGCTCTTCTGCTTTCTTTCTCTCCGTAATGTCTTCGGTACGTACTACTATCAAATCGGGATGCACATAACCGTAATTTACAAGAAGATATTTTTCCTCATTAGTATATTGAAATCTATAATTAACTTCTCGCTTAATATGAGTTTTATCATTCAAACATAGGTTCAAATCATTTAAAATATCTTTCCGATCCTTGTACATCTCAGAAGCTTTATTTCCTAAAAAATTTTCTACGCTTCCTTGTGTAATCTTTGCCGCGGCGTTGTTATAATCGATTAAAACAAAGTGTCCATCCACATTTTGCCAAATATAAGCAGGTATCGATCCCTCTTTGAACAAAGCCTTGAACATGTCTGCTGATTCTTTTAATTTTTCTTCTGCTTTTTTACGATCCGTTATATTCTTAGCTACTCCCAATACCCCATATATCTCTCCTTTTTCCTTAAGCGGAATTCCATAAGTTTGTATGTAGATGTGCTCACCCATTTTTGTTTTTAGTTTATACTCGCTCTGGGCAGATTGTTTCCCTGTTTTTCTTATTTCCTTCGTCACTTTATACGCTTTAATCAAATTATCTCTATCTAGTAAATCAATAAAAGAGATATTAGGGATATCTTTTCTTTCTATACCAAGAGTAATTAATGTTAAATCACTAGCATCAAGGAAATTTCCATTCATATCATTCACATAAATTAAATCTAACGAGTGTTCAAATAGTTCTTTGTATTTTTCTCTAACTTTTTCCTTATTATACTCTATCTCTATCACCTAAAGATGTGATATTTATTAAAAACTGATGTTTTTCTAAAAAGATAATGAAAGTGTTGGATATAAATTTCTTTCGATTTCCAAATGCCAAAACCCAATTTCTTCTTTTGGGGAATTATATCTTCAGTTTTTTTCTAGTTTAAAACGAAAATGATATTTTATATATTTCTTGATGTAGATCCCTATTTCAATTAATAGGAAGAGTTTTATTACAATAGATACTAGTTCTTATATTGGTTATTATTCATTAAATTGTGAGATATCTATGGTTAATGCTAAAAAAGATTATCAAAAAATCCTCGGATCAGTGCAAAAACCTGTTAAGGGTGAAGCTGGAAAAACAGGAACATGGAGTCCTAAGAAACCTATAATAGATTTAGAAAAATGCATTCCCGTAAAATCTGGAAAACCAAGTTGTTTTAATTGTTGGTTATATTGCCCAGAAGCAGTAGTAACAAGGACAATACCTCCAGAAATAGATTTAGAATATTGTAAGGGATGCGGAATCTGCCAGGAAGAGTGTCCCGTGAAAGCAATTTCAATGGAAGAGGTGAAGATTGAGTGACAGTTACAGAAAAGAAACCGGAAATTAGTGATAAAAAAACAAAAATTTTAACTGGAAATCACGCGGCAGCGCATGCTCTCAGACAAGCAAGAGTTGGGGTTATAGCTGCTTATCCGATAACTCCACAGAGTCCTGTTGTTGAGAAAATCGCAGAGTTTGTGTCTAAAGGTGAATTAAAAGCCCGATTTGTGAAAGTAGAATCAGAGCATTCCGCACTTGCCGTATGTTGTGCAGCTTCCGCTACGGGTTCTAGAGTTGGTACAGCAACTTCCTCCCATGGTCTAATGTTGATGTATGAAATGCTGCCATGGGCTTCTGGAAATAGATTGCCGATAATAATCAACTTAGCAACCAGAGCTACTGGTGCTCCTTGGTCAGTTTGGACAGATCATCAGGACTTTATAACAATACGCGATGTTGGCTGGATTCAGATGTTTTGCATGGATAATCAAGAGATTTACGATACCAACCTACAAGCATTCAAAATAGCAGAAGATTCAAGGGTTTTTCTTCCAGCTATAGTTGCTTATGATGGTTACATCTTATCTCATACGATGATGCCAGTTTCTATAGAAAATCAAGATGACATTGATAGTTTTTTACCTCCATTAGAACATCATTACAATCTTTCTGATGTTTCTGTCGTAAAAGGGATTGATCCAGTGACTACTCCCCATTTAAGAGATAGAGGGTCTGAAGGTACCGCTCCAGGATATTTTGAATACCGATACGCAATGCAAAAAGCTCTTGAAAATTCAATTGATATCATAATGGAAGTTCACGATGAATTTTCAGAAAAATTTGGACGATCTTATGGAAATGGTATTTATAAAACGTACTTAACCGAAGACGCTGACATATTAATATTTGCAATGGGATCCGTCGCTTCTCAAGCGCGGAATGTTATCGGTCAGCTTCGGAAAGAAGGATTAAAGGTTGGTTTAGTGAGTCTGAAGTTATTTAGACCTTTCCCCGCTTCACAGTTACGAGAATTGTTTAAAGATGCAAAACTCGTGGTAGTATTTGATAGAGATATTGGATATGGTTATGAAGGGGTCTTATCGTACGAATTAAAAGCAGCTTTATACGGTTTAAAACAAGCTCCGTTTATTAAAGGTTTTATTGTAGGATTAGGCGGTAGAGATGTAACCGATCAGCATATAACCAAAGGAGTGACCAGAGCAATAAAAGAATCAGAAAAAGGAATTATATCTCATGAAACAGATTTTATTGGTTTAAAATTAGATGATTTAGGTGATTATGACGAGAAAGATTATTTTAAGGGAGGATGAAAAAAATGGTTAAACTTATGGAAATTCCGGAAGAAGAATACATATTTCCAGGCACTAGAGCGTGTGCGGGATGTTCAATGGCATTGATATATAGAATTGCTCTTAAGGCTTTAGGACCAAAAACGATAATTACTGTTCCGGCATCGTGCTTAACCGTTCTACACGGAATGCAAGGATTTTGCACTACTAAAGTTTCGGTACTTCACACACCGTTTGCTACTACAGGTGCTTCAGCGTCGGGAATCGTTGCTTCACTTGAAGACAAAGGTTTAGCTGACGAAGTTAATGTGCTTGCATTCGCAGGAGATGGAGGTACCGTAGATATTGGAATTCAGAGTTTAAGTGGAGCTGTTGAAAGAGGTACTAATTTTATTTACGCTTGTTACGATAATGAAGCATACATGAACACGGGGGTTCAAAGGAGTGGAAGCACGCCACCAGGTGCTTATAGTACTACTACTCCTAATGGTAAAAAAGGATATAAAAAAAATATGGCGAAAATTCTAGAGGCTCACGGTATTCCATATGTTGCTACAGCTATTTCTTCCTACCCTCTTGATTTATTCGAGAAATTTAAAAACGCTCAAAAAATCAATGGACCAAAATATATTCATATTCTTGCTCCATGCCCACCCGGTTGGGGGTATAATCCTAAAGATTCAATTGAGATTGGGAGATTAGCAGTTCAGACGGGTTTCTGGCCATTATACGAAGTGATTGAAGGTAAATTCATTTTATCAAAGGATAGTCAAAGATTTTTAGATCCCTCAAAACGCAAACCTATCAGCGAATATCTAAACATCCAAAAAAGATTTAATAGTATTTCTAATGAAGATGTTAAGATACATGAAGACTATATAGAAGAACAATGGAAACAGATTAAAAAAAGAATTGAGGACGAATAATATTAATTCTTCGCATAAGTTGTGAAATTCCCATTATCATCTTTTTCTGTTTTCTCTAACAAAGTAGTTTAGATATAGAAAAAAATATAAATTAATTAGAGTTAAAAATACTTGAATCTCTATGCTAAAAACATACATTTTCGACGAAGCTAACAAAAAATGGATTGAAGAAGATAAAAGTTTACTGTACCACGATCTGTGCGCTATTTTGGATGAAGAGCGCAATATCATTTACCTATGGAATGGACCAAAAAGCTCTCAAGAAAAATTGAAAAAGGGATATGGACTGTTAGAGTCCCTAATGTCCTACTACCCAACTATAAATTTTCAACTGTTAGTATTAAAGAAAAAAGTACCAAGTCATATTCAAGAAAGGATAGATATAATGTTATATGAAATAAAGCATGAAGATAAAAAAGATTATTATAAGTTTTCCCGATTTATTTCAATAAGGTTATATCTAATTTTTTTGTTAGTTTCGATAATTTTACCTATCTTTTCTTTTGTAAACCTTATTTCTTCATTATCGTGGATAAAAATTGACGCAAATTTTGAAATTGGAGCTGAAGCATATAACAATTGGTTATTAATTTCTTATATATTAATAGTTATATCTTTAATTTTCTTTAGTATCATTATACTTATAGGAATTATTGAAATTGAATACCAAGTTATAGTTTTTTCCTTGTTAGGGGTATTAGTTTGCGGTGGTTTAATTGCTTATTTACAGCAAGGGATATTTTTGTTTTTGTTTCAAGAGGGATCTTCTTCAATCTATTATATCAGACAAAATGATATAATTGAGTTTCTGATCGTAGTTGCATTGGGAATTATGGTTTTTGAAATACCAAATGTGATAAAACTTATCTCATCCATAAAGATTTACAGAAAATTCGTTTTTTAAAAACCTTTATTAAATTACAAATATAAGAAGATTTTCAAGATATCAATATGGCTGAAGCAGCACACATTCTTCCAGATATGGAAAAAGAAGACTTAAGAATTTTAATGGCAATTGAAATAGGAATGAAAAGATCTGAATATGTTACAGTAAATAATATAAGATTTTATTCCAGATATCCAATGGAAGAAACCCTGTTTCGTCTAAAAAAAGTACATAAATGGAATTTAACAATAAGAGACTCTTCCAAAAGCGAGGTGGCTTATACACTCAATTCAATTGGTTATGATGTGCTAGGGCTTCACACTTTGGTTGAGAGGGAAATAATAGATCAATTAGGACCATTAATCGGTAAAGGGAAAGAATCAGATGTTTATGGGTGTATGGATGACAAAAAGAACATATTCGCTTTAAAAATATATAGGATAGGTAGAACCAGTTTTAAGAATATCAAAAAGCTAAGAAGTTTTCAAGGGGAACGAAAGCACATATCTTGGTTGTATGTAAATAGACTTGCCGCTAAAAAAGAATTTGACGCTTTAAGTAAAATCTACGAACTTAAATTAGATACCCCTAAACCAATAGGATTTAATCGACATATAATAGTAATGTCATACTTAAGAGGAAAAGAATTAGCGTTTTATCAAAATCTTAAAAATCCAAGTAAGATTTTTAACAAGATCATCAAACAACTTAAAGTAATTTATCAAAAAGCGAACATGATCCATGGAGATCTAGGAGAATTCAATATAATAGTAGATAATAAAGGAAATATATTAATAATCGATTGGCTACAATGGATTCCGTCAGATCACCCAAACGCAAGATCAATTTTAGAAAGAGATATTGAAAATGTGTGTAACTTCTTTCAAAAGAAATACCATATAGAAAGCAACCCTGTAGAGATTATTCAATCATTTAAAAAAAAGTAAATTTGGAATTAATGCTTATATTTGTTACTATTCTGGATTCGTCTGGATATCCCCTCTGTTGACCTGTAACTAAAGGTCTTGATCATTGCGTATAGACAATAGTCAATTTGAATTATAAAATTTAGACATTATAATTTAACTATAATTATGGTCAGCAATAATTAATACCTGATGTTCTGGAACAAGGGGTTCACTAATTCCAATATATTTAGTTTCAATCACATTAAATCCAAATAATTTCAGAATTTTTTTCCATCCTTCCACCCTAAGAAAATTAAGAGGTACGTTGATATCTTCATCTCCAATTACTCGATTGTAAAACCAATCAAAAAAGCTATTAGTTATACTTATGTCATCTTCCTCAATATAGGCTTCTATAATTACTAAGCGTTTTTTGGTTATTCTCGTTGCTTCCTTCAATAGATGTTCGGGGTCACTCGCATGATGCAACACGGTATATAAAATGGTAGTATCTACTTCCTCATCCGCTAATGGTATCTTTTCCTCTGGATTATATAAGATTAATGGTAAGTCTGTATAATTATAATCTACAATATCAACCAACACAACTTCTTTCTTAAGTTGTTTTTTTATTTCTAACGCTAAAAGCCCATTTCCTGCACCAAGATCAAGTATTTTCTCTCCTACGATGTAGTCTTCTACTAATTCAAAACTCCTTTTAACACATTCGAATGCATAAGCCTTTCGATCTTTTTCATTATCGGCACGTTTTCTGATAAACTTTCGCAATGTTTCTTCAACTTTAATAAGAGGTATTCCTTTTTTCAGACCTATAGTTATGGTTCTGTTTACATATAACCAAAAAATATATCTTTTAAAAAAATTTAAATTAGCATTTTTCATGGTAGATAAAAATAATGACCGGATCTCATTCCAATAGTGCTTATCTTTTTTATTTTCCTTAGAAAATATTGGATATATGAGACTTTCCACAACATCCATATCGTTTTGATTAGCAGGTTTGTAAAATTTAATTATTTCTTCTTGAATCATTTATTTGTCATAACTATTCAATTTTTAAATAAGTGAGTATTTACTCACTTATAAACTTTATGAGTAATTACTCATTTAATATTACTATAATGTCAAGCAAAAAATTTTCACGAAATAAACAAGAAAAAATTAATCAGATTTACGGTACATTTTTTAAACTAATTTTAAAACAAGGATATCACAAAACAAGCACAAATCATGTTGCAAAATCAGCTAAGATTAGTATTGGTACGATTTATAAATATTTTCCGAAAGGGAAAGAAGATATTATAAGAAAATATTTTGAAGAATCGATGGAAACTTTTTTGGAGAGTCAGAATTTAAGTAACATGAATGAAGAAAATATAAGAGATTATCTCAATCATTTTGTTTTAGATTTATTTAAGAATCACGAGGAAAACAAAGGATATAATCTAGCTTTTAGGTCTGCTATACAATCTGATAAAATATTGCATGATGCATACAAAGAGAAGGTTTTCAATTTTTTTAAAGATAAAGTGCAGAAATTAAGGAAGACAAATGAAAATTTTAAACAAGTATCCGAGAAAAGATTAGTCGATGTATTTATCTTCGTGTATAATCTTGTTAATGCGATTTTGTATCATCATTTATCTGTAATGGAATTATTTGATACAGATGATAAATTTGTTGAATATCTTTCAAATTTAGTAGCTTTTTCATTGGGATATTATCTTAAAACATAACGTAAAAGCTTTCAAATGTTTTCCTCAATAATATTTTTTTTATTTAGACTTCCTTGAATAAGTACATCTTCTACTTCTTCTAAATTCTCTGTCCTCAGATTGATTGTATGTGAATTCAAATAAGTAATCACTTCCTCTAACTTTAAATGTTTCCGCAAAATTGATAATTTCAAAGCAGTCTTCTCTTTACCTACTCTAATTATTTCTTTTAACCCCTTCTTTAAATCATGTAAATTTTGGAGAGATGTGATTGAAAAAATTAGATTAAATTTGTCTTCTCTAAAAGGTAAATTTTCTATATCTCCCAAAATTAAATTAGTATTTACTTTATTCTTAATTTTTTTTGTTTTGTTATAGAAATGCTTAAGCATTTTCCAAGAAATATCTATTCCGATATATCTTAATGTTCTACCTAAATTATTACTATTCAAGCTAGAAATATACTCAAATAAAAGACCGGTGCCACATCCCGCATCTAAAAGAGTTTTACAATTAAAATTGGTATTTTGAAAATGAAGCTCAAACTTCTCATTTTGGATTTTCCTATATCTATCGTCGTAGAAGCTTGAAGTTGAATTATATTTCTCAACAATTATTTTTTTCTTGTCTGATTCTTCATTTAAAGGTTTCAATATTCTTAGAAAGGTTTTAATTGAAAAAAGTTTTTCTTTAAATTATCTTTTCAATAATTATAATATAAATGTTTTTTTGAAAAAGGTTATAATATGTCAAGTCAGAACAATAGAAATAAAAACCCATTACACATTCTACAAGCCGCACAAAACAGTGAGATATTGCTTAGGCTAAAGGATGGGACGGAATATAGGGGTTTATTAAAAGAAATCGACGCTTATATGAATATGATTCTAGAAAATGCTACTGAGATTATGGATGGTAGCCCTGTGGCTAAGTATAATGAAATATTTATTCGTGGTAATAATTTACTCTTTATAAAACCGGATGCTTCTCAAATCACTTAAATTGAGAGCTAGTATTGAATGTAAATAATTCAACGAGTTTTAATCTCATTTCAATTGTTGGTTACGGTACTTTCATTACTCGGAATCTGTGGAAAGATAAAGCTAATGTTGAGGTTTGTCTTGTAACAAATTTTACAAGGATTTACCCTAATAATAGTTGGTTCCCTTACGTTTTAAGATCGAAAGGCTCATTTAAAGCTCTAAAGTTCGATGTTAACAAGCAAGAATTAGAAACTTTAGATCTAATCGAAGGAGTTAAGGAAGGATTATTTGAGCGAGTAAACACAGAGATTTATCTAAAAAACAACAAGAAATCATTTGCTTTCATTTTTATTCCTACAATTAAAACAATAAAATCTCAAAACTTATCTCTAGAATTAGATAAAAAAGATCGATGGAAAGAAGAAATATTAAAATCTGCTGAAATTATAAACAAATTTCCTGAACTGGTAACATAGTTATTCTAATAGTATTGGTATTACGGAGGTATTTTTTATAATAGCGTAGGATGCTGGATTTCTAGCTCGATAATTTGCAGAAGAAAAGATAGATAATAGCTGCTTCTTGAAAAACCATTTAAAACCTTCAGGGAATAATTCATGACTCCTTATTAAGTGTTTTAACTTATTTTCTCTCATAAAGGCGTTAAAAACATCC
Organism: Promethearchaeota archaeon; assembly: GCA_016839745.1. Lineage (GTDB taxonomy): Archaea > Asgardarchaeota > Lokiarchaeia > Sigyniarchaeales > SOKP01 > SOKP01. The sequence continues at coordinate 52,518 of JAEOTS010000110.1, forward strand.
TCTCCAAAATTTTTGATGTTTATTCCCCTAAAACTATCTGAAAAACCATTTAATTTAGATTTCGGGTCATTCCACATAATTTGCATAAGACTTTTATACGTATTTTTGAAAATTAGGTCCAAATCTCGCGTTTTTATGCCTTTTAACTTCGTTAAAATATCGTTATCTTCTGGAATCCCCCCATGTAGGCATAATATGGACCTATTTACCAGTGCACAGATAGGGAGAACCTTATATAATGCTAAAACATCTTCAAATTTTTTCTGATCTTTAAATTTGCTTATAAACTCTTGGTAAAAACCATAGTATTGGTTAATTTCTAATGACTCATGGTTTCCTTTAAGAAAGAAAAATCTATCTGCTTGCTGTATTTTTAACGCAAGTACTAAAATTAAACACTCTAATTGAAATGGGCCTCTATCAACGATGTCACCCAAAAATACTACAAATTTAGGATTAGTTCCTACAATAATTTCAATTAATTTTTGCAAACTCGCCAAATTTCCATGGATATCTCCAATAACAAAAATCTCACTATTTATGTCATCAACATTTAACTCCAAAAGCAAATTTTCTTCTTTCAGAATATCTACTGCTTGCTGCAAAATCTGTGAAATGCTGTGAAATTCTAGCCCAGATATTATATATGGATTTGTAATAATTTCTTTTAATAATGAATTTTCTCTCAATTTTCGAGTATAACTCCCAGTAAATTTTTAATCTATTTCTAATACTTATTTTATAAGTTTTAAATTAATACCTTACAGTTTTATAAATAAAGGATATGAATATAACAATAAATAGTAATAAAAAGCTATAATTGAAAGGATTTATAATTAATTTCCGTGAGTAATTCGTCGTCTAATAACATTCTGACTACTTTGGAAAACATCATATATGGATTCGAAAAAAAGAGTTCTATTGAGAATAAAAATTATCGTGAACGAGGAGTGACTTATACCCCTCAACCAATTGCTCATTTCATGGTGTTGAATATTTTTAGAATCTTTTTTGACGATATTCCTGAGATAAGCAAATATTTCAGAAATATTTTTGATTATGTTGGTTTAAAACAATTAATCACAAAAAACAGAAATTTAAGAAGTTTTTTTTGGAAAAAGATTAACAATATTAAAGTATTAGATCCATCCTGTGGTACGGGGAGATTCTTAATTAGTATTGCGAATATCCTTTTTAAGGCTTATAAAATATTTGATTCTGAATATACTGACTATGAAATTAAGAAATCTATAATTCAAAATCACATAATAGGAATAGAAATTGATAAATCTTCGTATCAAGTATCAAAATTAAGATTGATAAAGTGGCTTTACGAAGATAACCTTCTCCCATTAAATAAAACTATATCTGAATACCCACAGCTAGAAGAAATTGAAGACTTTATAAGTAGAATCGGCTTAAACTTTAATTTATTTAATCAAGAATACCTCATTGATTATGAAGGCGAGGATGTTGATATTATAATCGGTAACCCTCCCTATGTAGAAAATAAAAAAATTCAGGATAAGGAATTCAAAAATAAAATACAAGAGAAATTTGAAGCTGCTTATAAATTGTATGATCTCAGCGTAATTTTTATCGAAAAATCTTTAAAATTACTAAAGAGTAATGTTGGATGTCTTTCCTTTATAATGACCAATAAATTTTTATCAGCTGATTATGGTGTGAAAATAAGAGGGATACTATTACAAAATACTGAGATTAGAGAAATAATTAATATATCATCATTACCTATATTCAAAAATACGGCGGCTTATCCAATTATATTACTCCTTAAGAAAGAAAACAATGGTGCTAATGTGATTTCAATTAAAAAATACGATTCTATTAAAAATATTAACAAGAATATCTATAAGAATATCGCTAAATTCCCTCAAAAATCAATATATAAATTTCCATCTCAAGTAATTCCTTTATCTGAAAAAATTGAATTAATTGGAGAGTTATTTTCTAAATTTAGTGTTATTTCAGAAACTTTTAAAGATTTAAAGATAATTTATAGACCTTTTGGCTTCATAGAATGGGCGAAAAACTCTAAGTATATAAGACAGAAATTTTCTTCTACTAAGGATTTGGCACTACTTAGTACTGGAAATGTTGATAGATATTTCATTAATTTTGACAAGAAAATAAAGATATCTCAAAATAGGTATCATCGTCCATATTTCCAATATAATGAGGATTATAGGGAAATTTGGAAAGAACTCTCAAATGAAAAATTAATTTTTAGAGAAATTGCTAAAGACCTTTCTTTCGTTTATGATCCTGGATTATTTGCCAATCTTACGGGATTATACTTTCTCAGAATCCCTTCATTAAGCACAGATCAATTATTTAGTCTACTAGCAATTTTAAACTCAAGTTTGGTTAATCATATTTTTAAAGCCCTTTATGGGACTTTACATATGTCTGGTGGTTATTTAAGAATAAACGGAAGCTTCATTAAAAGATTACCCGTTCCAAGTTATTTACCCGTTTCTCTTTCTTATCTCAGCAAAATTCTTCAATTTTTATCCCAATTGAGATATGAACTTCTTCAAAAACCAATCTTACCTTCACCTCATAAAATAAAACTTAACGAAATTGAGAAGTATATAGAATTTTATGAAAAGATCTCTAATTCTATAGTAAATCAGCTCTATTTCGATACTCAAAATAAGGATGGGATTATTAATGCAAAGGGTTTACCCAATATTAAATTTAAATTTATCAAATCATATTATGAATTCCCTCGATTTGAATCGTATAGTAATGAAGAATTGGTCCTAAATTTGAATAAAATTAGCTTGTTTTATGATTTAGAAAAATAATTTGAAAAAAATTAATAAACATCTCTATAACAATACAATTTAGATTTAATAATCCAAGTTTATTATTTAAAAAATACAGAAACCTTAATAAAATTTAAAATTGAATATTAATACAACATTTAATTTAATCAAAAACTATTAAAGGATATTAAAGATGGAAGCACCAAAATTTAGTTCAAAATATAGAATTTACTGGGGATTAGCGAGTTTAGGCGGTGCTATTATAAGTGGTACTTACGCCTCACTTTTAACAATATTTTACACTGATTACATGGGTCTCGTTGGTCAGTGGGCTTACTTAATCGGAATAATGAGTTTTGTTTATGCAATTTGGAATATGGTAAATGATCCGCTTTTTGGTATTTACTCCGATAGGTCAAAACTGAAAAAAGGACGAAGGATACCTTTTATGCGATATACTGCGCCCTTTTTAGGGTTGTTTTTTATAGTTGTCTGGTTCGCCCCAGGGGGTTCAGATAAAATCGCAATCTTCTGGTGGATGTTAATAACTACTCTCCTCTACGATACCGGCTATACTATTGTTTTTTTGATTTATTCAGCATTACTTCCAGAAATAACTGAAAGTGAAGAAGAAAGAAATAAATTATCAGTTTTCGCTTCATTCTTCTCTCTTTTAGGTACTATTATTGGTTTTCTTATCCCTGATTTTTTTAGACGTGAACAAGGATTATTACCATTACAATTATCGATGATAAGTATTGGAATCGTTGGTACATTATTAATCCTCTTTACAACCTTAAAATTTAAGGAACGACCAGAATTCACAAAAGTTGATGAGCCCTTAAAAATTGGTAGCGCATTAAAATTCACCTTCAAAAACAAATCATTTTTAATCTTAGCAATTGGCAATTTCATGAGTATATTTATTCAACAAATGCTTTTAGGAGGAATGTTTTTCTTAGCCGATTATGTCGTACAAGGATCATCTATAATATTACTTGTTGCGTTGTTTATTCCACTTGTTTTAGGTGTTTGGCTTACTCCTAAATTGATAAAGAAGTTTGGAGTAGTAAGAGCAGATCAGATATTATTAACTATTGGAGCAACAGGATTATTATTACTTACATTCGTCCCTCCCGTATTCATGTATGTAAGTTTAGCTTTAGCAGGCTTAGGGCTAGTTGGACCTTTAGTTCTAACTAACGTCATGTTTGCGCAAATCTGTGATGAAGATGAATTGAAAACCGGGGTTAGAAGAGAAGCAGCATATTTTGGAATGAACGCGTTTTTCACTAAACCCGCTCAAAGTGTAGCAATAGCGTTGCCCACTCTATTACTCACATTAGCCCATTTTGTACCTCGAGATGCTTTAGGTATTATTCAACCTCAAACACATCCTACAGAAGTTGATTTTGCTATTAGAATATTCATGGGTTTAATCCCCGCTATAGCACTTTATCTTGAGGTACTAATTCTGCAATTTTATCCTCTAAAGGGGGATTATTTAGCAGAGGTACAGGAAAAAGTATTAGTTTTGCATCAAGAAAAACGTGCTAAATTGTTAGAGATGGATAAGAAACAAAGACCCGATACAGATCAACAATAAATTATAACAAACCTTTTTTTTTCTTAATTTAACAGAACGTTAAATTGTATTAAATTAGGTTTTTATCAAGCTTCCTTGTTATTAAAAACCGAAATATTCTCTACAAAATTGAAATCTATGTATTAAATTGTAATTTCCAAATTCTTTAGGTTTATTAAACCCTCATTTTAAAAATAATAAAACCTAAATTTTAATGTATTAAATATATCTTATAACGAATTTGAAATAATTTTAGAAATGTGAAATTAATGGCTAAAAAAAAGAAAGTACCAGATGAACCAGACGTTGAAGATGTTCCCCTTGGAAAAGTAGATGACGATGGTGACGAGATTCTGGACTTGTATGATGAAAAAGATAATTTGGAAGAGGATCTTGATTACGATTTGAACGAAATTGAGGATGAAATGTTAGCGGACGAAACAGAAGATGAAGAATTTGGAATGGAAGTTGATGATGTCGTAAAAATGTTACGAGGGGTTAAATGCGATCCGTGTCCCGGTTTAAAGAGTAAACCTGGTTGTCAAATTGCTCATGACCATGGTTGTCCAAAACCTAATAAGCCATAATTAAAAAAATTTATTTCCTTTTATTTTTTTATTCAAATTTACAACATTTCATAGTATGAAATAATAGTTAGGGATAATCAATGCTTACTAAAACTCACAAACGTATTATCCTAATTATCTTTGATCTCATCTTTAGCGCGTATATATGGGATGTGAATGCTTCGTGGGGAAACACTTTTAATATTTGTCTAATTTTATCAACCACAACGTTTTTAATCATCTACACTCCGTTTGAAATATATTGGAGTTTTAGAGATATATATTTTGATAGATGGATGCCAATTAAATTCAAAAACATAAAAACTTCTAAAATAAAAATTGAAGTTGGTAAAAGCAGAAAAGGAAAAAGTAAATACATTATAGGACTTTTAATTTCTTCAATCGATAATGAAATTGTTAAAGCCAAAAGCTCTCTAGTAGTAATCTGTCATGGATTTTCAGATAAAAAAGAGACGCTTCAGTATTATTATCTTCCACTTGTCCTTCAAGGATTTACAATTTTAGTTTATGATGCTCGAGGAACTGGAGAATCTAAAAGAGTAGGAAGAAGAAGTCAATTTTTAAAAAGAATAGAAGACTTTAAAAAGGTTATTGATTGGATTAAAATTCACAACCAACTTAAAAACTATAAAGTAAGCTCTGTGGGGTTCAGTATTGGGGCTATAACCGTTTTATGTGGTGGTTTTTCAGATGAAACTATCAATAAAATAATTGCTATTTCTGCTATGTCTAATTATAAGCAAAACCTACCAAAATACAATCCAATCATTATGCTTAGTTATCTCCTAAAGGGAGTAAAATTATTTCCAAACAAAATAGAAAATAATAAGTTATCTCCTTACTCAATTATAGAAAGCTCTAAGGACTCGCTTTCAGAAGACAGCTGGCGAAAGCTTTCAAAAAAAGTTTCTCTTATTCATGCTAAAAACGATAAGGTAATTAAATTTAAAAATTTTCAAGAAAATGTTAAATTACTTAATTTATCCGCACAGAACACCTTAGTCTTGAACTATGGTGGTCATACCCAAAAGAAAAATGAATTACTATTAGTTGCAGCCTCTCTAAAGTTTTTGAACTCTTAAAAGTATCCCCCAACTATATTTGTTAATTGTTTACTTTAAATATGTTATTTTTAAATTACTCTAAATAGTGTAGAGTGATTTTTAATGATAAAATGTCCTATTTGTAAAGATGAAATAAAGCTTCAAAATTTAAATAAACACTACAAGATTACTTTAGGTGATATTATTAATGGTAAATTTAGGGGTAAAAACACATTATACTATCATAAAGATTGTTTATGCAACAAAAATCTTTATGAGAAGAGACTCGTTTCACCAATGACAGAATGAATTTTAGGAATTTTTTTGGTTTTATCCTTTTCTAGCTAATAATCTTATCCCAATCTGAAAATTCCATAATTTTATTATAATTCTCAATTATAGTTTTAAAGATTACGGAACCTATACAAAAGGCGTTGACAAAATCCTCGAATGTTAGATCCAACAACCTGCTATTTTTTTCCGAAAAACCTACACCACGATTAACTTCAATTTTACCATCGTATCCTGATAAGTTTACGACAAATTCCTGTTTATTTAATCCTTTAACAAAAGTCCCTCTAGCAATCCGAGCTAAACCTCCAATTGGGATGATTAGATTATTAGATTGAGCTAAATATATTCGTAAATCGAATGTATGCAATCCACCTTCCCAGTTAATTAATGAAAAATCTGCTTTCTCTTGGATTGTGTACGGAAAAGGTTCTCGATTTCTCGAAAATTTAGCAAAAAATTCTTCTTTACTTTCCTTAATAATTTCTTTAATTCTTTTAGGTTTTTCGTCCTTAAGGATCGGAATTACTCCTGCACCACCAGATCCCCCACTAGGTTTTATTATAAAAGACTTATTGTAATTTTTTATTAAATATTTGGCTTTTAGAATTAATTCCTTCTCATTATATGCTTTTGTGAAGTGTAAATATGCTAAACCATATTCTTTAAGCACATTTTTGTTTAAAAAGCTTGATACATACGTGAGAGATTTATCATCGGTAATTCTAAAAATCGGATTTACAATAAGGGTGTTAATTCGCCGAAAATCTTTACGAATTAGCTCATCAAAATTCTTATCATAGAGGCGCCGTGCTATACCGTCTCCTATCAAAACATTTACTCTTTCTCCTAGATACCAAACCCATCCATTTGAAAAAGTTAAAGCCTGACTTAATTGCTTATAATCAGATATTATAAATACAACTTTTGCTTTATGTTCCTTGTCATAATTGTCTGAATTAAAAATCTTTAATGAATATCCCTTAGATTTAATTTTTTTCCTTAAATATTCAACCATAATTACTTTTTCATGGATTAAACCATCGTTTATGGGGACACCTACTAACACGAGAATTTTTCCTTTACCCCCTTCTATGGCTTGGGAGATTGATTCAAAATAGCCATCATACAAGAGCGCTTGTTGTTTTTTGGTAAGTATTGATAAACCCCGATTTGAACCGCCATTCGTTTCGAGAAGATAGAATTTTTTACTTTCAGATTCATTACTCACCATAAAATCAATGCTTCCGGCATAAAACGAGTAATTATTACCAACAACATTATCTTTACGCTTAGCGAGCCTCTTTAAAGCCTCTTTTCTTACGCGATCAATAAAATTATCCTCTTGGGAAGCACGGAGTTCTGAAAAAGAGATCAAGTCTAAACCTAAAGATCTTCCTAATGGAACTAATTCTAAATCAGACTCGGATATGTCTTTTGACATTAATTTTAGGAATTTAGTCAGTAAATTCTCTTCCAAGCGAATCACCAAAATGTGATTTTAAAAATTGAATCGTCCATTTTTAAATTATTATAATTATCTATTAAAAGCTAATAATTATAAATAAAGATATCCTTGGTGATTTCCTTTAATACTTAGCCTTAGGCTTCCAAGCAATATTTTCTTTATTTTCCTTTGTTCCTTGAAATTTAAATCGGAAAATAGTAGAATGTAGTTCTTTTCAATATTTATTACGAATAAAAGACCAATTCTTATGAGCTTAGAATCTTCTGTCAGTAAAGCGATAATGACATAATGATATGGGAGAGTAATTAAATTGTTAATATTAATTTCTTCTTCAATGATTTTATCTTCCTCAACATCATAACCCGCTTTTATGAATTTAATTTCATTTAGAGGGATTGATATCTTTCTAAAGTTTTCTAAAACCTTAGCAAATTGACTTTGGCGAATAAATCTTCTATCATCTTTATCCTTTTCGTAGAAATAATTATTCTTTTCCTTCAAAAATAATATTTTTCTCTTCTTCGATTTAGATGCGTGTTTTTCAATTTCATCTAATTCTTCGATGCTGTCGTCATGAAATACAATCAATATATCAGGATCGACAGTATCTATAAAAAAATTCTTATATACAATTCCCGCTTCAGTTTTTATCCATCCATCACTGTCGATAAGAATAATATCTGTATCTTTATGCGTTGAATGAAAATTATTAATTAGATCATTACAAGAGTGTGATACAATAAATTTAAAATTCGCTTTTGGAAAAGTACTTCCAATAAAAATAGTTTCTTCAGTATCAATATCAGCACTTGAAACTATGTTTTCTTTTATTTCTCCTATATTGAGCGTTGTTGGAAGGTACAATAATTGCTGTCCTAAATCCGAATCTAAAAAGGATGCTTTAAACCCTTCTCTAAGAACATTATTAGCTAAATACTTTATAAGAGTAGTTTTACCACTACTTAACCCTAAAACCATTACTTTGAGAGGTTTTTTATCTTCATTTTTTCGAAGAGCACTGATAACATCATCCTTAATTTTAACCCATTCTTTATTGATTGTGTTTTCTTCGACAATTTGTAGGTTATTTTTGTTATTAGTGAATATCTCTAGTTTCGATGATTCCAAAGCATATAATGGATAATTATTAGCGCTTGGTACTATAATTTTGCCTTCTTGTTCACTTTTTTCAGGTACGAATATTTTACCAAAAACTTCTATTTTTCCCTCTAATAATTTAACCCTTGAAGGGCCTTTAACTAAGAGAGTTTGTTCCTTTTGCACTTCTTGTATCATATGTTCCTCAAATCATCCTTTATAAAAAAATAATAACTATTTCTTTTCTTACATTTATACTTATTAACTAAAAGAAATATACTTTTTCTTTCCGATTCTGAAATTTTTATTTGTAAATGTGTTTTATATCTCTAAAGGGTATTTCGTAAACATTATTGATTTTTACTTCTTAAATTCTTTATAACAAGGGATGCACATAATTTTACCTTGATAATTCATCATGCGACTGTCCATTGTAAGTTCACCACAAATATTGCATAGCACCGATTCTTCTATTTGAGCCATCCTAGGAGGATCGTATTCAATATCTCTAATTTCAAAAACATTTTCAGGTTCCAAACCGAGAAGTTTTTGAATTTTCTCATCTCTCGACAATTTTTTCTTTTCTAAAATAGTCTTTTTTAAAGCTAATCTAACTCCTTTTTTACTTTTTCTACTATAGATGTTATAATTACTCTTGCCATAATCTTTATGTATTAAATTGCCTTTTCCATATGTAGTTCCCAATAAAGCTTGGAGCGCATCAACACTGCAGTTGTCAGTTTCAACGACAGCAACAAGTTCTTCATCAGGGGAGTGCTCAAAGCCATGCTCTAAAGCATATTTAGCAACCAATACGCCAATAGCAATTCCAGGGCATATATGTCCATGAAACATCGTTGCTTTTTTCATTAACTCTCTAGTGTCCACAATAAATCAGCTTTCTATTTTAGATTTAATAAAAATATCAAATATATTAATTTATTTAATGACTTAAATTTAATTGTAATAGATATGAAATTTCTTGTAGATGCGATGTTAGGAAAACTCGCGCGATTCCTAAGAATCTTTGGTTACGATACAATATATGCTAGTGATCTAATAGATCATTATCGCACTAATCCCGTTCCGGATAAAAAATTAAATGAATATGCTGTATGGAGCAATAGAATTGTAATAACGAAAGATTTACCATTCTATAATGAAATTAAAGAAAACGCTATATTACTAGAAGGGGAAGGAGTTTACAACTACTTAAATCAACTTAAACGAAAGTCTAATTTAGTTTATGATTTTAACATGGAAAAAGCAAGGTGCTCTGTTTGCAATACAATGTTAAAGAGGGTTAATGAGAAGAATTCAATAAAAGAATTTGTTAAACATGAAACTTTTAAGACTTATAATGAATTTTTTCAATGCAATAATCCAAGATGTCTGAAAGTATTCTGGAATGGACCACACATAGCTGATATCATTAAAAAACTAAGAGATGAGATGAATTACTGATTATTTTTTTTAAAGAAGGTTTTCTTAATATCATCAAATTTTAATTTAACTTTCTCTGCCTCCTCTTTTGCCCCTCCCTTTTCAAACATACCATGTGCTTGAGAGAGCAATTCAAGGCACTTTTTATACTCCTTGTTCTTGAAGTGATTTTCTGAAAGTTCAACTAAGTAATGCCCTTTTTTAATATAGAATTCAATGAACTGCTCAGATGTATCAATTTTTCTACTCATATTTAATGAAATGCATTTTTTTTAGTATATCTATCTAATAAAGGTAAACTAATTAAAAATTTGTTTTATTCAAATTTTAATCTATATTTCGAAAATTTTCCATATCAATTACTTTTGCTTGCAAACGTGATTCATTAGCTGCAAAAGCCATAAGATGGCTTTCTAAAGTTTCGTAAGCGTTTGTTAAAGGTTGAGATTTGTTATTATGAAGCGCTTCTAAAAAAGCATCAATTAAAGCAAAATCACCTCCACCATGACCAGAACTATCAATTGTTAATTTTTGAGAAAAAATTACTTTCTTAGTGCCAGAAAAATGATCGAACAATGTAATTTCTTGGCCGGAATCAAAGAATTGACCTATTAATGTTGCTTTAGTACCATCAATTCTTAATGTTCGCCCCTCCCGTTCACTAAATCCATGCATGATTAAATTTGCGGTCACATTATTCTCAAATTCGATATTTACGACTTGATGGTCAACTACATCGTTATCGCATTTATAAACGCATCTACCGTAAGGGCTTGTTTTTAGAATCTCCATTTTCGTTTCGTCGGAGTAATCTTCAATAGCCTCTTCAGGAAGTCCTGAATAAAGCGGCACCACTGGCCATTCTCTCCAATATCGCAAACGGTGTACAAGTTTAATTAGCTTACTTAAGTTAGTTATTAGTCTTACATGGTTTTTTCTTAAATTGGCCAGAACCTTAAATCCAAATTGATTACTTTTTTCTAAGATTTGGATTACAGGAACGATATCTATATATATTCTTGGAGCGTAGTACAAGCAAGTATTTTCTATAGGGCATCCTTCTACACAGTAATATGGAGAATCTTTAGGTGCGTTAGAAGGTGTAAAATGTTTTAAGCCTCCGAAGGAGCTTATTTTTTTTGGTTTTTCTCCAACCATCCAATAAAGTAAATCTAAATCATGACAGCATTTTGCTAGTATCATAGGAGATGATAAATCTACATTCCTCCAGTTTCCCCTAACAAAACTGTGTGCCATATGGTACCAGCTCACATTTTCTCGCTGAGATATATTTACAATGTTTCCTAATAGTCCTTTTTGAATAGTGTCTTTTACTGTTGTAAAAAAATTTGTATACCTTAAAACATGGCAAATTCCTAATATCCTATTAGTCTCTTCAACCTTTTTGA
>JAEOTS010000111.1 GCA_016839745.1 Promethearchaeota archaeon
AAAAATGAAGTAATTTGAGCTCTCGTTTGAAATGTGATAGATATCCTTTCTTATAATAAAAATTCTACTTGAAACTTGTTTTTCAATTGTCTTAAAAAGAACCCTTAACATTAATTAAGAAAAAAATCTTAAAAAACCTAAATAACCTTAAATTTTGAGTGAAAATTATGAAAAAAGTAGCAATAATAGGGGTAGGAATTACTCCATTTAGAGCAAGATATTTGGATAAAACCTATTTCGAGCTCGCTTACGATGCAACTAAACTCGCACTGGAAGATGCAAATAGAAATAATGCTGAAATTACGCATAACAATATAGAATCTACAGTATACGGTATATATAATGAGTTATTCGAGCGACAATTTATGCCGGATATTTTTACAAATAGTTATTTAGGATTAAATAATAAACCCGGAACAAGAGTGGCAACAGGCGGGGCAACAGGAGGATATACCGTCCGAATGGCATACGCTGAAGTAGCGTCAGGATTAAGCGATCTATGTCTATGCATTGGTTTAGAGAAATGTAATGATTGTTACGACGAACAGACTGGCGTAACAACCCCCGAAGTCTTAAATGCAATCGCTTATTCCGCTGACATGACTTACGAATATCCAATGGGCATGATGGCTGCAAGTTCGTACGTTTCAATGGTCAACGCTCATTACGAAGAATTTGGAAATCCAACTGAAGAACAAATGGCATATGTAAGCGTTAAAAATCACGGTAATGCGATTCTAAACCCTAAAGCACAATCACCTATGCAAGTTACAGTAGAGGATGTAATGAACTCCAGGATAATTTGTTATCCTTTTAAATTACTTGATTGTTGTCTGTATTCTGAAGCCTCCGCTGCACTTATATTGGCGTCGGAAGAGAAAGTGAAAGAATTAGGTGTTGAAAAACCGATCTGGATTACAGGAGTTGATGCTGCTAATACCGATTGCTTCATTGGGAACCGCGAAGCTATGGGGCGATTGTATTCAAATATTTATGCGGCAAGAGCAGCGTATAAAATGGCGGGCTTAAATTATAATAATATTAAGAGCCAAATTGACCTTGCCGAGCTTCACGACGCTTTTTCAGGACAAGAGGTGATTTCGTACGAAGAACTCGGTTTTGTACCTTTCGGGGAAGGAGGTCCATGGATTGAAAAAACCTTCGAAAAACCGGGAGAAGGACCTTGGTTAGAGGGAGAACTCCCATGTTGTCCATCAGGTGGATTGATAGGATGCGGACACGCTGTCGGTGCGACGGGAATCATGAGCACGGGGGAGGTTGCCCTTCAATTAAGAGAGGAAGCGGGTAAACATCAAGTATCTATTACAAAAGGAAGAGCAATTTCTCATTCCATTGGAGGCCCTGGTGCAGCGTATGCTGCGGTAATTGTAATGACAAACGAGGAGGGGTTGAAAAAACCATGAGCGAAGAATTTCAAGACCATCAAATTCGGGATGTAATAAAGATTAATTATAAATATACAATGGGTGGACAATCTAAGTTCTTTATAGAAGTAATGAAAAACAAGAGGCTTTTAGGCACTAAGTGTAAGAAGTGCGGAAAAACTTGGATGCCTCCGAGAATTAATTGTTCAGATTGTTACGAGCCTGCAGATTGGATTGAACTTAAACAAACGGGAACTATTGAAGTGAGCACAATTGTTTGGTATACAACTTCAGCCTTTATTAAAGCTATACCATATGGTATAGGGTTTATAAAATTGGACGGAGCAGAAACAGCATTACTTCAAGGAATTTTCTCTGAGAATCTAGTTCCTTCTAAAATAAAAAAAGGAAAAAGAGTTAGAGCAGTATTCAACAAAAAACGAGAAGGAAAAATGACGGATTTCTTCTTTGTTCCTGAGGATGAATATGATAATTGGATATCAAAACCAGAATACGAGGGAGGAGTATAAAAATGGGACCAGCTAAAGAGAATTTAACGAAAATCGTTGAGAGACTGAACCAAAATCCTAAAGCTCAAGCTGTATTTGTCACTAATATAGCTGGAAAAGATGTGAATTGGAACATGTCATTCCAATTTAATCTAGATAAAGATGAACCATTCTTTTTGGAAATTAAAAACCGATCGATCTATTTGTCGGAGTTAAGCAAATCTGATGCAAATATCGTGATTTCAGGAAAATCAGATGCAATTGTGAGAATTTGCGAAGGAAAAGGTGATTTCACTCATGCGATATCTCGTGAAGAGATTTCAGTCGAGCGTGGCAAAGTCATGGATGTAATTCGATTTACTCGAGCAATAACAATCGTATTGAAATCCAATTAATATCTATATTAGTACTTCTTTTTTTTACTGTCTATCATTTAAAACGTCTGAATTATTCATCTATCAATCGAAATGTTTATAAATCTACTGATAACATATTTCTCTATTAAACTCTAAATAAAATAAGATAAGATTAATATTAAAGAAAAAAAATAAGTGATTATTACATGAAAAGAGAATTTGCGGTTTTAGGAATTGTAATCGCTTTGGGAATAGGTATATTCGGTGGATGGTTTATCCCCTCCCCATTAACCGTACCAGAAGGTCCATCATTGATTTCTACAATCAAAACAAGAGGTACTTTCAATGTTGGTACGAGTGCAGATTATCCTCCATTTGAAAACTTCACATATCCTTTTACTGGTGCTATCGAAGGCTTTGATGTGGATGTAGCACAGTTAATTGCTGATGATCTTGGCGTAACCCTTAATATGATGCATTTAGATTTTGGAAATCTGATTTCCGCTTGTAGCGCTGGCACAATTGACATGGTTGCCGCTGCTATGACATATAATGAAGAGCGTGCAGCAAGTCTTGCAGCATCAGTTACTTATATTTCGGTCAGCCAGGTAGTAATTGTCAAAGAAACATCAATACTTACAAACATTAGTTCCTTAGATGAACTTGGACTATTAACGGTTGGCTGTCAAACTGGTACTGTAATGCAGGACGAGTTGATAGCTGTCGGTAATATTACTGTTAACGCATATCCTAGCGCAGTTGTGCTCATGACAAACTTAATAAATGATAACGTAGCTGCAGCTTATGTGGATGAACCTGTCTTTGCATCCTATAATAGAACAGAAGACCTTAGAATAATCTTTAGCACAGGTTCTGAACCTTTAGCGTTCTGGACAAGATACGGAGAACCTGAATTATTATATGTTATGAATAATGCGATCCTCGAAGCTTATTTAGATGACACAATGTTTACTTTATTCGATAAATGGTTCGGCTGAGTGCTTAATCAGGTGTTCAGGATAGTTTTTCAAAGATTTATAATTCCAATCTGAAGGTTTTAGTTTACTCCTAAAATAAATATTTTTTTTTATCTAAAATTATAAGATTATATTAAATATATTTTCTTTATTCAAGTGATTATATTGTTATATCAGACAGAGTTAGATTATATCGGAATGGGGATTGCTAATTCAATCCTAATTTTCCTTATTAGTATCTATATTATTAGATGGTACTCAAAAAAGAAAAATATTCCATCCATTAAACGTTGGGATATTTCTTTTAATAAAAATATTAAAATAAGTTTAATATGGCTTGTTATAAATTTAATAATAGCAATTTCATTTAGCCTTTTTATTAAAAATATATCTATATACTTTCTAACACAAGTTTCCGTTTATATTTTAATTGATATTTTTATCGGTACTATTATTGTAAGAAATCTATACCAAAAAAAATTAGCAGAATCATTCAAATTTGTTTTTCCAATTCAGCTTATCCTACTTGGAATAAGTATAATACTGGGATTTATATTAGCAATCCTCTTTGGGTATATTTTTCCAAAGTTTTCGGATGCCCTATTTTTTATACTTGAATTTGGGTTACTTTCTACATTATTAATTACTGCTTTAAGCTTAATTATTGGATTGGTGTTAGGGCTATTATTGGCAATTATGCGTGTTTATGGAGGCAAAGAACTTTATTGGTTATCTAGCAGTTATGAAAAGTTATTCCGAGGCATCCCACTACTTGTTCTAATTTTTATATTCGCTTTTGGACTCCCGGGAATTTTCTGGTATATAGAACCATTAGATAGATTGCTTGCTAGTGTAATTCTCGCCCTTGGAATTCGAAGCGGGGCATATCAATCTCAAATTTTTCGAGGTGCTATTTTATCTATAAATCCGGGACAAATGGAGGCCGCGAGATCCTTAGGAATGAATAAGATTAAATCTTTCCGATATATAGTATTACCTCAAGCTTTGCGAATTGCGATACCTGGATGGTCTAATGAATATTCTGTAGTTATAAAGGATACATCCTTTGCTGGCGCAATTGGAACTTTTGAAATGACACTTATAGCTACTATTTGGGGATTTAGATCTGTTGAACTTTTTACTTTATCAATGGGCGTGGTTGCGGTTTTATATTTTCTATTTACATTTCCAGTTACAAATTTGTTTGGTAAACGACAATCGGAAAAACTAAAAAAGTTAGGAATGGGAGGAGGCTAAATATGGTTGAACCATTATTGCGGATATCAGATGTATGGAAATCATACGATGATTTACAAGTTCTTAAAGGAGTTTCATTTGAATTATTGGAACGCGATGTTAAGGTTATTTTTGGACCAAGTGGTTCTGGTAAAAGCACATTGCTTCGTTGTATCAATATGTTAAATCCACCGGATAAGGGAGAAATATATCTTCGAGGGAATAATATAACAGCCCCCAAAGTTGATCTTAATGCAATAAGAACAAGGATCGGTATGGTATTCCAACACTTTAATCTATTTGCTCATCTCAAAGCTATTGATAATGTAAGTATAGGTCTTCGCCGTGTTAAGGGTTTAAAAAAAGAAGAAGCCTATAAAAAAGCTCTTGAGGCACTAGATCATGTAAGATTAGCTAAATGGGCAGATCATTACCCTGCACAATTATCAGGTGGTCAACAACAACGAGTAGGCATTGCCCGTGCCTTAGCTATGGAACCTGATGTAATTTTATTCGATGAACCTACTTCAGCTTTAGATCCTGAATTAATTGGCGAAGTTCTTCAAGTAATGTTGGATCTTGCTAAAGCTGGAACTACAATGCTAGTAGTTACACATGAAATGGGATTTGCTAGAGCCGTTGCCTCAGAGTTAATATTCATTGATAAAGGATCAATTATAGAACGAGGTACGCCTGAACATTTCTCGGATTCACCAGAATCTGAACGAGTAAAGCAGTTTCTTGAAAAGCTCGATGTTCTATATGGAAGTCATGAAAAACTTTTGGATATTTCAGAAGAGGAGGAGAAAGGATGATTTTTCAAGCGAATCCCATAGAACAATTACTCGCTGTATTGGTCTATTGGGATCGTCTCTTCTCGGGTTTTTTATTAACAATGTGGATGTACATTTGGGCTCTTCTAATAGGTTTTTTCCTTGGGCTCTTATTAGCCCTTTCGCGTCAATATGGTCATTTCCACAGAAAATCTCCAATCTGGTGGTTTCCACTTGATAAAATTTCTACTGTTTATATTGAAATTTTTCGTGGTACACCTTTAATCGCTCAACTTTTCTTCTTTTTCTTTCTACCTAATGCTTTGAATTTCTCTCCTGATATAATGGTTATTGAGACTAGTTTTAATTTTTTTAATACAGAAATCACCCTTAAACTTCTGGATTATCCAATATTTGTTGGTATACTTGCATTGAGTCTTAATAGTGGAGCTTATCAGGCTGAATACTTTCGTGGATCCATCATTTCGGTCGGAACTGGACAATTGGAGGCAGCTCAATCAATAGGAATGTCTCGGTTATCAAGTATTAGACACATTGTCTTACCACAAGCTTTACGTCGCGTGATTCCATCTTGGTCTAATGAAGCTGCTTACCTTCCAAAATACACGGTTCTAGTTTACTTCATAGGAGGTGTTGAAGAGCTTTTTTCCCAAGCAGATTTCATTCAGCATAAAACATTTTTTCCACTTACAACATACGTTATTGTCGCAATAATGTTCCTAATTACCATCACACTCATATCAAAACTTCTAGATGTTATTCATAAACGTACGAGAATTCCAGGATTATAAAAAATCATATTTAAAATTTTTATTTGATTTATTCCTTTCTTTTATGATAATACATGAAAATTGTTGATCTCCGTTCAGATACAGTAACCAAACCTTCTCCTGAAATGTGGGAATTTATGAAGTCAATGGGTAATTCTCGACTTGGAGATGATGTAATGGGAGAAGATCCAACTGTGAATGAATTAGAGGAAAAAGCTGCCAAACTTATCGGAAAAGAAGCTGCACTTTTCGTAAGCTCGGGGACTCAAGGTAACTTAGTGTTGCTACTCTCGCAAACAAGACCGGGAGATGAAATATTATTAGAAGAATTAAGTCATATATATGGTCATGAAGTAGGAAGCGCAGCAAGGATCGGAGGATTAATGATTAGAACATATCCTTCTAATAAAGGTGTTCCTTCTTTTGATTACTTGCAATCTTTAATTAGAGATAAGGAGGATATACATGAACCTCCATCATCACTATTGTGCACTGAGAATACTCATAATTACCATGGTGGTACTATAATAAGTATTGATGTATTAAAGAGAATGAAAGATTTTGCATCCAATAACAACTTGAAGTTTCACTTAGATGGTGCAAGAATATTTAACGCAGCAATCGGATTGAATGTACCTGTATCTGAGATTACTAAACATGCCGATAGCGTAATGTTTTGTCTGTCTAAAGGGCTCTCGTGCCCTGTAGGATCTATTGTAGCTGGTTCCAAAGAAATTATCATTAAAGCAAGGAAGTTTCGGAAAATGCTTGGAGGAGGTATGCGTCAAGCTGGTATTTTAGCCGCTTTTGGACTTATTGCTCTAGAACCGAAATGGATCAAAAGACTTGACGAGGATCATAGAAATGCGAAATTATTAGCTCAAGGATTAAAAAGCTTTAACTTACCCATAAGAGTGCATCCGACAGACACGAATATTGTGATCATTGAGTTGTTAGAAAAGGTTAGAGCTCTCAAAATTATTACGGCTCTTAATAAAGCAGGTATTTTAGCATTCAATATTAGTAAACAAAAAATAAGGTTTGTCACTCATTATGGTATCACCGAAGACGATATTAACTATAGTATAGAGCAAATTGGGCTTATTTTAAGAGAAAAACTATAATTTCCTAGAAATTAATTAATAATATATTGAAGGAGTAGAAATTTGAAAAATGAAAGTAGACGATTTTGAAGACATTTTATATGAGAAGGAAGAAAATGGCATTTGTACGATTACAATAAATAGACCCGAAAGAAGAAATGCTGTTACCTATGTATCTTTTCTAGAAATTTTTACAGTTTTAGAGGATATGGAAAAAGATAAGGACGCAAAAGTCCTGATAATCACTGGAAATCCTGAGGGAAATGCGTTCTCTTCCGGAGGATATTTTGAACCAAATTATTTTGAAAAGATACAAAAAGAGATTAGAATGGAAATAGATCTAATGGACATCGCTCAGAAAAAGTTATGTATGGCACTCTGGAAATTTAATAAACCAGTTATTGCTGCAATAAACGGATTAGCAATTGGTGGTGCCATTACAATGCCATTAACTGGAGCGGATCTCATATATATAGCTGAAGATGCCTGGTTAGGATTTTATTTTTCTAAAAGAGCCATCATCCCAGAATTTAGCGCATCTTTTATGTTGCCTTTTTTAGTTGGGTTCCAGAAAGCAAAAGAAATATGTTTTTTTGGCGATAAAATAACAGCCCAAAAAGCGTTTGAACTTGGTCTTGTGAATAAAGTCTTACCTCGGGAAGATCTGATACCATATGCTAGAGAACAAGCATTGAGATTAATTCCTCCTCAAGGACCGTCTCTTTCAATAAAACTAATGAAAAAAACCATGCACGCTTACTTCATTGATATCTTAGATAAAACTTTAGATTTAGAAAATAAAGGCTTAAGAAAATCTTTTAGAACAAAAGATTTCAACGAATCCATGAGAGCCCTGAAAGAGAAAAGAAAACCTAATTTTATTGGGCGCTAATTAAAACACTATTTTTTCTCCAAAAACATACCTTTAAAAATTATTTGATAAATACTTTTTTATGGATGTTATTAATTATGACGAAAGCAGAGTAATTTCGACTTTCCCGGTTATAGTAATCGGAGCTGGACTTGGTGGACTCGGTGCTGCATGCCAACTTATTCTTAGGGGAGAAAAAGTCTTATTATTAGAGAAACACAACGTCCCTGGCGGATTTGCCACCTCCTTTGTGAGAGGTAGATTCGAATTTGAGGGAGCATTGCACGAGTTAAGCGATATTGGAACTGAGCATAACAGAGGTAGTCTTTATCGATTTTTGGAGAGATTAGGTGTGGTACCAGAAAAATTGAAATTTACCCAAGTCCCCGAATTTTATCGGAGCGTGTTTAGTGACGGTTTCGATGTTACCATTCCCCTTGGACTTGAAGGGTATACCGAAAAAATGATTGAGTTATTTCCCTCTGAAAAGCAAGGGATAGAAAAGTTCATAGCTATGTGTAAAGCAGTTTTAGAAGGCATTAAATACATTGCTTCTAAAGGGGGAAAGTTTTCACCAGCAGAAATGTTAAAAGAACACCCTTGGATACCACGAATTTCTGGCCTTACATTATCAGAGTTGTATAAGAAATTCTTTAAAGATGAGAAATTGAAAGCCTTGATTTCCCAACTCTGGGGTTATATTGGCTTACCTCCTGATAGAACAAACGCATATACGTATATAGCTATGCTCATTTTCTATTTAGAATGGGGGGCTGCTTATCCAATTGGAAGATCGCATTCGTTAACAACTGCTATGATTGAATCGTTTGAAGAACGGGGGGGTGAAATAAGATATAACTCCTTAGTCGATCAAATTCTTGTAAAAGATGGAAAAGTCTCAGGTGTAAAACTCCTCAACGGTGATATATATTTGAGTAAGGCAGTAATTTCGAACGTAAATCCAATTTGCACAACCATGAAGATGCTCCCTCAAGAAGATGTACCGGATAGTTATAAAAAAAAGATTTTCGCTCCAGAAATTGGACCATCTGGTTTTTCTGTTTATATAGGTTTAAATGCTTCTTATAAAGAGTTAGGTTTTACCGCTCATGAAACATTTATTAACGACTTATACGACGCGAATAAGGCTTTTGAGAATTTTACTAAATTGGAAACACCTAAATATATGGTTGCTGCTTGTTATAATCACATTTACGAAGAAATCTCTCCTCCTGGGACTACACAAATAGTTTTAACAACCCTTCAGATGGGTAAACTTTGGCAAAATATTGCACCAGATCAGTATTTCAATTTAAAGGATAAAATAGCTGATGGGATGGTGTCGTTAGTAGAAAATACAATTTGTCCCGAATTTAGAGATTATATTGAAGTAGCTGAGGCTGCAACTCCATTAACATATTACCGCTATTCTAAAAATCTTGAAGGTGCGATTTATGGAACAACTCAGGATGTTACAAATGGACCTTTACTTCGTTTGAAAAGTAGGGGACCAATTCCTGGATTATATCAGGTGGGTGCTTGGACCAATTTTGGTGGTGGTTTTTCTACTACTATTCTTAGTGGAAGGATAGGCGCGGGAGTATACTTAAGCGATAAGATAAAAGGGAGGATATGAATAATGGAAAAAGAAATAATGGAAGACGTTAAAAAATATCAAAAAGCTGAGAAGTTAAAGAAAAAACGAGACGAAGTCGAACCTTTACCTTGGTATTACGATGGTTTAGAAAACTTATGTAATAGAATCCATCCTGGAAAGCAATTATTGCAGGTTAGTGATATTGAATTTCTCTCACGAGACACTAAATTATTTAGATTTATCTCTGCTAAGCCAAATAAGCCCTTAGCACCTTTTCGAGCTGGACAATACATAGGATTGACCGTAGATATTAATGGAGTTAGAACTTCCCGTCCTTTTTCACTTGCCAACTCTCCAAATCAACTGTCATATTACGAATTAGGGGTAAGAATAAAAGAAGGCGGATTCGTTAGCCCATTCCTTATTGAAAACTTAAAGGTAGGAGACATTTTAGAAGCATCTGAACCACTTGGAAATCTTTTCTATAACCCAATGTTTCACGGAAAAGACTTAGTTTTTATTGCTGGAGGAAGTGGAATAACGCCATTTATATCAATGTTAAGAGATATCAGTGAGAAAAAACTTCCGTTAAATATATGGTTAATATTTGGTTGTTTAACTGAAAAAGATATATTGTTTAGAAAAGAATTAGATGATATCCAGAAAAGAAGGTCAAATATTAAAACAAGATATATTCTCTCTGAACCAGATTCTGATTGGAAAGGAGAATGTGGGTTTATCACACGAGATAAAATATTAAATGAAATCGGCACAATTGCAAACAAATATTTTTATGTGGTTGGTAATCGCGCTATGTACGAATTTGTAAGAGAAGAATTAAATACTCTTGGAATTCCTCAACATCGAATCTATTACGAAGCATTTGGAGTTCCTGACGATATTACAAAAGTTATCGGGTGGCCTCAAGAAATAAATTCATCACATAAAATTCAAATTACAGTAGAATATAGACGCAATACATTCAAGGAGAAAATAGAGTTCGAAGCATTATGTACAGAACCAATTTTAAACAGTCTAGAACGATCGATCAAGGATGAAATCGAGATTGCAAATGCTTGTCGTTCGGGTGAATGTGCTCTTTGCCGAACAAGAATGATTTCAGGTAAGGTTTTTGTTCCTCCAGAAGTGACAATACGGGAAGTAGACAACAATTTTGGGTTTATCCATCCTTGTATCTCCTACCCCCTTACAGATGTCCATTTGGATTTAACATTAACATAGTTTTTTTTTAATATGAATTTAATTTCAATAACTTTTTTTCAAAAAAGAATAATTAGTAGAAAAAAAAAATAATTTACTTAAATCGCCATTTCGGTTTAGTTTTCTGCAATTTTGCAAGAGCTCCGGATACGGCATCTTTAGTTTGAAGTAATTGAGAGCTAACCAAAGTTTCTAATTCAAGCCCAAAAGCTACATCCTTACCATAACAATCGTCAATTAATTTTTTTGTCAATCCTACGGCCAGTGGGGCACTATCAATAAGTTCGTCAGAATACATTTTAATAATTGAATCTAATTCTTCTGGAGATTTTGCTACTCTATTGACAACCCCAAGCCTGTATGCCTCGTTTCCGTCGAAGTTCCTTCCTGTTAAAATAATGTCCTTAGCGTTTTGGATTCCACATAGTCTTACTGTTCTAATAGTCCCCCCTACATCTGGATTCATTCCAATCTTTGTTTCTAACATACTAAAATTCGCGGAATCTAAGCAGAATCTGAAGTCACAAGCGAGTGCTAACTCAAATGCCATACCAAAACAATAGCCGTTAATTTTTGCTATTACTGGTTTTTCCATTTTCTCAATTTTAGTAAAAATTGGATGAATCCAAGTATTAGCGAAATATCTAAAGTTACGGGGTACTCTTAAATCCGGAATTACTCCTTCTGGATCTTTTTCTTGGCCTGTTAAAAAGTTCAAATCAATACCTGCGCTAAAAAAATCATCCCCTCCAGTGATAATAACGACCCTAGTATCAGATCTTTCTACATTATCTATAGCATTCTGAAGTCCTACCATTAAATCATAATTCAACGCATTTTTTTTTGCTAATCTGTTCATCTTTATTGTTGTTATTGTTCCATCTTCATTTTTTTCTATTAAAACTGCCTGTTCATTCACAATTTATCATCTTATTAAGTTTATTTATTTATTATACTATAATAAAGGAAAAAAAAAAATGTATTAATTTTTTATTATATTAGTTCAAAATATTCTATATCCAAAATTCTTTTTCTTGGATTTTCTTTAAAAACGGCTTTTACCTTCATCCCTATTTTTAGTTTTTCTGGATCGCTTTCGTTTATGATATGTACAAAATCTGTGTCAGCACCATCAAGTCTGATAATTCCATAAGCGAACGGCGGTTCTAAAGGCATAACTGGAGTAGAATGTGTAATAACAGTAAAACCTTTAACAATTCCTTGATTTCCGATCTCAATCCACTCTTCCATTTTTTCAAAACATTCAAAACATATCATTTTGGGAGGAACGTACACCTTATTACACTTAGGACATTTAACTCCATAAATTTTATTGTTTTTTCCGATTTCGGTTATAAACCGTTCAACATATGCTCCTGCTGTGTGTTTATAGGGAACTTTAATCCTTCCTCGATACACTTTTTTCTCAATTTCTTGACTCATTATTTTTCCCTCCAGTTTTAATCCTCATTTTTTATTACTTTATAATATAAAATATCTCCTATATTGCCTTCTCTTTCTTCTTTAAAAACGGCTTCAACGCGTTGACCAACTTTTAGTTTAGTGTAGTCTGTTTCATCAACGAAATGCATTGTATAGGTATCAGCACCATCAAGTTTAAATATCGCATAACCATACGGAAATGGGCGTAATCCTCCCGTAGTAGGATCTGTGAACGGATAGTTCACAACTGTGAATCCTTCTAAAGTGCCCCTAGGCGATAATTCAACCATATCGTCAATAGTCATTTCAACAAGACATTCGGCACAGACTGCTCTTGGTGGAGAGTGGACTTTGCCACATTTAGAGCATTTGCTTCCCATTATCTTCTTATTATCCTTTAATTCTTCAAAGAACTTTACTGCTAATTTTCCAATCGAATATCTATAAGGTAAATCTGTTTTCCATTTAATTTCAAATATTTTTTCTTGACCTTTTTTTTTGCTCATTTTATCACCTCATTGGTTCTTTACCTAGTATTAAAATTTCAGTCCAAAGACTTCCACCAAAACCCATAGCGAGAGCTTTTTCGACATCTGGCACTTGTCTTTTTTCACCTCGCCCCATAATTTGGGTTGCAGCTTCGGCTACTCTTACCAAAGCCGTAGCACCAATGGGATTCGTACTCAAAACACCACCCGAGGGATTCACTGGGAATTCTCCACTCATTTGAGTTATTCCTTCATCCAATAATTTTCCACCTTCACCCGGCTTGCAAAAACCTAACGCTTCTGTCCAAGAAAGCTCGCTCCAAGATGTAGGTTCATAAATTTCTGCTACATCTAAATCTTTTATGGGATTATTAATACCCGCTTTTTTATAGGCTTTCTTAGAAGCGATGGTTGCTGTTGGAAGATCGTACATCTTATCGTCAGTTCCAAAAGTGTAATAATGAGCCGTCTCAACAGCGTGGAACCAAGCAGGATTATCTGTAATCTTTTTTGTTTCTTGCTCGTTAGCGTAAATAAGAGCACAAGCGCCTTCGCTTTGAGGACAACAATCGTGCAATCTTAAGGGGTAAGATATCATTTGTGAGCTCATAACATAATCAATTGTAATGTTTGGCATCTGTAAGTGAGCATATGGATTATTAGCCGCATTGCTTCTATTCTTAACGGTAACCTTAGCAGCTTGCTCTGCTGTGATTCCATACTTAGCAGAATACATACCAGCCATTAAAGCTAGTGGACCTAACGCTCCAGCTAAGGAGGGCCGTTCCCACACTGGATCGAAAGCTGTAATTATACCTGTTGTAGCTCCGCCCTCATTTAATTTTTCCCAACCAATTACTAGAACATTATTATAAATTCCCGAGGCTACATTATGATACCCACAGATTGCTAAAGAACTACCGGTGGTTCCTCCCGTAGCCACTTTTACTATGGGTTTTAAATATCCCGGTGCAGCTTCAATTCCACACATCAATTCAGAAAAATTTATTCCTTCAAAATGATCCATATTCCCAATAATGATTGCATCAATCTCTTTAGGTTCAAGTTGAGCGTCGTCAAGAGCCATTTTAACTGCTTCGTAAATCATCTCAGGAATGTTTACATCTCTTCTTTTGCTTCTAAATTTTGTTTGTCCTATACCGACAACGGCTACATCATGTTTAGCCATCTTTATTCACCTCCAAAAATTAACACGCAATTTCCTTGAGAACATATCCCATTCATACCGTACGCAAGGCCAGTTTTTGCGTTAGAAATTTGTCTTCTATCAGCTTTTCCCTGTAGTTGTAAAGCAATCTCAGCTACCCTAATTAATCCATTAGCCATGGTAGGATTGCTGGATAGCACACCTCCAGAGGGATTTACGGGGATTGATCCATTCAATTCTGTTTCACCGCTTTCTATGAACTTACCACCCTCTCCTTTCTCACAAAGTCCTAGCGCTTCATAAATCATGAGCTCGTGAGCACTAAAATTTTCGCTTACCTCACATACATCCAAATTTTCTTTAGGATTATTTACACCCGCCATTCGATAAGCTTCCTTAGCTGCTAATTCTAACCCAATTAAATCAGTCATGTTTCTATTTCCCAAATAATACGCATCAGTACAACTCCCATAACCTTTAAGCCAAATAGGATTATCTGTCATTCTTTTAGCAACTTCTTCTTTTGCTAAAAGCATAGCAACAGCTCCATCTGAAAACGGAGGAAAATCTAGTTCTTTCAGAGGATAAGCCATCATCTTAGAATTGAGTACATCTTTTATAGTGATTTCTTCCCGCAAATGTGCGTAAGGATTGTTGAGGGCATTTTTTCGATTTTTAACCACAACCATTGCTGCTTGTTCTTCAGTCACATCGTATTTATTCATATACATGTTTGCCATTAAACCGGCAGAAGAATTTTGATCAAGACCTAAGTGCCTTTGATAATATGGATCAAATATCGTGTTATTTACGAGGTATTGGTTAACTTCAGAACATTTACAATGCGAAACTACTAATACAGTATCGTACGACTCTGATAAAATCCTCATGGCCCCGTACATAAAAGCAAAAGCACCATCCCCAGAAACCCTTGATTCTGCTTTTCTTACGGCCCCTACAGCATCTTGTATAGCCATGTTTGCAATTGTTCTCCCATCATTAAAATCATTAGAACCTGTAATTACACAGCCAACATCATCATTATTTATTCCTAAATTGTTATGAAGCTTCTTAACTACCTCGAATACAAGTTCAGAGTACGTTTGATCTATCTTATCTGCTTCATATTTAGTTTGTGTGCATCCAACTATTGCAATTTTATCCATTTTTAATTCTCTCTTTTTTTTAGTTTATTATAAAAATTAATTATATTATTGATTGATTCATCTATAAAGGCTTTTATAATTGTAATTTAAACCCTAAAATGATTTTAATAATTTTTATTGTTTATCAAAAAAAAAAGGTATTAAGCTTAGAAAGAAAAAAAGAATATTAATTATTGAAGATTTTACCGGATTTAGTCTCTTCTTCTTCACGAAGTGGTTGTTTCTGGATTTTCCCCGTAGGAGTTTGAGGTAAACTGTCCCGAAATTCTACATATTTCGGCACTTTAAAATCGGCTAGATGTTCTCTACAATAAGTGATAATTTCTTCTTCAGTAACCGATTCTCCTTCTTTTAATACTACAAATGCTTTCGGGAGTTCTCCATAGATCTTGTCACGTACTCCAATAACGGTTCCCATTGAAACTGCAGGATGAGAATAGATTACTTCTTCGATTTCACGTGGATAAATATTTTCCCCGCCCCGTATAATCATATCTTTTTTGCGATCGGTTATAAAGAAAAAACCGTCCTCGTCCATGTGACCAATGTCTCCGGTATGTAACCACCCCTCTTTAAGAGTTTCGGCATTTGCTTCTGGATTTTTGAAGTATTCTTTCATGATATTATCGCCTTTAATAACAATTTCACCTTTAGAGTTTGGTGGAAGATCATTCCCCTTATCATCTACAATTTTCATTTCATTCCCAGGTAAAGGTATACCGATACTACCTACTTTTCGCCTATCTTCCGTTTCAGTAGGTAGAGGATTAACTGAAGAAGCACATGTCCCTTCTGTAAGACCGTATCCTTCTACAACTTTACAATCAAAAGTATTCTCAAATGCCTTAAACACTTCCACGGGTAAAGGAGCAGCTCCACAAACAATGTATTCTAAAGAAGAAAGATCCAAATTCTCGTGAGGCATTCTAAGTAAGATAGAAAGCACTGTTGGAACACAACTAAAAGTTGTAGCCTTATATTTTGCTACAGTTTCCCAATGTGTTTGTGCTGAAAATCCAGGTGTCAAAATAGAGCTCGCTCCTATTATAAGAGGTGCCATAATAGTGACAATTTGTGCATTACAATGAAATAATGGTAAAATAAGCATAAACCTAAAGTATTCTTTGGCATTTATAAAATCCCTTATCATTTCAGCATTTCTTCTAATGTTAAAATGAGTTTGTAATACACCTTTTGGAAAACCGGTAGTCCC
>JAEOTS010000112.1 GCA_016839745.1 Promethearchaeota archaeon
AAGAAAAATCTAGCTCTACTACTTGATCAAATACTCCAATAATTGGCTCATAAATATGTCCGCCACGATCGCTTCGAATTAAGTCCATTCCGGTGTTGAACCCTTCGGGGCTCTTTTTGAAGGGAGGAATTAGATGATCGAGCTTGTAAGCGTTATAATACTGTATCGATTGGAGCGCACCTCCGATAGTTACGCGGCTTAATCGCTGAAGAGGAATTCGAGATATTCGCGCAACTTCAATAACTCCAGGAATATTCCCTTCAGAGAAATGGAGACTAGCATAAGTTGTTGTGTCTAAATGGAATCTACCAGTTAAATACACTTGAGTCCTTGAGCGCCGCCTAATTATACCATAAGACATATAATGATCTGAACCCCCAGAAAGATCAAAGATACACTTTGCCAAAGGCTTTTTGTCTCGAGAGAGGTAAAGATCTTTCGTTACTCGATTTTCAGAGGCACGAGCAACTAAATACGGAAAGAGAAATTCGTCTCCATTCTGAGTAAGGATTATATCAGGGTTAAGACGGTCAATTACTTTGCTTATTGATCTTATTATTTCCGCTTCACTTGCCTTGTCGATTCGTATTCTCCGTCTTTTATATCCGTCAGCTCGAGGGACGTTATCATCGTCATTTTCGACTATGCTGATCTCAGCGTAGGAAATAGGATCGTTGTAATACGGTTTTACCCCTTGGTACTGGATTTTCACATCTAACCAAACTGCTCTTAATGGAGGTAAATCGTAGAAGAGTTTTTCGTTGTCGTCCTGCAAATCTATGCTAATAAGGCGTAAGGTATTTGTCTTCTTACCAATACCCTTTTCAACTTTGATTTCAAATTGACAAAAAGACATAGGGAATAGGTCGTTGACATAGAAGTACATCTGAGTTATAGGAAGATCTGTATTGTATAAAGTAAATAGTCCAATCTCATTGACTTCTTTAATAGTTTTCTTAAACAAGGATGGTTTTTCGACTGTGACGCCAAGAACTCTCGATTTTTCGTGGTCTTCCAACTTTACATACTTCTCACAGATTCGCACCTTCTTTACATTTTGATTCTGAGCAAGAATGTATTGCATTCTCTTGAAGTCGTTCCCAACATCATCTTTTGGGACAGCAAAGAACTCGGGAGAAAATTCTTGGAATATTTTTATTACTTTCCGCTCTTCTTCAGTTTTTACCCAAAGGATAACTCCTTCGCGATAGGTAGATGCGTCTAAGAGCCACCCCTTGAAAGCTGTTTGTGAGTCCACTTCTATCCTTTTCCTTTTATTTTTTCCTCTAATTCTTCAATCTTCTTTTCCAAGATCTTAATTTTCTTTTCTTGCTCAATTGCAAACGACATAAAAAGAATCTCAGAGAGCATTGGACGAGCGCTTAAGCTGCCAGCATCAGCATGAATTCTAGCGAAATTCATCAGTTTGTCAAAGGTTTTTTGGTCCTCTGGCCTTAATGCTCGTTTAAAATCTTTCCAGCTTTCTATCTCGTGTTCTAACGCTGGTCTAAAAGCAGGTACAGTCCGACCCATATTTTACACATTCAGTATTGTTTCAAGTGTCTCGTTAGTACGTCTTTCAGATAATTTAAAGAAAAATACCTTTGAAATTTTCTAATTTTTGTTTTTCTATATAATCTTACCTCTTCTCCTTTACTGCCAATAGATTTTTAAATTATTTCTCACATTTTTTTTTATGAACGAAGAATTAAAAAACTGGCACGCCCCTTGTGGAATTTATTGTAAAAGATGTCCAGGAGTTCAGGCTTACAATTGTAAAGGATGTAGAACTCACGAGGGTCAGATATTGGACTTTCCAGTATGTAAAACTTTCCAATGTATTACTGAAAAAGGGCACGATTTTTGTTATGAATGTAGCGATTTCCCATGTGAGAAGCTACAAACTATTGTAAATTTCGAGATTTTTGCACCTCATAATTCAAAAATTTACAACCTACTGATGATTCAGAAATTAGGACTCTCCAACTGGGCCAAAATTTGTGAGGAAAAATCAGATCTTTACTATAAAGGGAAAAAAATTCAGTATGGTGGAGATCCTTTAACTCTTGAAGAGAAAGATCCTAATTTCTATAAAAAGAAATAATAATGCTAATTAACTAATCTATTGGTTAGCTTTCCATTCCTTATAGGCTTTTGTCATATTGCCGCAATGGATTGCCTTTTTGCCTGTTTCCTTTTCAAATTGCTCTTGTAATGCCTTTTCAGCTCCAGTAGCAGGAGCTTTCTTTTTTGCCATAGTTTTAAAACTCTTTTTCTATTAAATATTATCTATTATTTCTAATCTTCGATTTATACTGTTTATTATTTAAATATTTCTTAAAGATTGATCCAACAATCTAAAGTCGTGTTTTTTGTGGAATTTGCCAGATTTCTTTTAGGTATACGCGGTTTCCACTTTAGAAGGCGACTTTCCGGCAAGTAAGGGTGTTGAACAAGAACATACTCTGTATATCGCTCGTCTTCGTTTATCATTACTAATACACTTCCGAAATGGGAAAGAATTTTTCCACCATTAGGCCTGAAAAGAGAATATTCGTTTAGAGGAGCGGTTAAGACAATTAGTGGTTTTGTTTTAGAGAGAATCGATTTAATCCCGTTAATCGCTCTTAGTAGATCCTCAAACGTCTGCTTTTCGTAACTCTGAAAGAGGGTAGTAATACCAGAAATTAAAACGACTTTTACCTGTTCAAGTTTAGAGAGCCTATTCTCTAAAAGCTCTACCATTTGATCCCAAGTAAACGCGCGAGCAATCAGAATATTCTCTAATACTTTTTTAGGCGAGAGATTTTGAGAAACTGCAAACTTGCTTACATTGTACGGGTTAAAACGGTTGTTTGCATCAATGAACGCAACCGTAATATCCTCTCCAAAACCGCCATTATTAAAAGATTTTTGAGCAATAACAGCGGTGGTCAATAAAATGTTCGCACACTTCTTTTTATCGCCATAAAGGAGGTGAATTAAGTCTTTTTGAAAGCCTTCGTTTCCCAATATCTCGTCTAGAGTTGGATCTCCGCTTGGAACTGAAGGAATTCCCTTGTTTTTGTTGTAAACATTAAACCCCGATTTGAAAGGCATTATATAAGTTATAGTTCTTTCAAAATAAAACTAGGTTACTCCGACAATTTTCTAAAATCTGTATATGAGTTATATATACTTAATAAGATGTTTGTTCAAGCAAGAATCATAATTCTCTTTAAAAAGAAGAGTATTTTATAGAGACGGGGGGAGGATAGTAAAAGTAAAAATAAAAAAGGATGATTAGGTTCGAGTTTTTGGGGTACCGACAAAAATGAGTAGACCTAAATTGTTAAATTTTCTAAGTAGCAGATTTTTTCTTCCCCTTCTAAAAATCATAGAAAAATGATCACTATATCAAAACTTTATAACTAATTCTAGCAATAATTAATATTAACAAATTTTATTTAATCAAAAATGGAAAAAAAGTGAGTACGAAAAATGTCAAATCCATACGAAAGTAGATTTTGGCGGAAGAATTGGGACCCAGGTGT
This sequence comes from Promethearchaeota archaeon, assembly GCA_016839745.1. Lineage (GTDB taxonomy): Archaea > Asgardarchaeota > Lokiarchaeia > Sigyniarchaeales > SOKP01 > SOKP01. Next base: position 3,534 of record JAEOTS010000112.1, read on the forward strand.
TGCTGATCTCGATCCGAAGGAATTTGAAATGACATATCCAGAGTTTATGAGAGATATGTTCGATAAATATCCAGATGTCATGGCTCTTTCTTATCAAGGTTTAGAAATGACCTTTAACGATGTAGACAAGCGGTCCAATCAATTTGCTAACATGTTAATTGAAAATGGGTTTAAGAAAGGAGATGCTGTAGGAATAAATTTAGCCAATATTCCAGAATATATTTATTCTGTCGTGGGTACCCTAAAAGCGGGGTGTGTTGTAAGCGGAGTAAGCCCTTTAATGTCTGACGTTCAGATGCAGTATCAATTAAGTGATCTAGGTAAAGGAGGGAAACAAGTTGCCTTAGTTACGCTTGATGCAATATTTGAACATAGATTGAAAAAAATTGCTGATAAATTACCACAATTAAAGGTTGTTATATGGACGAGTGTAATAGGATCGTTTGATAAAGAATCACAGACCAAAATTAAAGCGGTTCAAGACATTCCCACTGGAGAAGTTACTCCTCTAGAAGGAAAAGTCGTTTATAATTACCAAGACGATGTTTTGGCAAAATTTTCTGAAGAATTACCAAAAGTAGATATTTCTCCAGGTGATATCGGTTGGATCCAGTACACGGGTGGAACAACGGGACCACCCAAGGGTGCGATGTTAAGTCACCGAAATTGTATGTCTAATTTGTTAAGTCTTAGAGCGTGGTTACAATGGGAAGAAGGAGATGGAATGTTATTATCTGGTTTCCCTATGTTTCACATCGCGGGTTTAACGGTTTGCGAAGGTGCTCTTTCCTTAGGTTGGGGACAAATCCTCATTGCTAATCCTAGAGATGCTCTACACATCTGTAATCAAATTAAGATTTACAGCCCGACAGTACTTGTGAATGTGCCATCCCTCTACCAAATATTGATTAATTTTAAGAAATTCAAGCGTCTAGACCATACTAAATTACGAATGTGCATTTCTGCGGCGTCTCCATTTCCAAAAGAATCTCAAGAAAAACTAGAAGCGATAGTGGGTGAAGGAAAGTTACTAGAACTTTATGGGATGACAGAATTGAGTCCTGTAGCCACTATGAACCCATCAATTGGGAAAAAACAATTGGGGAAAGTAGGTATGCCGATACAAAATGTCGATCTGAAACTTGTGGATCCCGAAACAGGTGATGTAGTTCCCTTAGGAGAACCTGGAGAAATTTGTGTGAAAGGACCTTTAGTAATGCAGGGATATTATCAAAAACCTGAAGAAACAGCGAAAGCGATTGATAAGGATGGTTATATGCATAGCGGCGATGTAGGAATAATGGACGACGATGGTTACCTCAGAATTGTCGATAGAACTAAAGATATGATTATTGTAGGAGGTTTTAAGGTTTTTAGTGCCAAAGTAGAAGATTCTCTTTCTAAACATCCTGCAATCGGAATGGTCGCATTAGTGGGCATCCCAAACCCGGATAGACCTGGATCTGAAATAGTGAAAGCATTTGTACAGATGGATCCAGATTTTGAATTTGATGGGAATAAAGAAGCATTAAAAGAGGATATAATTTCTTTTGCAAAAGAGAATTGTGCCCCTTATGAAGTCCCAAAATTAGTAGAAATTTCAGAAGAGCTTCCACTAACGGTAATTGGTAAGGTAGATAAGAAAATTCTTCGCAAGAATGATTAGCGATATTAAACTTCTACAAATTAAAACTTATTTTTTTCTTTTTCATAATTTAATCTTGCTATCTGGATTATGATATCCAAGAAATGTTTATAACCGTTTAAGTTCAAATATAGAATTAATAATATAGTTAATATTGAAAAAATGAGGAAAAAATTATGGAAGAAAAATTTAAAGAATCTCTTAAGGGAGGAATCATTGGTGCGATAATAGGCTTTATAATGAGTTTTTTGATAAACTTATTCTTATTACCATTTCCTGATTCAGCAATATCAAATGCTATGAATAATGGAATTAGTGGTCTGATAAGTGGATTCATGGGAGGTTTCATGGGAGTATTAATGTATTTTATAATGAAAAAGAAAGAATAAATTTCTTCTAGAACTCTTTTTCTATTTGCTTCTCACGAAAAATTGTAAACTTAAAACTTTAAATCTAAATGATTCAATACTATTTATTAACACTTTTTTTTGAAATAAAAACGAATAATAAGAGATTGATGTTAAAAATGTCGTATAAAGACAAAATATGGAAAAAATCTTGGGATGATCATGTCAAGGACTTAGACCCTAAAGAGTATGAAATGACATATCCCCAAGCTATTCGACAAACCATGGAAGAATTTCCCGATAAAATGGCGTTTGATTATCTAGGGGTACAAATTACCTACAAAGAGTTGGATGAGGCTTCAAATCAATTCGCTAATATGTTAATTGAAAACGGTTTCAAAACGGGAGATGTAGTAGGTATTAATTTGCCAAATACGCCTGAATACTTGATGGGAGTAATTGGTACGTTAAAAGCAGGGTGTATCGTTTCAGGAGTTTCCCCTCTCCTTTCAGACGTTCAAATGCAGTATCAATTGAATGATTTAGGAACTGGAGGGAATAAAGTTGCAGTGTTGACTTTAGATGCAATTTTTGCTGGGAGGTTGGTAAAAATCGCTTCAAAAATACCGCAGTTAAAATTAGCGATAACTACGAGCGTTGGAGGTTACCTTCCGAAAATAAAGCAGGTGTTAGGAAAATTAATTGGTAAAATCCCTAAAGGAAAAGTCACACCTTTAGAAGGAGTAACAGTATTAGACTTTCACAAAGATATTCTTACTACCTACTCTAAGGATTTACCAAAAGATAACACCAAACCAGAAGATTTAGCTTTTATTCAATATACGGGAGGAACTACTGGTCCGCCTAAGGGTGCTATGTTAACTCACAAAAATATAGTATCTGACATAGTCATTTTTCAGAAGTGGCTTAATTGGGAAGCAGGTAAAGGGGTTGCTCTATCCGGATTTCCGTTCTTCCACATTGCAGGAACATTTACGACCTTAAATGTTATTTTTCTGGGCTGGAGTCAAATTTTAATACCCAACCCGCGTGATTCAGATCACATTATAAAAGAAATGGCAAAATACACCCCATCCGTTTTGGCTAACGTACCTTCGTTATATCAAATTTTAATGAAAAATCCAAAATTTAAAGACTTGGATCATTCAAAATTAGATTTCTGTGTTTCTGCTGCTGCACCCTTCCCGAAGGAATCTCAAAAAGAATTTGAGGCGATAATTGGTAAGGGTAAACTAATAGAAGGATATGGAATGACAGAAACTTCTCCACTTACCGCATGTAATCCATCTATAGGTGTTAAAAAACTTGGAAGTATAGGACTCCCTCTGACTAACGAAGAATTTAAGCTCGTTGATCCTAATACAGGAAAAGAAGTACCATTAGGAGAACCTGGTGAAATATGTGTTAAGGGTCCGCAAGTGATGAGAGGATACTACAATAAACCAGAGGAGACTAAAAAAGCAATTGATAAGGATGGATTTATGCACACTGGCGATGTTGGAGTAATGGACGAAGACGGCTACGTAAAAATCGTAGATAGGACAAAAGATATGATAATCGTTGGTGGTTTTAAAGTGTTTTCGGCAAAATTAGAAGACACCTTAACTAATCATCCTGCTATCGGAACGGTTGCTATTATAGGTGTAGATAATCCTGAGAGACCCGGTTCAGAGATCGTTAAAGCATTTATACAATTAGATCCGGACTATAGTTATGACGGAAACGAAGAAACTTTAAAAGCTGATATCACTGCGTTTGCGAAAGAAAATTGCTCACCTTATGAAGTTCCCAAGATGATAGAAATTACTGAAGAACTTCCATTGACTACTGTCGGTAAGGTCGATAAGAAAGTTTTAAGAAAATAAAATTCCAACAAATATTTGATGTTTTCTATAATCCAAATAATTATTTTTTTTAATTTTTATTTCTCGTAGATTTGACTACTGTTAAAATCAATATAGTAATTAGAAATTATTAAGCTTGTTTTATCTCGTTTTTAACAATGTCAACAATAAGAGGGAAGACATCGCCTATCTTATCGTGGATTACAACTTCGGCTTTATAGTCCATATCAGTATCTTGAATATTGATTATTCCTAATTTGGCACCCCTTGATAGTGCTTTTCTAGGGTAAAATGCTACAGGGTATACTAGTAAAGAGGATCCAAGTACAATTAATAAATCACAGGATTCAATCATTTTATCTGCTTGGTTTAAAGTTTCTGATCGCAATGGTTCTCCAAAAAAAATTGCGTTTGGTTTCAATAAGCCATTACAGACTTCACATGAGGGACTATTTTTACCACTCATTACTTGATCTATCATGATGGTAATAGGATATACTTTATCACACCTCATACAAATTGCTTCATAAGCAGTTCCATGCAACTCTACCACATTTTTGCTATGTGCCTTTTGATGTAGTCCATCAATATTTTGAGTAAGAATACCGGTTAATTTGCCAAGTTTTTGAAGTTTTGTCAATGATTTATGCCCATTATTAGGTTTAGCTTTGAATATATTCATACCCATTTCTAACATAAAATCCAAATTCTTTTTTGTATCAGACACATAGGAATGAATGCTGGCAAACTCATTTGGATTCACTTTTTCCCATAAACCAGTGCCTGGACTTCTGAAGTCCGCAATTCCACTCTCTGTACCCATCCCTGCTCCTGTTAAGGCTACGATGTTTTTAGCATCAAGAATAAGTTGAGCAAATTCTTGTATTTTTATATTCAAGTCGGTCATATTACAAAATTCTCGATTTATTTTGTGAACTTAATGATGATGATAGAAAAAATAATGATATTAATTAACTCTTTTGAAATTGTTGAATTTTTTTCTTAAATTGGAACAAATAATAAATATGATTGTTTTTATTTATTGAATATAATATATTATTATAACTATCTTAATTATTGAAACGCTATGTCTTCAGTTTATACAAAGTACCAAAAATCCTACATCTATAAAATTTGCGTTGTCGGAAACGGTGGTGTGGGCAAGACTTCCATGGTCCTCAGATACTGTGAAAATTCTTTTAAAGAAAGTTACTTAATGACAATAGGATCAAACTTTAGTACAAAGACAGTTGAACTAGCTGATCACCCACAACTACAAGTAAAACTACAATTATGGGACCTAGCGGGACAGAAGCATTTCTCGTTTGTTAGACCACCATTCTATCGAGGAGCAACTGGTATCATCTATGTGTATGACCTTACTCGCCGTTCCTCCTTTGCGGATATGCTTGAGTGGCGAGACGAAGTTGAAAAAGTAATTGGTCAAAAACCAAGCCTATTGATAGGTAATAAACTAGATCTCGCTCGCGTAGGTCAAAGAGAGGTAGCAGAACAGGATGGAGAAGCCCTAAAAGGAGAAATGCATGCAATGAAATATTTTGAAACCAGTGCTAAAGAAGGCGATTCAGTAGAAGATGTGTTTAAGGTGTTAACATTAGAAATCCTTAAGACTTCTGGTAAAATTTAATTTTTAACATATAAACATTAAATTCAAATTTGTTATTTAATTTTAAAATAACAAATATCAAATAATTTTAAGTTATAATTATGTTTGGTGGCGGACAAGTTAAGTACGACCGGGCATTAACTGTTTTTAGTCCCGAAGGAAGATTATTCCAAGTAGAATACGCTTTAGAAGCTGTAAGGCGAGGTACTTTAGCAGTAGCAGTAAAAACAAAAGATTGCGTTTGTTTAGCAGCTGAAATTAAAATTCCTTCAAATTTAATTGACGCTGACTCAATTGACAAGTTATTTCAAGTTGATGAACATATTGGAGTTGCTATCTCAGGATTACACGCTGATTCAAGAACTTTAATTAATTACGCTCGCGTTCAAGCACAATCCTTTCGTTTAACGTACGATGAACCTGTTAGATTAAACATGTTGGTAAAATCCTTGGCCGATATAAAACAGCAATATACCCAGTTCGGAGGAATTAGACCATTCGGGTGTGCTCTGTTCTTTATTGCCATTGATCCTGCAGGAACTCAAATTTATACTACATCTCCAAGCGGAATTTATAGAGCTTTTAAAGCATATGCGTTAGGGAGTGGAGAAGCAACGGCAAGAGATTACTTGAAAGAAAATTACAAAGAAGGTTTGACTTTCGATGAGACTGTCAAATTGACCTTAAATGCTCTTAAGGAATCTATTAATGAAGAACCCACTAAAGAAAATACTCGTTTTGCTTATATCAAATCCGAAGATAAAAAATTTCACATGTCCTCGAAGGACGAAGTAGAGAAATTCTTGAACCTAATAAAGGAAGAACCTACAACTTAAATTAAAACTTTTTATTAGATGATTCTATTTCGAAATTTTTGATTTCTCCTTCATAAAACTGGCATTACTTTATATAAAATCTTTTTTTATAAATCGATATTTCTTAAATTTATAATAAATATAAAAAAAAAAAATTAGTTATTATATACAGATATTAGGTTTTCTGGAGAAGTGTAGAAAATCGCACCATTTACAATTAAGGTCCATTGATAGAAGATGATTATGCCTCCTATTGTTGTATTCACGAATCCATTTAATACTAATCCTTCACCAAAATATAGAGTAGTATCGACTACTGTGAAGTTTGTAACCGTGTTAGGAACATCTATATAAGTAGAATTTTCTGGATACAAATCTGGTGGTAAAATTAAGTTGTAACTTAAATTAAGATTATTAGTGAGCTCAGTAGTGGCGTAAATCGATAGGTTGACTTTAACTTGCAAACCAACCGTATCGGAAAAATTAGTATCTAAATTCTGTAGGTTTATTATAAAGTTTGCTGGATCACTCGGGTAAGTCATTGAGGATTCCATGTCGAAATTATACGATAAAGATATATTCGAAGGAGTTACAGCACCCGTCAAATTCAAATTAGTGTAAGCCTCTTGCGCACTTTCGCCATAACCTACTTCTCTGTTAAAAGCTTCTACGAATCCTGCTAGTTTTAATTGTTGAAGACTACCTGCTGTACTGTAGGTTGGAATATAGTAATAAATTGACCCCCCAATTGGATATAATAGCGTATTTCCATTTCGAGCACCCGAAATTAATATAATTTCTTGAGTTGCTTCGGATCTATAAGTTTCTCTTGCAGTTGTTGGACCTATTAGACTTTCACCAGAATCTCTAGTGTAATAGAAAATCGCTTCACCAAAATGCTCGCCATGTCTAACAACGTACATTCCTGCTAGTAAAGTTGCTGTTAATCCCTTGTATTCTACTAAATCTAAACCAACGTATTCAATTCCGTCCCCTAAATCAGATTCTATGTAGAATAAATCGCCGTCTTCTGGTCTTTCGTGGAAATCATCAGCTCGCCTCCAAGAAACTGAATTTTGCACGTGATATATGTAATTTGCTTCGAGTTGTAATTCAAACAAATCTTCAGGATATCGTAATTGTGCTTTCAACCAATCCCATTCGGGACCACTCTGCCAATCATATTTGTCTAAATAAATTTTCCAGAGATCATAAGTTGGATCGTTAGAACTATCTAAAGTTGGATTTTTATAAAAAGTCATCTCTCCACTTAACACATCCACGAGGCTAACGCCTAAGAATCTCAATATTGGAAATTGAGCATAAGCGCCAACATTAATGTAAGTGTAAACCGAAACAGCGTAATACATTTTACCTTGACCAATATTAAATACCAAATAAGGATCGTTATCAATTCTTAATTGAGGAAGAAGTATATTCTCCGTTCTAGATCTTACATTTCTATGGATAAGGTATTGATGTTCAGTTTGAAATGCGTATGCAAACAATCCAATATTCAAGGTCTTCCAAAAACCTTCTAAACCATAAAGAGTTCCATCTGGATCTCCCTCATATTGAAATTCGTTATTAGGAATTTGATTTGACCATTCTGTATTAAGTAGTATGTCAGAATCATATGCACCTAAAGAACCTTCTTCATAATAGCCCAGCGTCGTTTCAAGATATCTTTCACTTTCGCTTTCTCCAAAAAAGATCGGATAATTTTCAGATATATTAAATTTTTCTGTCACATTTACTAGATCACCTGTGAAAGTGTCCATTGCTAAAAATCCTTCTACGTGATCATATAGTTCTGTATTAGTTTGAACAGCATCTCCAGCTATTTCTGAAAATCTAACTGTTTTAGGAGCAACCCAGTATTCTTTATTGTTTATATATATTATATCCGAATCGGCTAAACCTTCAAAAGTAGAACCTATTGAAGCGGCTAAATATTGAACTGCGAAGTTCTGATCAAATTGTCTAACTTGAGAGACCATTTGAGCATCTGTAGTTGTGCGCAATGAGTCCGTAAAGTTTACAATTGGTCGTTCTTCAAACATGTCTAAACCAGCACATGCCCTAGTCCATTCAATTTCTCTTTTATATTTTTTGTTCCATTGTTGCTCTGTCCACACTGCGGTATTATTTAGGTTCAAAAGTGGTCCAATACTTATTATTAATGGTGATACTACAAAAACTACCACAATTACAGTAATATAAATCAACTTTTTTTGCCTACTCCTTGAAAAAATATAATTTTTCACATCTTTCTTGTATTGAGCTTTTCCATACACATAAATGAGAATTCCTAATGATGTAAAAGAGAAAAATCCGAAGATTAGTGCTAAAATTTGAATGACATTTATTCCATCTAAAGAAAGGGTTGGAATAAAGACAAAGAAAAATCCACAAAGTAAACCAATAATTACTAAAACATTTCCTATCACCATATAATCGTTTCGTTTTAAATAGATATTCTTTACTATATTAAGGATTAATCGCAAAATTATAACACCAATTACAAAACTTACAATTGGGACAATTAGATTTGAATAAATATAAATAGTAACGAAATCTGTGTTATTTGCGTTGAAAATTACATTGAACGCATCAAAGATTAGATTTGGGGATAATTGAATTTCTCCGTTTTCAATTAAATAGAGTGTCCAAGCAAAGCCGCCGTTATTTACGTTAAGGAGCAATCCTGCGAAATAGAATATTATAAAACCAAAAGTCCACCAAAATATCAATGATTTCAAATAGGATGGTTTACCAAATCTTAATTTTGTTCCAATAATAGTTAACAAATTCCTCTCAGGTGGGATACTCATTAGGAAACTTCCAATAAAGGCTCCAATCAACGCAGTTTTGTTAAATAAGAAATTAGTGGACCAAAAATTTAAGAAGTAAAAATCAAAGTAGTCTAACCCACCGGCCTTATTAGCATACAGTTGAGATTGGAGATTTATATTGCCGAACCACGCTGGCCACAACCAAAAAATCGCTAAAGCTATGACGATAGCAACAATTATAACAACGATTAAGAGATATTTTTTTTTAAAACCTCCTTTTTTTAAAAGGCTATATCTGAATCGAGGTTCATTCTCTAGATTTATTCTTTGACAATCTTCACAATAATAGTTAAATTTTTTATGTTTTTCACAAGATTTTTTTGCCATATAATAAAATCATCAGTTTTCTTTTTTTACTTAAGATTAAAAAGATAAATTTTTTTTTAGATAATATAATGCTTTAATATAAAAGATAAT
>JAEOTS010000113.1 GCA_016839745.1 Promethearchaeota archaeon
ATCTCTGATAACATTTTCAGCCGGAAATTCTTTAATTTCTTTAGCGAGCTCTCCTAAAAATAACGGTTTCTTGCCTTTTAGTTTTTCAAGGACTAATTTCCGCTCTGTTTCAGCGTCTATCATTGCATCAAGGATTTGGTAAAAATCGGTTTCAGAAAATTTACCAGCTTTCAATATTTCGTCTTTGGCTTCAAAAAAGGCTCTAACTTGAAAGTTTCCTGAAGCTATATATGTAGCTTCCATTAAATCTGCAGGAGAAAATTCTTTAAATGATTTGTTTTTTACAGTTTGAACCATACTTCATTCTCTTACCTATTTTTTATAAAAATTACATTAATTAACAAAAATTTTATTACACTCCCTTTCCCTTGCGAGGCAAGTCATCCTACAACTACAATTTTCTTGCAGGAATCATTCTACGGGAGGAGTTATTACATCCGCATACTTTATCGGATTGGATCCAGACCTCTTTATTTTTTCGTATGCATCCTCTACGCTTTTAACTAGTTTATCTGCTTCTGCTCCGCTTAACCAATACATATTGATTCTTTGATTTCCGTAACCTCTTAAGTCAAGTATCCTATTAGCTAAATCAACATGCCTTTGAGCGGTAAAATTACCTTGTTTGAACTCGCATTCATTTGGGCGTCAACCAACAACCATAACTCCGTCAGCTCCAGCTTTTATCCCATATAGAATATGCTTTACATCGATTCTTCCGGTACACTTTACTTTTATAATTTTGATTGATGCGGTATATTTCATTCGAGAAACTCCAGCTAAATCCGCCGCAGAATACCCTCATTTCAAACAAGCAAACATTAGAATTTTAAATTCGTTCTCCATTTTTTTAACCTCCTTCCAACATTCCATCAATTTCAGTAAATAACTGATAATCTCTAAAATATCTAATATCTATCGCGTTAGTCGGGCAACAACTAGCGCAGATTCCGCAGCCATCGCAATTAATTTCGTCTATAACCGCCGCTTCTTCACCTGTAACCGTTATTGCATTTTTAGGGCATACCTTTTCACATCTTCCACAGCTAATGCAAAGATCATTAGTAACTTCTGCAATAATTAGTTCAATGTCTATTTCTCCAGGAGCTGTTAATTCGGCTACCTTACTTGCGGCAGCTCTAGCTTGAGAAACAGAGTAGGCTATGTCTTTTGGACCTTGGGCGAACCCCGCAATGAAAATTCCTTTAGTTTTAGTTTCTTGCGGCATTAATCCAAAGTGAGACTCTGTTAAAAATCCATTTCGATCAGAGTCTAAATTTAATATCCTAGAAATTTGCTCCGTACCTTTTGAAGGTAATGCAGCTGTTGATAATACTACTAAATCTGCGCTGATTTTTATGATTTCGTCAGTTAACGAAGAGTAAACTCGGATATTAACATTCTTTGTGTCTGGATCTTCAGAAAATTCGCCTACTTTTCCTCGAATCATCCTAATGTCAGATTCTTTAGCTCTTTGATAATATTCTTCGAAACCCTTTTCGTTAGTCCTCATATCTATGTAACAAATAGTAATATTTGCGTTAGGGAATTCTTCTTTCAGCAATTTTCCATTTTTTAAGGCTAACATGCAGCAAACGCCGCTACAATAAGGTCTCTCAGTGTCCCGACTCCCCACACATTGAATAAACACTATTTCTTCAGGTTCTTTTGTATCCGATATTCTATGGGTATGACCTTCTAGAGGCCCATTTGGAGCTAGAATTCGTTCGAGCTGGCATTGAGTTATAACATTTTCAAATTCTCCGTATCCATACTCTCCGAACGGCTCGTAAATGTTCCACCCCGTCGCTACAATGATTGTGCCTACTTTGAAAGTAACTTCTTCTGGTACCTGACTGAAGTCTATAGCGTCTAACTCGCAAGCTTCAACGCAACTAAAGCATTCAACGCACACATCACGATTAATATCGTACAAGAAGGGGACGGCTTGTCCAAATGCGATGTCTATAGCTCTTCTTGGTCCTAAGTGTTCGTCAAAGTAATTGGAAGTGATTATCGGACAAACTTCCGTACACGCTCCACATCCATTACAATCGTTGTTTACATATCTAGGCTTCTTTTCAACTTTCACATCGTAATTTCCTACGAATCCATCCACTTTTTTCACGTCGCTATAACTTAGAATTTCTATATTTTCGTTCCGATTAACTTCGAGCATAACGGGACCGCAGATTCATATCGAACAATCGTCGGTAGGAAATGTTCTATCTAATTGGGCCATTCTACCTCCTATAGTAGTTTTACTCTCGACTAAATACACTTTGATCCCTTCGTTTGCGAGGTCCAATGCAGCGTTCATTCCAGCAATCCCCCCACCTACTATCATTGTGGCTTTTTCAACGGGGACCGTTCTGACTGGAACAGCTTCTAAAGTTTTTGCTCTATTTACTCCGCTAGTAACGAGGATTTTAGCTTTATTTAGTGCATCTTCACTATCTTCTGTACACCAAGAACAATGCTCTCTTACATTTACCATTTGAAAATGGTAAGGATTTAAGCCCGTTTTAGAAATAGAGGCCCTATAAATTGGTTCGTGAGTCCTAGGTGTTCAAGCAGACGCCACTATACAATCAAGGTTTTTTTCGTTAATATCGTTAATTATTTCTTGTTGTCCACCCTCTGTTCACAGAAAAGCATGAGTTTTAGATATCACAACATCGTCTAAGCCTTTTGCATAATCTACTAGTTTATCGCAATCTACTTTTCTCTTAATGTTAATTCCTCACTGGCAAGCATAGTATCCAATCCGATGATTTTCAGATTTTTCCATTTTCTTTCTTACTCCACCTCAATTTTTACAATTATGTCTATTCTTTCTGTACTAAATTCAATTTCGTCCTTTATCATTTTCCGACACTCTAAACGAAATTATATCAAAAAACTTACTTTTTTTTAATGATTTTTTATTTAAATTCTTATTTATTTAAGTTTTTATGTTATATATTATATTTTCTTCTATTTAACGATATAAGTAAAAGCTAAAAATCAAATTAGTGCTATAATTTGAAATAATTTACTCTTCGATCTATAAAAAAATACCGCTCCTACATAAGAAAGGCACTAAATTCTAATCTAAGATGCTTTTCTAAACTTGTTGAATTTGCTTCATAGATTGTATTTCAAACTTTCGCTCGACTAAATCTTTTGTCAAATCTTCTAACTTTTCAATTTTTCTTTCTAATAGGTCTATTTTATTAAAATTCGCTGCTAGGATTTTTCTTATCAGTTTATTTTCTGATACTGTAAACGCTCCAGCCTTTTTTCTAAAAAACTTATATCTCCGATAGTGATCCGATCTTTTTAAAAGATTCAATCGTATCATCCATTTAATAGCGGGCATAAAATATTTTTTAGGACCAATTTTCCTTTTTACCTCGCCATAATAATCTTCAAGCGTATGTTGTTGGTAATTTAGGAGGTTTTGAGATTTGGTGGTATTCATATAGCCACAGTGGAAGTCCTTTTCAGCGAATCCTTCTTCAGGAAGAAAATTTCTACCTAACCCAAAAATATCCATCATATCGTTAAGATAGTCTCGATAGGTTATTCTACATTGTTTACCACCGGCTAAATTGAATATTTCGCCCCATACTTCATCACATCCGATCGAATTGACTAAAGCTAGCCCAACATCTTTAGTATCACAGATTTCGATAGAAGTATCTAATGGCATGTGAAACATTAGAGGATCCATATTAAGTTTATCGATAGATGTTATATAGGTTAATCTAAATATTGCGAAATCTACACCTGATTCTCTAATCAACTTTTCAGCAGAGATTTTAGTTATAGCATAATAATCTCCTTTACTGGGAGCAACTGGATCACTAACTTCTATCATTGGATTGTATCGTCGATCTCCGTAAACAGCCACAGATGATGTAAAGATTAATTTAGATTTCTGCACCTGTTTTTTAATAGCTTCAAGTATGTTTTTGGTTCCTCCAACATTTACAGATTCAGCCAAGCTAGGATTCGTATCTGCCAATGGTGGAATAATCGCAGCCAGATGGATTACTATGTCTTGATTCTGGACAGCAGTAGTCACATCTTCCTTATTTCTAAGGTCACCCCAAATAATCTCTATTTTATTTTTGAATTGTTTAGCAATTTTTCTGTTTTTTCTATTGTATACTTCAAAAACTCTGACTTCATAATTTTTATTTAGTAATTCATTTAAGGTGCTTAATCCTACATTCCCAAAAGCACCTGTTAATAATATTTTCATATTTTTTTCCTCATTTAATTCACAATACTGTTATTAGACCCTAATATAATAGAATCAATCCTTACTAAATAGTCGAATGGTTGCGATCGCAACATATAATAGATAATGCTTATTTTACAAAGTATATATAAAAATTATTAATTCAGCTAAATTCTAATGAAAATTATACGATTACAAATACCGGGCAATTTTCTAAAACATGTAGGGTTTGCGGATTTGTTTCAACATCTTGAATTTATAGAAATTTTAAACGCGTTCCAATACGACCAAAATCACTTTTTTGCTCTTCAGAGGATAAGGTTTAAACCAAATATTATTAAAGAGCTGGAGAAATACATTAAAAAAGAATTTAAGCCTCAATCTTTCCAGTTATTAAATCAGACTCGGAATGAAATTATTTGCATTATGAATCAGAATAAAACCTCTGGATTCTTTCCGATTGTCGACTCAGGTCCATGGGCGTTTCTTTTTCCTATTCACGTTTCTCAAGAGGTTCTCTTAATCAATATTATCTCTCAAAACGAATATGTCAATAAATTATTCGATGTTATTAATTCATTTACTGAGAAGTATGAAATCGTAGGAATGACTGATTTGGATAAAATAGATGAAGTCGATCAAACAATATGGAGGTCGGCAATTCCATTTCCCAATTTTACGAAGAGACAGCAAGAAGTCGCTGCATATGCGGCTAAAGAAGGATTTTTTAAAACACCAAAAAAGATAAGTGCGCTTCGAATAGGTACTCATTTTGGAATATCAGAATCAGCTGTAAATAGACTTTTAAAAACTGCCAAAAATTTAGCTATGGAATATTTTTTTGGATCATTTATGTAAAATAAATGTTGGAAAATGTCAAAGATTTGAGCAATTTTAATTTAAAACATATATTATTTTGAAAATATTTTTATAAGCGTATAACCTAATAATTAAAATAATTAAAATAATTTAATTAGCGTTCAAAAAGGGCTTTTTAGATACTCATGTCAGATCCAAAACTTTCGCCTCAAGATATATACGATAAAAGGGAAGAATTTGGATTAGAAAATTCAGTTGAAATGCTAACAGATATTATTGAAACTGAAAAGGATAACAACAGAAGGAAGGAAGCAGTTAAATTTCTGGGCGGTATTGGTAATTATATTCCCCGATTAAAGAATGAATGCTTCACGACTATAGAAAACGTTCTAATATCTGAGGACAAGATTGATCTTAAATGTGAAGCTGCAAAAGCTTTAGGAAAACTAAAAAACGATAAAGCATTGAAGCCACTAAAGTGGTTGCTGGAACAAAAACTTGATAATGTGGAACTACGATTAGCTACTTTAAAAGCTATAATGAAAATCAAGTTCGAAGTGCCCCAGATAAATGTATTTATCAAGGAATTAGACTCTAGTTATAATACTGTCAGAGAATTTGTAAGAAATCACCTCGTTGGAATTGAGCCGGAAATTCTAATAAAATTTTTATTAGCATATCTAAAAAATGTAGACATTTCGAATGAACACAAAACTGAAATTATTAAACTAATTGGATACGAGCTGTCTAGCATTAATATAGCATTTCAGGACATGAATTATATAAAAGTTAAGTATCCAGAACTAATCTCTAAACTATATAAAGATAAAGCTGTACTTTTAGAGGAAATTACGAGAACTTTAAGAGAAGAGGATACTGAGCTACTAAATTCTGCAGTTTCAATTTTAATATTGTTGAGCCCTGAAATTAACAAGGATGTAATCAAATTATTACTGAGCGACGATTTTATCGTTAGGAAAAATGCTATCATACTTATCGGGAAATTGAAGTTAAGGGACGCCGTAGACACTCTAATTACAGGTCTAGATAACATTTATAGTGAGGTAAGCGTAGCTACGATCGAAGCATTAGGAGAAATTGGTGATCTTTCAGCCGTCCCTGAACTACTCGAAGTATTAAACGTAGAAGATATAAGTTTCGAATACACCGATATTGATATGAAATTTTATATCATGGATGCAGTTAAAAAGATTTATTCTGCTAATAAAGACGCTGACTTTAGCATTTTATTCTCACATTTAAATTCGGATAGCGACACTCTGAAAGAAAGTGTTGCGTTTATTTTGGGTGAAATTGGAAGTGAGGAGTCTACCAAACCTTTAATCAATTTGCTAAAGATTAGAACCTTAGATGTAAAAAAGAATGCGATTATTGCTTTAGGAAAAATAGGAACCGTAGAACCGATTCGTAATCTAATTGAAATATTAGAGGATTCTGAGTCCTACTGGCTTATAAAAAAAGTTGCGGTAGACGCTATTTACAACATCTTTCAAAGAAATTGGTATCGAGTTAGAGGTAAAGATGAGTATTTAGAACGCATGTTAAATAAGTATATAGCAACCTTAATAGATTATTTAAAACAGAGTGAGACCGAAAATACAAAAGTTAAGGTAAGTTTAATAAAATTTCTGGAGATTTATGGGGAGGAATCTGCTTTAGGTGCCTTGCTTTCAAGAGTAAACGATTTCCCTAGAATTATAAGGATACACGCTAGCAATGCAATTAAGAAGATCGAAGATAAGATAGAAGAAAGGTTAGGTCTCAATAACGTTGACTAAAAAGTCGAGAACCTATTGCTTGTTACTTTTTAAGTAAATTTTAATAAATGTAATCCATATCCTTACATAGTTTTCAAATTATCAAATTAGGCTAATATAAACTTTTTAATGATTTACTAACTATGACTGAAAATCCAACTGAACCAGAGCCGGAATCCACTCAATATGACTATTCTTTTGATTACATTCAAAAGAAACTTGAGGGGAAAAAGGATTCCTATGGAATGTTAATGAAGGAGATTATTCGGGCGGGTATCTGTACTGAATGTGGAACTTGTGCTGCAGTATGTCCAGTGCTCGAATGGGATCATTTAGCGGGACAACCTAAATTAATTGGAAAATGCACTGGTTGTGGAATTTGTTATAATCAGTGTCCCCGAACTATTACTGACCCTATTCAACTGATGGGCGAATTTAAAACCGGATATGTATCAAATACCAATATTCCAGAAGTTATTGGAGCCCAAGATGGAGGGACGGTAACTTCATTGCTAAGTTATCTATTCGACGAACATCTTATCGATGCCGCAATTGTTTCAATGAAGGATCCTGATAATCCTTGGCATC
The DNA here is from genome assembly GCA_016839745.1 of Promethearchaeota archaeon. Classification (GTDB taxonomy): domain Archaea; phylum Asgardarchaeota; class Lokiarchaeia; order Sigyniarchaeales; family SOKP01; genus SOKP01. The sequence goes on from JAEOTS010000113.1 coordinate 7,414, forward strand.
CCGTCGCACAAATTATAACTAATAAAGACGACGCAATTAAAGCATCCGGTTCTATTTATTGCCATTCTCAAACAGTAGAAGCTCTAATGGATGCAATACGACAAGATTATCGATCGATAGCATTTGTTGGGACTCCTTGCAATATCGATGCCGTTGATAAAATGACGAGTTCTCCATCAGGTATGTTGAAATATTTCATGCGAGCTCACATCCTCAAAATTGGTTTGTTCTGTATGGACTCGTTTGCTCCTGAAGCACTTTATCCATTTTTTGAAAAAGACGGGATAGATTTATCAAAAGTAGTAAAAATGGACATCAATAAGGGAAAGTTTCATATATATTACGATCACGATGGAGAACCGGTAAAATCATATACGATCAAACAATTAGACAAATTCAAATCGTCCAGTTGTAATTTTTGTACGGATTTAACTGCCGAGAACGCAGACATCTCTATTGGTTCAGTAGGAAGCGGCGCTAAGAAAAATACTGCTTTTGCAAGGACGGGAATTGGGGCAGAAATTATAGAAGACGCTGCCAAAAAGGGATATCTTGAGATTGAACCATATAACGCAATAAATTTAAACGCTGTTTTGTTTTTAGCGAAACTTAAAAAAGTATCTCAATACAACATTCAAAAAAGGAAAGTCTTTATTGTTAGAGAACCCAGTGTAATCGAAGAGCCCAAAATTGAATCGAAACCAGAGGAAGAACAAGCAATTGCAAAACCTCTAGGATCTAGAAAATTTTTAAGTGTTTCAAAGGATATTGATGAAGAAGAAAAACTCTTAAAAATAACATTAACCAATTCTGTTGGATATCTACTGGAAGATCTTAAGATCAGGATTGTTATTGTCGAAGAACTATTTGAGAAGAAACCTTGGATAACAGCAATAAGAGAGTTGTTTCCGTATGAGTCTATAGATATAGGTTATCCCTTAGAAACTGTGGATAATGAAATTGTCTACCCTAATGTGTTAGTAGAAGCATCGACTGAAAAGTATGGCAAAGTATTCTCAAGAACGTTTAAATTAGCCCCAAAAGAAGAAAAATAAGTTTTAATGTTATAAAGAACTTAATTAGATGGATAAATATAAAAAAATTTAACAAAATAAGGTGAAGTTTACTATTAAAATATCTCTTGTAGGACTTGGAGGATGTGGTAAAACAAGTTTGTATTCTGTCGCTTTTGCAGAAAAAAGACCAGAAGACACCAAAAAGTTAAGTCCCACAATCCTCTATGAGACGAGAAGACACCCCTTTTTAGGGCTTCAGGTTGGAATTTTTGACTTCGGCGGACAAGAACAATACAGAAAAGAATATATGGAAAAGCCAGAAATTTTTAAAGGCACTGATATTTTAATTTGCATTGTTGATTTACACGATCCAGACTCTTTCGATCAAGGAAAAGAATACTTTGAGGGTTTATTGGATATTCATAGGAAAAATAACGAGAAACCAAGAGTCTTATTATTCTTACACAAATACGATACTGAAGACTATCCAAAGGAACTTTTAGATACGAATGTTAAGAATGCCAAAGAAATCTTTTCAGACATGTTTAAAGATTACGATTTCGATTTAAAATTGACGAGTATTTATCAACAAGATGAATTAGCTAAAGTTTTTCGGGATATGTTAATTTCTTCTTACAAAGACTTAAAGGCTTCTGTTGAGAAAGCAGAGAGTCAACTCGAAGAAATAAAAGCTAAGATAATAATTTCTGATGTTTCTGGAAATGTGCTAGTTCATAACGTTCAAGGTGTTAGCAGTGGTTTGACGCTAAGAGGAGATTTGAGGGATTTCATTGACGCAGCAAATACGGTGAGAGAGAATATTTTTATGTCCGATTCGTGTCGCTTCATGGGACAGAGTGAAGATGGAAAGGGGATTGAGCTCCACATCTTTAAGTATATCATTTCTGTATTTGTTATGAAATCACAAGAATTAGATAGAGATTCTCAAGATAAATTGAACGTGTTACTTAACGATATGAAACTTTTCGCAGATTTAATCATCTCTGCTCACTCCGATTAAAGCTTTTAACAACTTTATTTTTACTTTTATCTCTTTTTAATATTCAACTTTTTAAGCAAACATTTTCGAAAAATTTTTTGTATTTGCATTCTTTTTTTTAACTGTATAAGATGTCCGAAAAAGTCGAAGATCGAATAAAAGAATTAGAAGAAAGATTAGCGAACACCAAGGTAAATAAGGCTACACAAAAAAGTATAAATTATACTAAAGCGCAACTCGCCAAACTCCGCGAGGATTTGATTCGGATTTCAAGCTCTAAAAAAGGCGGCGGTGGCGGCTTCGGTATTAAAAGAACTGGTGATGCACAAGTGGCTTTCATTGGATTTCCTTCAGTTGGGAAATCTTCTTTATTAAATTTGCTCACTGAAGGTAACACTCATTCTAAAGTTGCAGCATATGATTTTACTACTGTTACAGCCATACCTGGTATGATGAATATTGAAGATGCGAAAATTCAGCTTATTGATTTACCGGGTATAATTTTGGGCGCTGCTGCGGGTAAAGGGCGTGGAAAGGAAGTATTAGCAGCAGTACGCTCAGCAGAATTAGTGTTAATTATAATTTGTTTTCGATCTGATGGGACGATCAATCTTTCTGATTTGAAAGCTATTAGAACGGAGCTGAATAATGCGGGAATAAGGTTAAATACGAGCCCACCTAGGATTGTTATTAAAGAGCGTACTCGTGGAGGAATTCATTTTACTTACAAAGGTCACCAACTCATGGACGCAGATGAGGTTAAGGCTCTAATGAATGAATTAAAAGTCCGGAACGCGGGGGTATATTTCTCTGAGCCAGATATTACGCCAGATGAGTTAATAGATTTCGTATTTGGAAATCGAATTTATACAAGAGAATTTGTGGTCATAAATAAATCTGATTTAATGGAAACTCCAATTCCCCCTGAAAAGATTACAGAAGCAATTGGTCACGAACATTGGGTAATGATCTCAGCCAAAAATAGAGAAAATATTACTACTCTTAAGCACAATATCTTCACGGAGCTGAATTTAATACGAGTGTTTTTAAAGCCACCAAGACAGGATGCTGATATGGATGAGCCAATTATTCTCCACCGGGGCGATACTCTAGAGAAACTCTGTCGTAAAATTCACAAACGATTTATAAGTGATTATCGCTACTCGTTAGTATGGGGAAAATCTGCTAAACACCCTGGTCAAAAGTTTGATAACCTAGATCATGTTATTGAGGATGGAGATATAATTTCAATCTATCTAAAGCGATAGTGTTAATAAAACCTAAGTGTAAAAAATCCTATATAATTCATTGTAAATCTCCGCGAGTTTGGATATTCTATAAGGATCGTTTTCTTGTAATGAATGAAGGAGATAAGAACCTAAACCTTCAGGATTTTTAATCCAATCTAAAAAAAATTCCACTTCCGCTTTAAGATTAGGGTCAATTGAGGGTTGTCCTAATCTATTGCTTACTTCAGCCAAATCGTTGCTATCGGAAACATCTATTTCAGTCTCAATAAATTGTGATTTTGATCCTTTTGTCATCATTGCTGCTGCTCTTGCTATAGCAGGGTATGCCATATGCATCCAACCCTTTGCTTTTGGTCTGATGTGAGCTATAAGATACATATCAGTTCCAGGGATGGACGAACCAACTAAGTGTCCCTTTTTCTTTCTGTTAGTAGCTATAAATCTTTCAGGTTCCATTTGAAGAACTGAATATCTTATGCCGTCCATATTCACAAACTGGGCATTACCGCTACTCCAGCTAGCAAATACTCCTTTAACATCTTTCGATACATTCCAATTGCTTGTAGAGTGAAGGACTTTTGCCTTATTATTAATCACAACTACTTCTGTAGCGTCAGAATAATGCTTTTGCAAATGTTTTACAATTGATTTATAATTAACGATAATTATACACCTATTTAAGTCGATTGTATTTTGCTTATTAAATTAATCCATTTTTCGATTTGTTCTGTTAATTCTAATTTTTCTTTAGAGCTTAATCCTTTGTTCGGTTCTACATTTTGGTAAAAGTTAACATATCTACTCATTTCCCACAAAACATTTGAATGCAAAATCATACTTTTAATGTAATCTCGAGCAATTTCGAGTGCCCTTGCTATGGATCTAATGTCATAATCTTGATTTACGATATCTTTAATAACTAGGAGAATATCTAGCGAATTACGCGTTGGAATGATTGGAAGTGGCTTAGCCCATACCGTAGGGCGTTTCATAGTTCTAATCTTGAATTCCTTTTGTTCCTTCCTAAAATCTCCAATATCTATAGTTTCTTTATCAACTTCTTTTGGTTGGTACAATTTACTTTTTACTTGAATAACCGATCTCTCCAGCTCATCCTTCGTTTTTCTCCTATACTTCTCCGGCCAGTCGATAAACTTATTCATTCTTGGTTCAGCAGAGAGAAAAATTGATTCCTTTGGCATTTTTTTGTTTGATCTCTCAACTTTGAGAGCATAAGAAGAATTGATTTCTGATCTTAACTTTAACGTAGCATTTACTAAGATTGAAAACAAATACATTGGATCGTAATCTATCGTAGAATAAACCTTTCTAAGTTTTAATGCTAATTTTTCAAGATATTGTAGTTGCTGGTGCGAAAAATATCTTTCTAAATGCTTTTTAGAGTCAAGCGTGATTCCATTCAATCCTGCAGTAGTGTTTAAATAATTAGTTTTCATTTCATAGTCCATTTCAGAGGAAACCAAGATTTGATTATAAGAATCCCACTCTGTACTTAGAAGAATTGGCTCTGTTCTATTTAATTGAAAGGATTGTGGATTTCTCAAGGTTTCCATAAACTCTAAGATAATATCCTTATAGGGAATAAAAAGGTTTCTCATAAGAGTTCCTTGAATAAACGTACGCTTGTTTTCAGATTTATTAGAAAGATCTATGGGTAATTTAAAGAGGTTCTCGCTTACGATGACATCGCGATCGTTTTCTAAAGTTACATTTTTTGAGGTTGAAAGATAATCGTAGACGAAATCAGTGAGTACCAACCCAGTTAATTGTCGATTATCAGTAACATATCTTCCGCTTTGAAGTTCAAATTTAGCGTAATAATAACCTAGTCCGAAAAGATAATAGAGAGTCCCCTTTTCTGTTTGAACAGAACAATCAGCACCACTGAAAAAAATAACAAGGTCATGAGATATTTTCGAAACATTGTGGTTAGAATATTGACCTAAGGTGGGATAACCAAGCAAATGTCCCCAACTTGGAATGACAAAGAAATTATAACTTTCCAAAATGTTAGGTTTTGCTTTAATGATGACCATACCAAATACAATTTCGAGATTTTTTACGATCTAATCTGGATATACTAGTTATTATATCATCTTAATACTTATATTTAAGTTTCTATTGGACTTGAATGAAAATTTTAGATTCACTCAATTAATGGACTTAATATTAATTTTATCTTATTTTTATCTCTTTTTTTAAAATTGGTTCCTTATTGGTAGAATGGGTCTTACTAGTGATTACTTAAATGGATTTGGTAACCACTTTCCCACTTTTTTTTTGTATTCTAAAAATAGTGCACCGAACATGTTTTCAAGTATCTTTTCTTCAAAGTTTACCATCCTGTTATAAACAAAAAAGACTGGAATAAAAAAACCAATGCTAATTAACGATATCGATAAAAAGATAAATGCCACATAAATTAATAATATTCCAAAATACATTGGATTTCTCGTATATCCAAGTATTCCTTTTATAATCAAAGAATTAGGTGGTTGGTGTGATTTAAATAACGCACGATGAGATAGTGAAATAAAAGTTAGAGCTATAGCTAGAACCAAGATAAAAAGTATTAACCGAATTACAAATGGTACATAGTCGTTTAAAAATATTGAAATTCGAAAAATGTTTGAATCTAAAAACCAAATTAAGAAAAATCCTACTGGCAATATAGCATGATAAATATGCGCGTTTGGAATTTCTCTTTCATGACCTTCATGTCTTTTTATACTCATTTTAAATCAACTTTGTTTTTTATTTTTATGTTTCCTATTTTTTTTTTTTTATTTATTGATCTCAATTCTTATAATTAAGTTTCTTCTGGGCTTCTTTAAAATCTTATTGATATACTCAATTAATGGACTCCTTTAATGATATTAATTGTGTTTGAAGTGATGATCTTAAATATCTAAAAATTAAAATTCGAAAATTAAAATGTCAAATATAGATGTCAAAAAAGACTTCCAAGAATTTGGGAAAAATATCCAGATTGTGGCAATTTGTACAGTTTTAACTATAGCTACAGGTATAACTAATCTTATAGCATTAATTTTTATCTTTATTGCTCTAGGATGTATCAAAAGGGCTAATCTACATTTGAATAACTCTTCGTTATATGAATTTCGGTCAAAATACATCAGGGGTTTCATATCAAGAATATGTGGTACGATCATACTGATTACCGGAGGTGTAAACCTTGTGTTATTTTTCTTTATCCCAACCTTGTTCCCTTCCTATATCTCACTCGCTTTAGCTATAACGCTTATGGTATCGGGTTTACTATTCATACTTATAGGTGTGGCAGCTGAAATAAAATCGTGGAAAAATCTGAAAATATTTTTTGAGAATAATAGTAAGTTGTTTCCAACTAATATATCTAACGAGGCAATTGAGGGCTGCAGTAAACTAAAAACAGGTACGATATTAAGTGCCTTTGCGTTTTTAATCATCCCGGGAATTATCGGATTTATATATCAAATCATCGGGTATTTTAAGCTAGCAAAATTAGACAATTTGCCGATATATGACGCTCCAGAATCATCAGTATTACAAAAGAGCTTACCTGAGTCTCAACCGGTAAACAATTTTGATACAAGTATCAATTTTTGCCCAAACTGTGGAGTTAAATTATCTGGATTAGGTAAATTCTGTGCTCTATGTGGTTCAGAAATCAAATAAAGAACTTTTTTTTTTTAATATTAAAATACTTATTTAGATAAATATAATTCAAAAAAGTTAAAACTAATTGATGTAAATATACACTTAATTAAATTAAGTTATCAAAGGTATTACAAATGTCAAATGTTAATGTTAATAATGAATTCTCTGAGTTCGGAAAAAAGATGAAGATCGTAGGCATAATGACTATTTTGGTTATTATCCCTTTCGTAGGTAGTTTTTTAAGCTTTATCGGATTTATTTTTGGACTTATGGCTCTTGGGGATATACGGAACGCAAACAATAAATTAAATCAACCTTCCTTAGAAAATTATCGCTCAAAATTCATAATAGCGGTTATTTTTAGGATGATTGGTTCTGTCGTTTCAATTGTTGGATCGTTTTACACATTTCCCAGTTTGTTTGACTTTAGTTTTAGCATAAGTATTCCCGCGTTGATTATGAGTTTTATACCCATGTTTGTAGGTTTTGTTATAAACCTTATAGCAGGTATACTAGAAATGGACGCTTGGCGTAGTTTAACCGATTTTTTTAACCAGCATCGTACTTTATTTCCATCTTATGTTGCGAATGAGGCTTCAGAAGGAAGTGATAAATTAAGAACAGCTGCATTAATGAATATCCTATCGTTTTTGATAATAACAATTCTGATTGGATGGATTTTTCAAATCATCGGGTACTTCAAATTAGCAAAGTTGGAAGAAACAACGGGGTATGCAGCATCTAAAACTACTCCATCGGCACCAAGAGTGCAGCCAACCTCTCCACCGGCTCCAGTGCCTTCGGGAACAAATTTTTGCTCTAACTGTGGCGCCAAACTTACTGGAGCGGAAAAGTATTGTCCTGAATGTGGCTCTACATTGAATTAAAAACATAATTGAAATTCATTTTTTCTTCCTTTTTTTTTTATATCACTATTTTTACTTTTAGTGACCTCTCCCTCCCTCCCCCTCTTTAAATTTTTTGTTTAAAAATGTGTTAATCTATAGGCTTATTTCTATAGATGTTAATTCATAATTATTTGATGGCCATGAATAAAATAAAGAAAAAATATGTTAAGAGATTAGAATTTACATACCTTTAAACTTAACTCCAAGGAAAAAGAGAAACCAAGCCAGAAAGACTACTATTGCTGCTACAATCAACCAAAATTGAAAAGAGCTAAGACCTGGTATTACATACATCGAAGGTAATAGAGTACCCGTCCAGAGTGCAACAGATTGGTCAAGTATGATAAATATTCCAAATGCCGTCAAAATGAAGGTTAAAAAAACTGTAAATTTACTTGGTGGTGTCCATCCCATTTTAAATCACATTGTTTTTAATAAATAGTTAGTGTAAGTTATATGAAGTAATACTCGATATAAAAATTTAATTTATAGATATATCTGAATCGAACAAAAATTTGTATGATTTTCTATAACTATTTGGTCATAGCTTTGAGAATTACTTCTCCAATCTTTTCATATTTAATTTCTTCAATGAAATGACCAACTCCACTAAAGAGAGTTATATTAGTTCTAAGCTGAGGGAGATGATGGAGCCATTGTTTTAATACACTTTCGCTACCTAACGGATCCCATTTACCAACTACGGCATGAACACCAATTCCATTAGACTTCCCACTCCATGATAAATTAATATTTTTTTGTAAGAAATCATAGAACGCTTTTGTACTTCTTTTACCGAATTTTGGATCAGAATAAGTATTCCCTTGACCCCAAACAGCTGATTGCAGAACTAAGCGTTTTGAGCTTTTAACGTTAGGTTTAGAAAGAAACTGCTGTCTTACTACCGATCGAGCTGTAAATTCTTCTTTTGGTAATTTTCCTAATTCTGCCATCAAAATGTATTTTAGCATACCTGAGAGTAATTTCATTGAGCTTGTAGGTTTAGCAAACATAGCATAGGACGCGAACGCCCCCCAGAAGCGGTCCTGAATAATATATGGCGTTCTTGCCCAGCCTAACCACGACATTGGGTAATTTTTATATGTTAAACCGCGATTAGAAAGAGGAAATACGGTACTATTTAGTATGATTAGGTTTTTTAAGCGTTCAGGTGTTTTTAACAGCGCTCCCACCCCTATAGGACCGCCCCAATCGTGAATAATCATGGTTATGTTTTGAAGATCAAGAGCAGTAATTAAATCCAATAAATTCTCAGCGTGATCCATGCATACCATTTCGTGAGAGGCTTGATCAGATAATCCAAAGCCGACATGATCTGGATTTACGATTCTAATTGACTTTTTTCCTGCAATTATTAAGTGTTTTATTACTTTACGATAACTGTAGGAGCATTCAGGATTCCCGTGAACGAATAATATTACATCATCAGGTTTGCGTCCTCCATGAATACTATCTCTAAAAAAAAGTTTCTTTCCTTTATCAATTCCTTTCGAAATTTTTAACCAAAAACCACATCCTTCGGGATAATAATCTTTTGGTATCTCATATAATGGTGTGTCTCCTGATCCTTGAGTGATGTGAGCCATATAAAAAACTTTTAAAAAATTGTATATATGAGTTTTATTAAAAAGCTATAAAATTCCTTCTTTTTACCGTTTCGATGATATAGTCGTCAATTTTGCGATCGCTTTTTTTTCGTTTGAATGTTCGGATCATTTTTAAGATTTGGGCTAAAACCAGGAATTGTACTTTAGTCCATTTCATCGCAAAAGGTTTCTTTGTAGGTTCAATGGTTTTGTAAGGAATAGTTTGATCTTTCATAGATTTGTCCTTGTCGTAAATGTATTTTTTAAATGGTTCTTCTTTAGGATAACGATTAAAAGGGTCTAATAGATTCTTTATTTTAAACTTTTTGGCTCTACTTTCGATTATTTTTTGTAAGTACTTCATAATTGGAGTTGGTTCGCCGATCAATCGCCTGTATTTTTCGTCAGTTTTTCGGACTCTCCTCCTAACTACCCCATTTGGAGCAAACCGATCCATAGCTTCTATTGCAGTCCACAAAATTGCAGCTTGATGCTTAAAAAATAAGGATTTGTGGTCTCGCATAATGGAATTATCGGATTTCAAACAAAACTCATATCCATTCAAAGTAACATCTAATTTACGGAGGATAGATGGGCCCCAAGTTTTATAGAGTAAGTCGTACCCATACTCCGTTAAATTAAGTGTTTCATGAGTCTCTAAAGAAATATTTTCCTGAGCACCACTCCAAAAATGGACATCCTCCCATGGAACATCTCTTACTCTATTTTGTTCCATCATTTTCTCATATAATACAGTACCTGGAAAAGGGGAAAGTCGGGTTAATTGCTGGAAAGTCGGATAACATGCGACGAAGTAGTTAAGGTCTTCGTAGATATTTGAATGATCATGAAAATCCCAACCACAAACCCAAGCACCCAATGTTCTGATCCCCATTGAGTGTAGCTTATCAAAGACTTCACGAGCGTCTACCTCTTGTCGTTTAGTATATCCATGTTCTCCCGCAAATTTTGATTCTACTCCTATAAAAATTGCACCCACACCGATTTCAGCAATAGTTTCCCACCCGTATTTCTCAGCAAAATTATAAATATTGTCTACCGAACCAAAAGCAAGCCAATCCAAGGTTTCAACTACTTTCGGACTTGATTCCCAGTACTTTTTTGTTTCGAATAGATATTCTGGATGCCGGAAATGATCTTCTTCTATTGCAAAGATTAACCGGACATCGGAAAAATGCCGGTGATATGAGTAAATGTGTGATACAAATTCTTTTGGTGAGAGCAATTCAATGCGCTTAAAGCCAAACATTTCAGTCGTAGAGCAAAAATCACACCCTCCGGGACACCCCAATCCAGTCACTACAAAACCTACATTACCAATTGGGTATTTATTGATGAACCACGGAGCACCACCACATTTTGGCATTAATCTCTGCTCAATTGGTCTTTCAATGTCTTCACCTAAAAATTTTCGTAAGAACTCTACCCCTTCACCTTTCACGACATGATCGACATATCTTTTCTGCGTTTCTTCGTCGTACTTGGCTTTAAAGGCTTGGGCTGCGTATGAACCCAACAAAATTGTTGTGTCAGGAGATTTGTCTCTAATATATTCGCACATTTTCATGACATTGTCCAAGTGAGGAGGGAAAGCGCTAATACCTATAATATTATACCCTTTATCAACTTCTCTCTTAAAATCATTCCACCGAGGGTATTCCAATAAGGTAGCGGATTTGTTGATATTCTGAGCTAAAATATGGTTTGCGTAGCAGTGCGTATGAGAAATGAGGGTAAAGATATCGTCTCCCTTCGTAAATCTTTGCCCTGTTGCATCTGTTAAAGAATCATTGGCAGGAAGGGTAGGATAAGGGTACGTTGGTGTTGTTAACAGAACTCGATTCTCAATCATAAATTATACCTTTAATTTTTAGCTTTCAATTTGTATATTTATACGACTAAATATAAAAATTTCTTGTTCTCTTCTGAAAATTTATAATCTCATATAAATTCTTTAACTTGGTTTTAAGATGGGTAGAATAAAGAAAATTTTTTCTAAGACTATAACAGGTTTAACGGGGAGAAATCCTAATTTTATCCAAATGAGACTGCTAGTTAAAAACATTACACCTGAATTTGTAGAAGCTCTTAAACAGAGGATTGAGCACAATATTGTTCAAGCAAAAATACGAGAAGCAAATGAAAAAGATATTGATTGCCTAATAGAACTTCACGACCGTGCTTGGCATTCAACACCTATGCCATTTCGTCCGTTAAAGGAAGATTCAATATTGGAAATGCTAAAAGATCCAAGTATCATATTTTTAATTGCGGAGGTCAAGGGTGAGGATAGCGGATTTGCACTTATTTATTTTACCGGTGAAGAAGAACTGATAGGAATTATAGCAGGATTGGGTATTATTCCAGAACTCCATCGAAAAGGATTAGGTACAATTTTAGGAATGGCTGCATGGGATTATTTCAAAAAAAAAGGAGTTGTAGAACTTCGATGTAAAGTGTATAAAGATAATAAAATCTCTTATAAGTTCATTAAAGGACTAAAATTTGAAGAATACGATGAAGACTTTGTCCAATGGAAGGTTTTTTGATTACATTTAGTATTAGTTTCAATCACCCCACCCACCCTCTTAAAAAAAAAATTTATTCGACTCATGTTTGCAAATTGTTCTACTCTATTGTACAAAAAGACGCTCAAAATTCATATTAGCTGTTGTTTTTAGGATGATTGCTATTGTTGTTTCAATAGTTGGATCGTTTTACACATTTCCCAATTTATTTGAGTTCAATTATCTCATCGATTTTCCCTCGAATAAAAAAAAGAGCCATAGCCAACACGATCCCTAATAAGAATTTAGTGACCAATGTAATTTTAATAACATTTCGCGATTCTTCTTTCTTATTCAATTTACCTAACCGAGCAATATAATATGAACAACCATGATAAAGACCGAAATCGGTAATATTTAATAAGATCACTGGAAACACTAAGACTAAATTATAAATACTGTAATCATTGACTGAAAAAAACCTGATGAGAAAAAACCCCGACCCGAAAGATAACCCAAAAGTGATAATTTCTCCGATAATTAGAATACTTGTACTTCTGGTAAATTCCGTGGTTTCTCTCACTTATATCATCATTTAATTATTGTTGTTTTTAAAATGAGAATTTTTTTTTAAAGCCATTAGTTTTGTTATTCTTATTCGTCGGAAATCTTTTTTAGGTACTTCCCATAATCTGTGTTTGATATGGTATCTGCGATCTTTTGTAAATCTTGTCGAGTAATATACCCTTTATTATAAGCAATCTCTTCTATACATGCGATATATAGCCCTTGTCGTTTCTGTATTGTTCCCACAAAATTGGATGCTTCAAGTAATCCATCATATGTTCCCGTGTCAAGCCAAGCGAATCCTCTTCCTAAGAGTTGTACTCGCAATTTCTCCTTTTTAAGGTATTCTTTAAGCAAATCAGTTATTTCAATCTCCCCTCTTGGTGATGGTTCTAAACTCTTTGCATTATCTACAACGTCCTCGTCGCAAAAATAAAGCCCGGGAATGGCATAATTTGATTTTGGGTTGATTGGTTTCTCCTCCAAGGATATAACTTTTCCGTTTTTATCGAATTCAACAACCCCAAATTCTTCAGGATTCTTAACATAATAACCAAAAATTACTGCTCCTTCTTTTAACGAGGATGCTTCGCTTAATACAGGCGTGAAACCTTGACCAAAAAAAACATTATCAGCAAGAATAAGAGCAACCTTTTCATCAGCAATAAATTTTTCTCCAACAATAAAAGCATCTGGCAGCCCACGAGGTTCAGATTGAATCTTATAAATAATTTTAAGACCCACCTTACTTCCGTCTCCCAGAATCATTTTGTAAAAATTGATATGCTGTGGTGTTGAAATAATAAGAATTTCTCTAATATCAGCAAGCATTAGCACAGATAACGGGTAATAGATCATCGGTTTATCATAAATAGGAATAAGATGCTTACTTATTGCTTGTGTAATCGGATAAAGCCTAGAGCCACTTCCTCCTGCTAAGATGATTCCTTTCATATTCCACCTTCTGATAAATTACAATTCCAGCTAATTTTTCACTTTTTATAGATATTAAGTTTTTTATAACTTTTAAATTAGAGTATAAATTTTAGGTATTATGTAAATTGGTCGGATTTTTGACCTAATACTAAAAATTGGTTAAATTATGATTATTTACAAATTTTTTAATCTTAGATGCGATATATATCATATTTTCTTCCGATAAACCTGGATAAACGCCAACAAAAAATGAATTTTTAAAAATTTTATCTGAATTTGATAACTTTCCAATGATTTTATAGTTAATATCTCTATAGGCGGGATGTTTTAAAATATTCCCAGCGAATAATACTCTTGTTTGAATCTTATTTTTTTCCAAATATTGTTGTAATTCTGCTCTTTTAATATTGATATTTTCTCTAATTGTCAATGTAAATGCAAACCAGCTTACTTCACTATCCTTCAGAAATCTAGGCAAAATAAATATCGAATCGAGATGTTCTAATTCATCATATAATATTTTAAAATTTCTTTTCCGTTGCCTAATAAATGTTGGTAGCTTCTTTAATTGTTCCAAAGCCATTGCACATTGAAGTTCTAAAGGTTTTAGGTTATATCCTATGTTTGAATAAACATACCTATGGTCAATTTTATCTCCATTAATTTCGAATTCAAATCTTTTTTTACAAGCACCATTTGGATTTCTTTCATTAAATTCACAATAACAATCCCTTCCCCAATCCCTTATTGATTGCGCAGTGCGTTTTAATTGGAGATTATTTGTTAAAATTGCACCACCTTCACCCATAGTCATATGATGAGCAGGAAAAAAACTATGAGTTGCAAAGTCACCCCAAGTCCCTACTTTTTGCCCCTTGTAAGTAGAACCTAAAGCATCACAACAATCTTCAATTAAAAAAAGATTATATCTCTCTACTATTTTTTTTATTTTATCCATTTCATTTGGATTTCCAAGTACATGAGTTAACATTATACCTTTTGTCTTTTCACTTATAGCATGTTCTAAACTATTTGCATCAATATTATATGTACCCAATTCTACATCAACAAATACAGGAATGAGATTATTTTGTATTATAGGATTAAGAGTTGTTGGAAATGTAGAGGCAGGAGTAATTATTTCATCACCAGGTTTACAATAATTTTTGGTTTCTTTTGAACAAAGAGCAGTAATTGCCAACAAACTAGATGAAGAACCTGAATTCGTAACAAGACAATATTTTAAATCATTATATATTGCAAATTCCTTTTGAAATTTATTGCTTTTTTCCCCTATTCCAAGCCAACCATCTAATAAAGAATTAATTATTGCATTGATTTCATCGTGGTCATATATTGAACCACTATAATTTAGAAAATCAATTCCAGATTTTTTAGTTTGTTTTCCTCTCAAATTAAATAATTCTTTAACTTGATTAGAAATCTTATCCCTTATTTTTAATTCATTAGTCAATATTGAACATCTCAGAAATCGATACGATTTTTTTTCCCCATTTTTCATTTAAAAAATATGATGTAACGTTTCATTCCTCTGCACATTTTTAAAAAGGGTTAAATCTATTATCGGTTTACTATGTGATAGTAGATTTAACGCTTATTATGTAATAAAAATTTTCCAAAATTAAATAACTTTGTGTAAAAAAATTTTTAAAAGAGAAATAGATAAAATAAAAAACACCATTAAACATTGCTACGTTAATGCCCCGAATTATGAAAAAATAAAGAATCTTGTTTTTGAAAACATAAAACCAGGTCTTAATATATCAAAATTGAATATAAATTTAATAAATATAATATGTAATTATTTGAATATTAACACTAAGATGTATATTTCATCAGAAATAGAAAAATTGGGGAAAGATGTTTTTTTGGAGTTAATTCAACA
>JAEOTS010000114.1 GCA_016839745.1 Promethearchaeota archaeon
CGACCATTTGTTCAATTGAATTACAAAAGTGAGAAACATGATGGGTTACTACACTCTAAAGAATTTGGAGCACCGCTCGGTAAAATATCTCATACGGAAATATTAATCAAAAAGTTAATCGATAAATTCAAAGATCAAGGTGGGACAACTCTTTTTAACGAGAATGTAGCTAAAATTGTAAGACACACCGACTATATTGAAGTTATTAGTGGAAAAGGAGAATCTTTTTCTACCAAACTTCTAGTTTTAGCCACAGGGTCTCGAGGTTTTCCATTGCAAAAATCTTTAGGATTTGGAGTCCCTGAATCCTATATGGGAATTTACACCAATATTTACTCTGATGAAACGATTCTAAATGATAATTTTGACTTCCAGTACATGTTTCATTTAAATCCCCAGATTAGTCAGAACGGTCCATTTTTCTTTAATGTTGGAAAAGGACGAATTGCAACAGGGTACTTAGGAAATAGAGAAAATCCCGCAGAACTCAAGAGTAAGCTAATTAGAATTCTTAGGAATTATCAAAAAATTCAACCATTTATGAAAGGGATAAAGTGGGACGAATCCATGCCGTTTATAAGTGGAGGTATTTCAAAGCATCCAATAAACTCCTTTTCAAAAGATCGCGTTATCGTGCTAGGAGAAGCAGCAGGATTAGTAACAGCGTTTTTTTACGAGGGAATTTTATGCGGTTTAGCAAGCGCTGATATTGCGGCGACATTATTAAAGGGTTTACACGCAAATAACTCGAATTTCTCTAGTACCGAATTAAAGAAATATGATAACGAGGTAGTAAGAGTTTTATTCACATACTTTAGAAATGGTAACGCGTGCGAATATCTCTTTTATAATGAGAGTTCTTCTTCAAAAACTTTGTGGAATTCGTATTCAAACCTTTTAAACACCAATAAAACGGTGAGAAAATATGTTTACGAAGCACATATTAACCAAGACTTATCAACACATAATACTGATAACGATAGATGGGTGGGGGAACGCCTTTTTGCTACTATACCTGTTCTCTCTAAAATGACTCTATGGCCAAAGTTTCTAAAAGCAATGAGCTTTTAGTTTTCTTGGAACTTCATTTTATTCAACGGTGATGAAATATCTTCAATCTATGGTAACAGTATTTGTGTGCAAAAATCTTATTATGTGCTATAAGTACAACAATTATGTGTAAAAAAAGTTTTTTTATAGCATTATTTTTACAACTTTACTAATATTTAATTTAATTTTGATATAAAAATGTAAAAAAAATATTTAGTGATTGTCTATGGCTTCGGATTATAGTGTTATATGTAAACTCGGAGGTTATGTTAATTCAAATCCCGAGCTAATTTCATCCTTTCCATCACTAGATCAGTCGTTAGAGGCGGAAGTCCTTTCAAAATGTTTTCCTGTAGGTTCAAAATACGGAGAATTTATCGTTGACAAGTATCGCAAGTATGTTGTGTTATCTTACATATTTAGGGTAAACCAAACAGTAGACAGAGACGACCTATTTTCACTCTCGGTATTGTTAAATAAAAGAGATAAAACGGAGATATACAAGCCAGTCCTAAAGACTTTAATTGATATATTAGACACAAAAGATATTTTAAGTCAAGATGTTTTAACAGAATATCAACAGGTTATATTTGAAGGGATTAACCAAGAAAAAGATGTTAACATAGAAAATGTGTTAATAGATTTCTCGAACATTTTTAAAGAAATTAAATCGAAAATACTTAAACAGAAACCAGAGCTAAAAGGGAGTTTTTTATAAATGGCTGAAGATTTGTTTTTGCATGGGCTCCAAAACATTGGATATCTCTTGAATGTTATTGTAATCCCCTTAGCAACGATTATAGTAGGGAGGAAGCTCTTAAAGGAGAAAAAGGCAACTGGACAATTAAATGATATTCGTGCATCAACTTTTTTCATATTTTTTAGTTTTTCATTCCTCGTCATACTTGAATTTCTCATTAGAATGGAAGTTTACGACACACCACTTCTAGCAAATTTATTCGGTGGGAACTACAATGGTTTCAATATATATTCATTAGTTGTTGGCTTAATCGCATCGATGGGTATTACGATGGTCACTCTGGCAAACAGATGGGATTTTTTACAATTTACATCTCTTTTTTTCTATGGAGGAATGATTATATTATATGCGTTTACTGGCTTCGATGCTTTTTTGGAACCTTACATTTATTTTGCAGGAGGAGGAAGCATAATATTTTTATATCTAACAGCATTTCGTGTGAAAGATAATGGTGCTTTAGCATTGGCAATATTTTTCACACTAGCATTTGGCACTGTCATATTTGATGTAGCTCTGATCACAGGATTTGGAGTAATAATTTACAATGTCGTTATCCTCATCTTTTCACTAGGATGGTTTAAACCGTTTAAACAGGAGGTATCAGCATAAAATGCCGGAATTAGGTTTCTTGATAGCAGAAATCGCTTACTTTGTCTTGGGAGTGATCTCTGTTAGTACGATGATAAAACACTGGAAGATGAATAGTAATAGAATGTTAATCGCTGTATCAATATATATTATAGCTGTACTGTTTAGGTCAATTATTGACATTGCAATCTACTCTTTTGACTTGAATATAGATGTAAAAGTTGCTGGAGGGCTCACAATTGGTATGATTATGGGTTTCATCCTATTTACGATTCAAATAGAGTTTCTATTGTATCTAAAAGATTTACCTAAACTATATACACTTCCTTTGTTTAGCAGTTTTTACTTAGCACTCGCGAGAGTTTTGGTTGACTCGACAATGCCCTTTATAATTTACGCAATGATTATAAGTTATGGTTCTGCATACTTTCTCATTAAAGACGGAAGAAAAAGTCGTAACGGATTAGCAATCGGAATGGGACTGTTTTTTCTCTTTTGGGGTCTAGGTTCGACATTTCAAATTGAAATTCTTTTTGTTGCTTTAAGATTTACTGCAATGGTAGCACTCTTATTAGGAACAAGAGGTTTTTATGAGAAATATGTATTCATCAATGTCGAAGAAGAGCAGAAAATAATGGGAACCTGGATTGCAAAATTAGTAGTAAAGGATCAATAAAGATTTTTTTTATTTTTTTCTTATAATATTAATCAGATCATTAAGTGTAGTAATGATCTAATCAAATTTCAGCTCGTTATTTTTATAGTAAATTCTTTTTGTTCTACTGAAAAAAAGGAAGATAAATTCAGCGAAAATATAATTCTGTGGCAATATAACAAACAAATATCTAAAAGATTTCGTTTTTAACGATTGAGTATTATTATAGTTTCAAGATATAAATTGTAGTATTATTTATAAACCAACTTAGGACTGAATAAAATGGGAGTTAAAGATATTTTAAAACGAGTATTTACCAAAGAAAAAAAGATTGTTATTACTGGGCTTGACAGTGCTGGCAAAACCACTATGGTTAGTTTTCTGCAGAACGGTACCTTCATGGAACACGCACCCACAATGGGTAAAGAGTTATCTCAAATTGAGGTTCAAGGAATTCGTATAAATGTCATGGACATGGGGGGTCAAAAAGATTTCAGAGATCTATGGGTAGGAGAAACTTCGACTGCTGAGTGCGTTATTTTTATGGTTGACGCATACGCTCGAGAAAGATTCAACGAAGCTAAAGACGAATTATGGAAATTATCCTCCATTTTTAAGAAGAAACCCTTGATAATCCTGGCAAATAAATACGACCTTCAACCTGTTGCCTCAATTAGCGAAATTATTGAAGCATTGAACCTGAAAGATTTACCCTCTTTTGAAGTGATACCGATATCATGTAAAACCGGATATGGAATTGTTAAAGCATTTATGAAGATGTATTACAAATTAACTGGTAAGCAACTGACCCAAAAGACGAACTTGAGAGCGATCACCGTTTTTGATCAAGGAGGAATTCCCTTAACTTCATCTTCAAATGAAGATATATTACAAGGGGGATTATTTACAGCCATTCATAGTTTTGTCAAAGAATCTTTTAATAAGGAACTTGATCAACTTAAAATGGGAGGACATCTTATTCTATTCAAACGCTCGAAACATCTTATGGGATCAATAATCGTTCATGATAATGATAACATCGATGTCAAGGAAGCGGAATCAGGATTAAACGATTTGCTAACCCACTTAGAGCACATGTGCCCTGAACTCGAGAAAGAACAATTAGATTCGGATAAAATCGAGTACTTGGTTGAGCAGTACGCTTCAAATCTTTTATAAATTTTTATCTGTATTATTTTTTCCTTACTTTTTATTATGTAACCTAATTATTAATTAGATGAGTAAATTTTGAGGTATAGCATAATAGGAAAAATTATTTATTAGTAAACTTCTCTAATAAACTTTTATTAAGGTTTTCTATTGAATTTTTAATACTAACAATAACAGATTTAATATCTTTTCCCAGATCGGGATTACTATTAACTGCCTTATCGATGTTCTGGATCGCAGAATAATAATCTTTTTTATCTAAATACGCATATCCCATGAAAAGCCAAGCGAGTGCATAATCCGGGTCTATTTCTGTTGCTTTTTCATAGGATTCAATTGCGTTATCCAATTGTTTTTCTTGTTTATACGCATTTCCTAAATTGTAATTTGCTAAAGCATACTTTGGTTCAAATCCAACTGCTTTTTTATAGGAATCTATTGCTTTATCAAATTGACCTAATTTTTCATAACTAAATCCCATATGGTTCCATGATTTGGCGTAATTTGGACTGAGATCAATTGATTTTTTGAAATAGCCGATTGCGGTGTCGTACTCCTGCTTTTTGTTATTTGCAATCCCAATGTAGTAATACGCTTCTATGAAGGTGCTATCTAATTCTATTGCTTTATTACAATCTTTGATTGCATCATCGTAGTTTTGTTTTTCGATTTCTAATTGCGCTTTATCAATCAATTTTAGCTTATATTCATATTTGATAGCAATTCGGTTTTTAAATTCGGGACTTTTAATTGACTCGTTAATTGCAATAGCAGCTTCAAAGTTTTTGAAAGAATTTTCGAAATTTTTACTATCTGCCAATTGAATTCCATGTTCGACTAATAATTTGATTTTAGCAGAGAATACTTCATCAATTGTTTTCTTAATCTGTTCCATCTCTTGGAATCTACGATCAGGATCACCAATCGTTTTTGCGTAATCAATTTTTTTGTTGAGTTTTTCTAGCTCTTTTTCATATTTCTGTAGTTCTTCAGATAAGTCTCCACGATCAACTAAGTCTTTAAGTTCAGCTTGATAAACTAAACCTTTAATTCTATTTATTTCCTCTTCCATTTCGTGAGTTAGGTACATTTTATTGGTCATCTCTAATGCTTTATTAAAGATTTTTATAGCTTCATCGTATTCTTTATTTTCTAATTTATTGACTCCGTCACTAACTACTTCCTCAATCTGAGCGAGATATACTTTATTTACCGTGTTTTTTAGATCGTCTAAATCCTCGTTAACTTCTTCAGCAATAGACATCCTTTTGGCAACGCTGATTGCGGCGTATAAATCATTAATTGCCTTTTCGTAATCACCCTGCCCAATTTTTTGAATGGATTTCTCTTTAATATACTTAATCCGAGTTTTACAAGTTTTATTAATCAAAGTAGTGATCTCGTTTAATTTCTCACTTTTTTCTTTTGAATCAGCCATAGTGTTTGTAATTTCTAACGACTTTTCAAATATGTCGAGTGCTTCGTTTACTACACTAACATTCTCCTCATAATTTTCTTTGATAAGCAATTCCTTTCCTTTATTCAAAATAGGATTCATTTTTTCTAAATAGATAGGATTCAGCACTCCAGAGGCAACGGAGTTTATTCTTTTAATCTCTGATTTCTTTTCTTCTGTGTCATACATCTTTTCAGAAATTTTCAAAGCTTCCTCGAAATTTTTGGCTGCTTCGTTAAATTTGTTTTCGCCAAATAATTTCTGACCTCTATCGATGAATGGATTAATTTTATTTGAATATATATGGTTAGAAAGATTTTCTAAATTCTTTTTGTCCGATTCTTTTAAATCAGATTCAAAATAATTATCAATTAATTTTAGAGCATTTTTATATGCTTCTAGCGCACC
>JAEOTS010000115.1 GCA_016839745.1 Promethearchaeota archaeon
ACATTCTACCAACTTGAGCACCAATTACCAACATTGGTATCGAATCAGCATATGCCGCAGCAACAGCTGGAATCAGATGAGTTACTCCGGGTCCTGCTGTTCCTAAACAAACACCTATTTCTCCAGTTGCTCTTGCCCATGCGTCCGCCATATGTCCTCCTGCTTGTTCATGTCGTACCATTACAGTTTCTATGCCCTTTTCGCGACCCCAACGTTCAATAGCATCATAAATCTTTAGTAATTCTCCACCAACAATACCAAAAATTTTGGTAACGCCTTCTTTTATAAGGCATTTAACAACTAAATCGCCACCATTTAATATTTGTTTAGACATAATTTGAAGTATTATATATGAAAAATAAACTTTTTTAAGTTGAAAAATAATAAGAGAACGCTGATTTTTATAAGGAATTATTTAATACTTTCAGCAAAGTCGAGTTTTCCAGTTGGTTTTTCTAACTGGAATTCTTCGTTAAGGATCATTTGTTTTAGTTCTTCTGCCAATTTAATTGCTCCGAATCTATCCGATTGTCTTAAAACGATTGGAATTTTGCTTCCTTCGAATTCAATCGTTTTTAGGTCCAAATTAAAAGCGTCGGGACATAATCGAACGCATGTACCACAATTAAAGCATCGAGACCTATCAATTGCTGAAATAACTCCACCTTTTATGACGAACGCGTTTGTCGGGCAGTAATCAATAGTTTGGCATTCTTCGCAATCTTTACACGCCTTAGAATCAAACTTCATGAAGAAATTATTATCCCAGACATCACCATAAGTGATTTCTCCCACCTTTTCTCTTCCAACGAGGCTTAGTATCTTCAATTTTACATCTTTGTCAGATTTAACAACATAATTGAACACGCGTTCGCTGAGAATAGGAATTGGAACTGCTATCGAGCAGATGGGCTCAAGTCCGTAAGAAGTTTTAAACGCGCCCATATATTCTGGACTCATTTGAAGCATCGGAGCTATAGTCATCATGTTAGGTTTTTCTATATAATTTCGGGTTCCTGGTCCCATGAGATAACCAATAGCGCCATTTACTAAAAGTGGGGTGCCTACGCCAAAAGATTGAAATTCAGGGTCGTTTTGAAACGGATTTAGGGCACCACAACCAGAAAAGGTAAGTTCTGATTTATTAGGTTCAAATGGAAGGCACGAAAATATTGTGTCTACTTGGTATGATTCACAGTTAAGCATTGCATTGTAATTTTTTATAGCTTGTCTTGTTCCCATCAGTTTAGCATATTGCATATCTTCTAAAGTTAATTCTTTTTCGACTTTTTCTCCTTCACTACTTCTAGCGAGAATTTCTATCGATTTACCTTCGACGAGTTCTCTAAATAAAGAGCCTCCACAGTAGTTTTCTCTTGTCTGGCTTTGAGATGTTCCATAAACGATAAGATCTGCAATTCCTAAATACTCATTGGGGCACGGGCCTGGAAATGACGGGATACCATTTATACTAATCTCAGTAAATTTCCGTAATGTTTTTGGTGGACTCAGTCTGAAAGAAAATACTCCCATTATTCCGCTCATCAAACCTTTGGTGGCTGTGGTTATTACATCTACGTCTTCAAACTTGATGTGTTCTCCCTCGTTTATTCGGGTGATGAATTCTTGAACGGTAATAACATTCGCAGTACCACTACTAATTTTATTCCTTATTTCAGAAAGCTTTCGTTTATTAGGCATAAGAACCACTTATAATATAAAACAGTATAACATGTAAAATATTTATTCCAATAAAATTTTTTTTATTTAAAACTACTAAAATCACCAAAAACGCTATTTAAAAATCCAATTCTGAACACAGAGGTTATTTTCTTAATGCCATATTTTGAGTCAAGATTAAAACTAAATCTTAGTAATTTCGGGGATATTGAGCAGAAATTAAACTTTTGTAGAGATTTAGGGATCAATAACTTAATTTTAGAGTTCGAAAATGGCGTGAATAAGATAACACCGGAGTTAAAGGAAAAAATTAGCAAATCTTCGGCACTTAAATTATATTATCGCACAACAATTAAGCCAAAAAATCTAGATGACTTAAAAAGAAGGCTCAAACAAGCAAAAGATATCTCTGGTATTATTTCAGTTGAGTCATCCGACAGACAAGTTCAAATCCAAGCCGCTAAAGATTCTCGAGTAGATATTATTTCATTTTCGACAGAACATATAATTAAGACAATAACTCCAGGTGTAATATCGCTTACAAAACAGAATAATTCGTTCGTAGAATTTTCCTTAGGACCAATTATGGTAAAAAATAAAGCGATTCAATCTAGGTTTCTTAGAAGTTTGTACCGTGCTTTACAATTAGCTATGCTATTAAATGCTAACTACATAATTAGTGGAAATTTTGATGATATGTTTAAGTTGAGACATCCCAGAGCTTTAGTTAGTATTTCTCATACACTATTGGGTATATCTTTGTTGAACGCCAAGAGGGCTTTTTCTGAAAATGTGATAACTCTTATTAATCGTGCTAAAATGCGTCAAGGTAAAAATTACATTGAACCAGGAGTTAAACTAATTAACAGAGGTGACACCTAATAGTCAAAAAAGAGAGACATAGGTACATACTATTCAAATTAATAAAAGAAGGCGATTTCGTTTTGAACCAGAGAGAGATTGTAAATTCAGTGTGGGCGTCGATTTGGAGATATTTTGGGTTAAAAGAGGCAAGTAAAGTAGGATTATGGTTGCTCGATATTAATTTTATAGATGGTTTTGGTATTATTCGGTGTTCTCATCAGACAAAAGAAATAGTAATGACTGCGCTAACCCTAATTACTGAAATCTCGGGGAATATAGTTGTTTTATCACCAATCAAAACTTCCGGAACTATTCGCAGCATTAAAAAAGTAAAGGAATTAATGTTAATATAAGAGTAAGTCATATGTATATATAACTTAAAGAAGAGATTATGAAGAATCCTGACCTAACATTTGCTCAAATAAAAAAAATAGGTAAATTCTCCAATCTTGATATTACTACATCGTTATCACACATTAAAGAAATTGAAAATTATAGAAATTTGTTAATAATAAAATCGGAAACTACCAGATATGCAAAATTCACGGTATATCCTATAAATCGAGAACAATTACTTAAAATTATACTTATTGGCTTAACTCAAATCGATGAAAATATTGAGATTTTTTCCAGAAAGCTCCAAAAATATAATATTATTCATTCTTCAGGATTAGTTTTAATAGACGGAGAGATATATTTTGAATGTTATCTTAATCTGTCTTTAAATGACGAAAAATATAAAGATTTAAAAATATTTCTGGATAAGAATAAAAGTAAATTCAAAGATATAAAAATAGAAGAATTAAGTTTATCTAAAAGTAAAGTGAACCTTAATGGATATATGGAAAATTAATTTAAAATTCTCCGATGGAACGGTCAATGAATTAGATTTGTACGATGCAAAGAGTTATTTTAATGGATATTTAAAGTTGAAGAGAACTTATTTTATACGATTGGTTAAAGCTATCAAAATGACAAAAAAATACACTACGGGACATGCAATAGAGAGAGTTATTGGACCCGATGCAAAAGAATGGACTGAAAACTCTTGGATGCTACTTTTAATCAAAGATAACGAAAAAAAAAATCCATTTTGGATTCTTATAAAAAGAGAAAAGGATCTTTCAGGATTATTAATCGCAATAGGACCAAAATCGTTTGCAGAATATAATAATAGTAATATGCTTGAAGCTAAACGAGATATAAAACGATTGATAAATTATATAGTAGCTTATTTGAATAAGTTTAATTGTAGTGTCTTACTTCCTAATTATCTCTCATAATTCGTAATTAACTCTCGAAATAATAGATTTGAGTTCTTTTTTTTAAGAAAAAAGAATTGAAGATATTTGATTTGAAATCCCTAAAAAATGATAAGACAAAGAAAAAATATTAAATTCAATCTTAATTATCAATTTTATAAAGTTTCTTAATTTAAATGCAAAATTGAACCTAAGTTTAATTGAAAAAAAAGTGGCTAAAGAACTGTGAAGAAAAACATAACAAGAATCATAACTCTTATATTAATTATTCAAGTACTCCTTAGTTCAGCATATTTAATAATAAATAGTAATGGAATCCCAATCGAAGCAGAAGTGGGATTTGGAACCGCTCCTGTTATAGATGGCGTTATAGATGTAACTACGAACGAATGGAACTCTGCGGAAAAAGTAAACATTAGCTTGTTTCAAGATCTAGATAATCAAAGCGATGGATTACTCATTGATTTGCGGGTTTTACAAGCAGAACCAAGCCCGAATATTTATAGTTTGAATTTTTTGATCCGATTCGATTTAGATGATCATAGTTCAAGCGAATATGATGGCGAATTTATAGGAATATTAATATCTGATTGGGATGATAGTTTAAATTTTACTGACGCTAAAATTGTTCAATTTTCAAATATTAGTGAAAATACTTTGGAGTATTTAGATTATTATATTGACGATACAGTATACTATGAAGACATTATCTCTGACGGGGAGGGCACTGCTAATTTAGAGAATAATGAAATTATTTACGAATTTTCAATGCCCGTTGAAAATGTTGAAGGTGGAATAGAGGATGTAGAATTAGATCATGATCTTACATTTGATTTTAAAATCGTATTTGGCAACGCTACTGATTACGATTATCCTAATGGGATTCTTATTTCAAATATAGTTTCAATAAAACTAGAGTTTCCACCTAGAGGTTCAGAGATAGATATTGGAGAAATTTTAATGTTGATCTCAACAATTATCGTTTTTTCCACAATAGGGGCTCTTTATGTATTTTACATTTATCGAATTACTCAACTTAAGAAAGAAATCGAAAGAATAAGGAGTTAAGATGTCAAAAATAAGAAAAGATATTGCTAAATCGGAATCGATTAAAAGAAAGCCGAAATTTATAGAGAAAGCTGCTTACCGTTCAGTTATTCTTTCAGGCATACTTGGAGGTGTGTTTTTAGTATTATCGATTATGTTAAATGGAGAATTCATTACTATATTTACGAGTAATGATCTACTCTGGGTAAGCATAGATATTGTTCTCAGAGTCCTAATAATCTTATTCTTCTACTTCTTTATGATGATTAGTATCGGAAATTATAAAGAGTTGACAGGTAAACCAATAGATTTCAAGATAATACTACTCATTTTTTTCCTTTCGTTAATACAATCTTTTAAAAATTCAATAGTTTTCTCTTTTACTCTTATAGGTTTATTAGTAATAGTAGTTTACTTATATGTAGTTCAAGAAAACTAAATAATATTTACTATTTTATATTTCAATTTCAATGTTGAAGAATATTTCTTTTTTTATTGGTCATAGAGGAACAAGAATAGGTTATGATGAAAATACATTAAAATCTTTTGAAATCGCATTAAATTCTGGAGCTAATTACATTGAATTTGATGTTAGAAAAACTTTTGATAACGAATTAGTTATTTTCCATGATTCTAAAGTTGATCGGATTACTACTTCAAAGGGATTGTTAGAAAATTTTACTTATCCCGAAATTGCTCATATACGCTTTAAATTAACCAGCTCCCACATTCCAACCTTGAATGAAGTAATAGAAATGTTTAGGAGTAGAATTAAATTTATTGTTGAATTAAAAAGCGAAAATATTAGAGAAAAAGTGATAAAAACGATAAATAATCACAATTTATTAAAAGATTGTGTCATTAGTGGGCGTAATTTGTATGAATTGAAAATTATTAAACAAAGTTATCCTGAAAGTTGTGTATGCTACAATATTACTAAAGGAAAAGGTTTGAACCTTAAAGATTTTATGAAGCAAGGTAATGATAGAAATTTACATTTTATACCTGACCTTATTAGTTTACATTCAAAAATGATCACACAAGATTTTATTGAAATCTGCCATAAAAATGATATTCTAGCATTAAGCTGGGATTTCATAGAATATGAGAACCCATTCGAAGTTATAAAAGGATTAATCGAAATGGGAATTGATGGTATTTTGTTCGATAATCATAGAAATATAAAACTTACAAAGCACTGGTTGACAAAGATCAATCAGCTTTCTTAATTTTAGATGTTCCCGTAGGAAGCACAAGTATAACATCATCTAGGGGTAAAATTTTCCCCCACTTCTTTTTTTCAGTTTCTAAACCATTTAGAAAAATTGATTTGATTTCTTTTGCTAATCTTCCTTTTGTATCTCCAGATTTTGAGGGATTTATTAATACTAAATTTGTTCTTTTTTTAAAAGCATTAGTTGGCCCGCACAAAATTTGTGGATAGAATAGTTGAGATTCGGGATCAGATTCGTTTTTGATTTCTAAGAACTCCAAGGCAAGAGCCAGTTCTGTTTTAGCATCTTTAATAAGGTTTTTTTTCCCTGTAATCATAAAGCTTCCTTTTGGTAAAAATTCGCCAGTAGGTGGTGTTTTGGAGACTTGATCAGGGAGAACATAAAATACATCAACAACGCCCCAATTTTCTTTCCAAGCTATTGAAAAACTAGCTACGAAGTCAGCAGTTTCTTTAATTGAATTACTTGGGATTTCTTTATTTTCAGGATTTATTATGACTGCTAGTGGCGATCCGGGAAAGTTTGCGTGAAACACTAAGTCGTTGGGAGTAATATATTTTTTAAATATTATTTCGTTCGAGCTTGCATCTCTTCCGCCAATTACCAAAAATCCATCTGAAGATATAAACCATCTGAATTTTTCGTACCACTTTTTTGTTGGTCTCTTTATTAGAAAGTTAACTTCTAAGTCAATTGATTCCTTCTCAATCGCTAATTTTTTAATCTTCTCTTCTGTCTTTTCTATTGCTGGAAGGGTACCTTTTAGCTTTTTTTCGGCTTTTTTGCCTTTATTGTAAATTATATTTGCATTTTCGCCAATAGTCTTATTTATATCTAAATATACTTCGTTGTTGTTGATCAAAATTACAACTTGTCGAGTTGCGGGGATAATTCTGCCATAAAATGTTAAACCTTCAAAATTTTCGTTTTTGGCAATTTGTAGTTTTTCATTTATTTCCACTAAATTATGACCTTTTTTTTTAGCATCTAAGATTACATTAAATAGTTTTTGAATAGCATTGAAATTAGCATAAATAAAAGCTCCTTGTTGGTAATACATATCCTTTCTTTTTTTAAGGTCTTCGAGATACTCTTGTTGATTTTTTAAGATCTTTTCTTGAGATTTTATTTTTTGATTTATAGCATGATCCTGAGGAGTAATCATTTTTGTGGAATCTATTTTAGAAAAGAATTCGTCAACAGCTTCATTAAAAGAGTTGAAAGGTCTTTTTTGAGCATTTTTATGAATCTCCAATTCAAACGGAATGACTGAAACTTCTTCTCCTTTCTCATCAACTACAATACTTGCATTTATTTCACCAAAAAGAAGTTGGTTTCTTAATTTTTTGAAAGCATTAAACAATAAATCGATTTCTTTTTGATTTAAATCCCCTCCCAATCGATTTTTTTCAATTCCCGCTTTAAGACAAATCTCTTCAGATATTTCTCCAGAGATATTAATATTTCTTGCTAATAACCTTACTATTTCACCTTCAAAATTGTTTATTATCTCGTGAAAATCTTCTTGCGTAATATTCAGAAAATCCTTTCCCCGCGATTTGGGAAAAGAATACTCTCTATTAGCTAGGATGTCCCGATCTTTATATTTACTATAAATTTTTGCGATTTTTATAACATTATTCTCGTCCAATACAATATAGTTTCCCTTATTGAATAGTTCAATAATAAATCTCCAAGGCTTTCCCTCTTCATTACTTAGTTCGAATACAACAATTCTATCAAAATTATACTGATTTGCGGATAATATTTTTCTGTTTTTCAGAAGTTTTCTTAATGACATTATATATTGGCTTGGATATTTCGGGATAGGGTAATTATAGTTCGTAAAATTGATACGTGAATCGTTTTTAACGATTAATATCTTTTTCTCATTCAATTTGGTTTTTATTTTTAAGATTAAAAGATCTCCATCAATATCATAGACATTAGTTATTTTTCCTTGGGTTAGAATTGTATCTAATTCTTTAGTAATAGCAAATACATCAAAATTTGAAAATTTAATATTTTTTTTCATTGTTGTTCAGCCATTCAATAGAATTCCAGTTTTATTATTAGATATGCATCAATAATTTTCTATTTTTCCTTTTTTAGGAGATACTTAAATAAATAGGGTAAGTCTAAATTACAAAATTTTAATAAAAAAAATAATATTAATAATACTAATTATGGGAAAAAAAGATAAACGGAAACCAAAAAGGATTAATATCAAAAAAGAACGCCAAAAACTAATAAAAGAGAAGAAAAAACTCCATCCCGATCAAGATTTGCAAATTGATAAGAAATCGACTAAAAAGATTGATATTCGACTCGAAAAAGAAACAAAACTATATTGGATACGAGCGATTACAGCACTGATAAGTGGTTTACTAGGAAGATTACTACTTGGTATCCCAAATACCAAAATGGTTTTTGGTTTTTGGTTATTTATTTGGATGTTGTGTTTCTGGTTTATTACTCCTTTTGTGGTTAGTTTTTTGGTTTTAAGATATGAATACGATAAGGAAGAATGGAATTGGAAGAATATCATAAAACCAGGGATAGGAATATATTTCTTTTTATTTATGATTGTGACGATAATAACACATACCTTTCTAGTCTTTATTTAACTAACTACAATTGTATTGTTTGTTTAATTCTTTTCTCTATCTTCTCTTTAGAACTGAAAACGATTTCATCCAATTTATAAATTCTATTACAATATACGCATTGAATTTTTAATGGTTTTTCTTCGAGCACATTGAATTCAGTATCGATTGGCTCTTCTGAATTGGAAATACAAGTTTTATTTTGGCACAAAATCAACTGTTTAATAATATCGGGGAGTTTTACTTTTTTTTTCTCAATAACTTTATAATCTTCTATCAAAGAGATCTGAGCGTTCGGTGAAAGTATTGAAATCTGCTGCATTTGAATTTTATCCAGAAACTCACCTTCAATTTTTATTATATCTTTTTTATTATATTTCTTTGAGGAAACATTAACGCCAATTGTCATAAGATTTGGAGATTCACCAAGTCCAGTCAAATTGAGGATTGTCAAAGCATATCCGCTATCAATATGGTCAATAACAGTTCCTTTCTTTATTTTATCTATTTTTAATTTTTCTTCGCTCATGTTCTTATTAATAAAATTTTTTTATTGAAAAATTTTGCGAATAAATGTCATTAGTTTCTTAAGCTAATAAGAATATTGATATAAAGAATAAAATTGTTGATAATACAAAATTATAAGTTAAATTATCGTCAACATCTAGATCTAAAAAATCTAAAATTCCTATAATCACGGTTCCAATTAAAGGAAGTAGAATTAAGGCCAAGAGATTAATTGTATATAATTGATTTAAAAATAATAGTGTGATCACTCCGGATAAATATGCTACACTCATTCCTGCAAATAAACCTTCATATGTTTTTTTTGTTCTACGAATTTTGTTGCTACCAAATTTTCGCCCTATCAAATTAGCTGCCATATCCCCAAAAATCGACATGGTCATTGATGTGCATATAACAAAGGGTCCTATAGGCTGAAAAGGACCATACAATAGAATAATTGAAAAACAACCAATTCCCATTGAGATATGCGGCCCTAATCTCATATGACGTTCTTTTTTCCTAAGAATTCGATTAACTGGTTTTAAAGGATAAAGTTTTGGTTTTAAAATTCTAACAAAGTCAGCTGTCAGTAAACCAATTAAGGATACTCCAACCAAAAAAACTACTAAATATTGGGTAAAAATCATTTTGTTAGTTTCGATGTTATAGATGGAAAAGAAAAAATCTGAAATTATACTCGGAAAAAAATCTAATATGTAGACAAAAATGTTTTGAACTAGAAAACCAAGCGTGAAATAGAAGAAGGCAATCCCTAAGACAACTAAGTGCGTTATTTTTCTATAGAGTTCGTATTTAAATGGGAGTTCCTCAGTTAAGTATGAAGTATCTTCTTCTATTGTTTTTTCTAATAATTTATATCTCTGTTTTTCCCTATAAACTGAAAAAGAAAAATGAGGTAGGAAAAAAACGATAAAAATTATCATAAATATATCAAATGGGAAAACGATAAAACCAATATCAGAAATGTTTAGGGCGTTTATAGTTATGTTAATTGAAATGCTAGTTATGAGTATTAGTGAATTTACTATATTATTAATAAAAGCTCCTTTTTCGTTTTTCTTTTTCGCTAATAATGCTATATAGAGCGAGATTATTCCATATAAATACAAAATACACGTAATGATAATTGATAATAGATTCAAAAATCAACAATCTCTTTAAGTTTCTTATAGATATTATCTGTGAAATTTTAAAATCTTTATTAAAATTTAAAAAAAAAAGTAATTTAATTTTTTAAAAACGAGTTTCGTCGATTTTAGGCATATCAGGTGCTGATAATGCTTTTTCAATTTCTTCGCGTGGCATCTCGTAATCTACTAAATTGCCCATCATGTGTTCTTTGTATGCTAATAAGTCGAAAAATCCGTGACCACTTAGGTTGAATACAATATTCTTCTTTTCTTTGTTTTCTTTAGCAGCTAAAGCTTGGTCAATTGCTTCTTTTATAGCGTGAGCTGCTTCAGGTGCTGGTAATATACCCTCTGTTTTAGCAAACATTAATCCTGAGGAAATAACTTCAGTTTGATGGTGCATAACAGACGACATTATCTTCTTGCCTGATAAAATTGAAATTATCGGCGCCATTCCATGATAACGTAAACCTCCTGCGTGAATTGGGCTAGGAATGAAATTATGTCCCAAAGTGTGCATTTTTAAAATTGGAGCTTTTTTCGCCGAATCTCCGTAATCCCATCTATAATCTCCTTTACAAACGCTTGGACAGGCTCTGGGTTCCACGCCTACGATCTCTAAATCAGGAAGTATTCCGTGTAATTTATCTCTTGCGAAGGGAATCATAAAGCCTCCTAGGTTAGAACCGCCACCCATACATCCAATTAAAACATCGGGTTTAACTTCAATTTTATTAAGTTGAGCTTTAACTTCTTGCCCGATTATGGTTTGATGTAACAAGACAAAATTTACAACGCTACCCAATGAATATCTTGCTTTATCACTCCTCATACTATGCTCTACGGCCTCAGATATAGCAATTCCTAGACTTCCTGGGTGATCTGGATCGCTTTCATAGTAAAGTTTTCCAGAATCCGTAAGGTTTGAGGGACTTGCGTGAACTTGCGCATCATAAGCTCTCATTAATATTTTTCTTCCGGGTTTTTGCAAAAAACTAGCTCGTACCATATAAACCGTGCATTTTATATCGAATAAATTGCACCCGTAAGACAAAGCTGAACCCCATTGACCAGCGCCAGTTTCAGTGATCAATTCATTTACTCCATCTCTTTTAGAATAATAGGCTTGAGCCAAAGCTGTATTTGGTTTGTGTGAACCCGTTGGAGAAACTGATTCATTTTTATAAAATATTTTAATGTCATCTCCTGGTATTCCAAGTTCTTTTTCTAAACTCAAAGCTCTATGAAGAGGAGTGGGTCGGTAGGATCCTGCATAAATCTCCCTTAATTCGTTCGGAATGGGGATTAATGGTTCTTGAGAAACCTCTTGAAGCACACACTCTTTAGGGAATATAGCAAAAGCAAGTTCTGGAGGTGCGGGTTTTCCATCCATGGGGTTTATTAAGGGCGTCATAGGAGCAGGTAAATCTGGCACGATGTTAACCCACTCCTTTGGAATTTCGTTTGGTTCTAATAAAATTCTTGTTTTATTAAAATCTATCATTTCTTATACCTCTGTTATTTTATATCATCATCTAATTTATATGATGTCTCATCTTAAGATTGGAGCCCAATTATAATAATGCCCAATTGCAAACGCAATTGAAATTTTAAAATTCGATGTTTAGAAATAAAAAGAGCACAAAGTATGGTTTATCCAATGAAAAGCGTTTTCAGGAACGCCAAGGCCACTGCCAACAAGAAAGATTAATTTTAGTAACCATAGAAATAAACCATGCTTTTATATAGTGACATTATTAGTATCAAACACTTATAAAGTTAATCCTCTAGATTGAAGGATGTCAGTTATTTTCTTTCAAATATGCTTGCTAAATTTTTAGCAGCAACTCTCATAACTTTAACGGTCTTCATTAGAGTATCAATCAGTGTTCCCGCACAAACAATAACTAGACGCCCTGCGTTGCTTACGATAATGTAGCCATTCTCAGCCCTCACAATTATTTCACTTAAGTCTTCTTGAAAAAGAGTTTTAATTGTGGAGCTTCCCGTCATTAAAAGAGCACTCGCAAGACCACAAAACTGATCCCCATCAACTTGGTATTGAGGTAGCGCTGAAAAAGCGATTTGATAGCCTTCCATGCTCACAAGGGCAATAGCTTCTATATCCGCATTTGAAGTAATAAATGTAATTTGAGGGCTAATTTTTTCAATTTCTTCGGGGCCAATACCTAGATCCGTTCCGAATTCCAATACAAAATCACCTTCTACAGCAAGTTAGTTAATTTGAAATTTGAGATTTTACTTTTCTTAAATATTATTAATATAATATTGGTACTTTTTATTTCTTTATTTTTTTATCTCCCTAATTTTTAATTAAAAATATGGAAAATTGACATCAGTTGCTCGCTTAAAAATTTCTATTGCTTAAAGTTAAAATAGATCATTATTATTCTTTATAAAAATAGATTTGAAAAATAACAAAATTATGATAACAACTCGAGAATCTATTAATTATCAATTTTCATTAATTTTTGGTTACTCAAGTCCTACAGATTTAATAGTAGGCGATGTAGTTGGTCCAGGTAAATTAACTAAAGAGAAGGTAAACGAGTTATCACAAGAGGTCATTAAATATCTTCGAATGTACAATGCAATCTTACGAGATTTCGCGGGTTCTGAAGTTTTCGCTATCGAGTTTGAATTGTATAATTTCGACGAAAAAGACGCTAGGATTAATATTTATCCTAAATCCATGTTATTAATACCCGGTAGATTTAAAGATTGTGAGAGCCTATTACTTGCTTTAAAACCGGAAACTGGCTATATAGATCCTCATAAATCGAGAGAATCAATAAATAACATCAGCAGGTTGTTTTATGAGATAGAAGAGTTTACAAATCATCCCGAATTAGAAAATAATAAGAAAATTCAAGTTTTTGAAAAATTTGCAACTCGTTTTAGCAAAAAACTTTATGGAGATTTGATTGAGGATAAATGGAATAAAAAATTAATTGGTCTCAGTGTTTCTTTACCAACTGAGAAAGAACTGCTATCTACTTATGCTTCAATAAGATCTGATGTTAAATTTCTTTGGAATAAAAGACCAATTGAAATAGTTTTTTCAAATCATAAATTTGAGCGTTTAAAATCGCCATATTCAGGGAAATCGAGTGTTGATCATTTGAAATATGCAATTTCAGAGCCTAGCGCAAATTTTATTGTGGAAAAAACATTAACTCTTGGAACAAATCTCCTAAAATTAGCAAATACTGGTACAATAGACGAAATTCAAGAGGAAATCATTTCCTACTTCATAACTAAACTCAAAGAAAAATTAGTACTGATTAATGAAGTCTACTCCGGTGAGCAGCTAATCTCAAAAATAGAGCTTATACTGAAAGAATTAAGTAATGAAGTGGATAAATTTTTAAGAAGCTCTAATGATTTTCTTACTACGGGTGAAATTGGCAACATTTCAGACCTATTAGACAAATTCTATAGATTTATTATGGATAATGTGGGAACAGATAGTGAATTTTTCTCAGATCTTTGTAAATTAGCAATGAAATCTATGAAATTGTCAATTAATAAAGAAGAAAAATTGAGATCTGTTGAACTGAATTCTGTAGTAAATTACTTTGCAGAAATCATTAGATATAGCTTTAAATTTATTAGCAAATCCTTTCCCCGATATCTTTCAAATCGAAGGTTAAAAACGCTAACTTATGGTTTTATGAGAAGTCTACATAACAAATTTAACAACGAACAAAAACCCTCGAAAGTATTGGGGCAAAGTATATTGAATAAGTTTGAACAGCATTTAATATCCCAAATTGAAATAAATCCTGTTGTTTTGCTAAAAACGGGTAAATTTAACGAGGATTTATTAAAAAGAGAGTTTAAAAAAATAGTTAATGAAAATATTAAATCGTTTTTTGGAAGTGTTAAATTGAACATTAGTGATTTAATTGCTTTCGCGGAAGTACAAATGGAAAAGAATCCAAAGGCAATAGAATCGCATATAAAGAAATTTGAACGTTATTCCGGTGAATTAAAATACTTATTAAGTTATATTTTAAGGTATTCTACTATTAATCGGTTTTTAAAAGAAGAACCTGACTTAGAAATAAGAGATCCAGTTACTTTTACTAATAGATTTCACCGGTTCTTAGAAAAGAGAGTAGGCGGGATTAATTTAATCTGGAAATCTTATATTTTAGAATGGATCAAAGATTACGCGAAAAAGTTTTTTAATGTAGAAGAAAGAAGAGATTGGAAATTAGATGAGACATTATTTGAGTTCATTGATTATCTTGAAGAACGTGAATCAAAAGAGCAAGATCCAGATACTTTTTTTAGATTTTTAGATAAATATATCCAAAGAGTCACAGATCAAATAGAAAAAGAGAATTTAATCGATTTCTATAAGCACTATGAATATTGTATTGACATTAAAACTGAATTCCCTAAATATGTTCAGAGTAAGGTTGAAAAAGAAATTAACTTGTTTGTTAATGATCAAGAAAAATTGATCCCTATAGAGTATTTAAACATCGGTGAAAAGGACACATTCAAGAATTTTATAAGAGAAAAGGAACTAAAATATTTTTCTAAATTAATAGCAAGACCTATATCCTTGATTTTAAAACATGATTTAACAACTGAAGAAAAGGAATTATTTAATGCTGATTTATTTCATGTTTTTGAATTTAAATATTGGCATAAAAATACTAAATATGATATTGCAGACAATTTTAAGGAAGTTTATAGAGAATGGTTAAAAAATATATAATACGTGGAGTAAAGAGGAGATCAACAGCAGTAGAGAGTACTTATAGGTTTTTTCAAACTATAGATTTACTCATATCCCATTTGAAGAGAAAAGCAGATAAAGAAAAAATTTTTGAATTGATTCGTAAAAATCCTAACTTGCAATCGCTTTTAATTGCAACAGCAGCAGTTCATATATATCATTACATGGGTATTAAGGTTCAAGAATCTTTAGATTTAAATAAATTGACAATTGATTCTACTCAATTATTAGAAATAACAGAAAAAAAGATTTTAATGGAGGAAGTTGGTTCTTTATTAAAAAACTCGTTTGAATTAGAAAGAGGTCTTTTTGATGAAATAATTGATTTAGAAAATTTGTTTCTAAGACTTTTAATCGAAGAAAGGCTTGGTAATCTTCAAGAAACTGATAAGGTAAAAAATATAGAAGATATTGAGGATCAAATTGAATTTGGATTGTTAAACATCATTTCTAAATTTCCATCCTTTTACTTTTACGATTTTATTGGTGATTTGATAGGTCTTAATGATGATCTAAGAATGGAAATACTAGGGGAGGGTGCAGCACTTAAAGGTGTATCTGTCGAGATAGAGAAAAAATTGGAGCTTGAGGAAAAGGAAGATAAATTTATTGAAGTTTTTACTTTAAATCGATTAATTGAAAGAATGCAAAGTCAATTTGAATTCAAGTCTTATAAGGAATTGCAAGTTCAAACTATGCCTATAAGGATGATAAAGAAGAAAATATTAAAGTACGAACTTAATAAATTTCCTATTTCTATTTCCGGATTAAATAGATACATTGAAGGAAACAATCTAAAACGGGAGACTATTAAATATATCAACAATGCACTTAATGAAAATCTTGACTACGAACAATTTGAGGCGAGGATCCTTTCAGATTTAAAAAATGAAATAACCAAGCAATTAAAGACAAATCCTAATGATTTTATTTATTTTCTTCAGAGTCTATACGAATCTAGCTTTGAAGATGTTATTTTTTTGCTTAATAAAAGGGGAATTGAAGATACTTTACATCTAATTAATATTGATTATGAGTTAGCCGAAAATGTTAAGAAAAACATGATTAGATACAATATTAATAAACAAGATTTAATAGTTCTGAATGATAATAAAAAAAATTTGATTAATCTAGCAAAAAAAGCGTTATGCAATCTAAAATTTCCATACCTTGAAAAATATATGACAAAAGTAGGAGATCTTACAGAATTTGATCTATTTAAAATTCTTCATAGAACAGATGTTGAATTTGACGAGTTATGGGATATTTTAGAAAAGAAAACTGGGTTTTCAATTAATAATTTGAGAGAATTCGTAAGGAAAAAGCAAATTATTGACAAAATATTTTTTCAAGATTTAAAATTAAGTAATTATTCACAGATAATTCTACTTATTAATTACGATGAGATTTTTAACAATTTAGTAACTGATTTGTTTTACAATATTTTAGCTAAAATCCTAAGGCAATTAAGTAGAATCATTGAATTATATGGTATTATTTCAAATGATAAAGCTATATTTTCGCCTGCCTTAAAGAGAGCAGATCAAACAAACGATGTAGAAGATTGGGGTCAAATTAAATTAGAAGAATTAAGTATTAAGCGTTTAATGAAAAGACAAGAAGAATTGGTTGTTGTTTTTAATGCTATAAATCAAGTGTTTTTAGTAAATGGGTTTATTTTATCCCGTTTGACTAACAAATCTCTAAAGGAAAGTATTTTTGAATTAAAAAACAAAGAAAGCTATGTGTATAAAGATATAATGCCTTTAAGATTGAAAGCGGATTTAGTTTCTCCTGTATCATATTGTATTGCTTACGATCTAATCAAAAGATTTGAAAATTATGGAGATTTTGAAAAAACAAAAGTTACTAGTGCTCATGAAGCAAAACAGAGAAAAGAAGATGACAAAAAGAAAGAGGTTCGTAAAAAACAGCAAGAAAATCCATTTAATTGGATCGAACGTAAAATTACTTCCACTTTGATGGGAATTAATCGTCCTGGAATGAACCCTAATCAATTCTATTGGGAACAAAAGGACACAAAAATCGCAACTGAACAAATTAAAATTCATAGTGATTTGAACAATGACCCTTTTACTAATTTTTGTGAATTCTATTATTTTGCAGTAGAAAAAATTAAATCTCATGTTGAAAATATGAAATTACCTAATCACGAAGAAATTAAATTTGAAGTTTCTAGTTTTATAAATGATGTATTATCTGAGAGATTAAATCATACACCAAATTCTCAAGAGATCAGAGATTTGCTTGAAGGCGAGAGATATAAAGTAGCAAAAAAAATTGCGGTAAAAATAGGAAGTTTATTAGATAAAGCACTTTATTTAAAATTCAAGCAGAAACCGAAGAAATAACTACACACTCCATATTAAAATAACAAAAATATTAAAATTATTATAATTTAATTTATTTACATATTTTATTTTAAAATATTATTAAGCGCATATGAATAAATCATGTCGGGGTTAAAAACAGGCTTAGGATACATAAAAGATTCGTTTTCTCAAATTCTAAAAGGATTTATTCTCTTTATACTCGCTACTTCTGGTTTAGGATTTGCTGTTCTATTAAGGTATTTCGGTTATAATGGTAGTACAATTGCGTCTGTCGGAATAGCTCTGGAAGCTATTGGTTTGATTTTAAGTTACATGCTTCTCCGAAAATATTTTACGCTAAAAGAAGAAGAAAATGATAAAAAGCAAAAAGGGAAAGGAAAATTTAAATGAATTAAGCTCATTCTAAGAATTCCTCCCATTTCCTTTCAATAATTCGCTGTGAAATTAGATATTCTTTTACATCCGTTAATAAAATACGAGGGTCATATTCCCAAGCTTCCTTTCTATTGAAGGAAATGCATTTTATTTCATGCAAATTAAACAATGACTTAACAAAAAGTCCATATGTAGCGACTTGGGGCAACGAAAGCAAAAAATTTCCTTCGGGTTTATAATCTATTACCTTTACAAGACCGTTTTCAATTTGGATGAGATCGATATGACCTGTGATATAATTGTTATTAATTTTTTTCCATATTGGAATCTCAATTGCGACGGAATTCTGATCTCTTATTAAAATATTTTTTAAAATTGGTTCATGGCCAGGTTTTTTTCTGATTTCACTAGTTTTATAAGCTTCGAAGACATTGTTTACAAATTTAGGTAACCTTGAACCGGAATTATGAAGTTTAATTTTTCCTTCCCGAATTAAGCTTTTACTAAAACTCGCCATAAAAGCAGGTTTTAAACCTCTAATTTTAAACTGTGAAACGCGTGGGAGACTTCTAAGATTGAACAAATCATTTGGAATAGTGCCTTGATATATTTTTTTAAAATACGTTCCAAGGTTTCTAAATTCCTCTTTATTTTGATCTGATTGAACTAATTTTGCTTTATGGTGAAGAATATTCCAATTAAACGCATATGGGATATTCTGATGTACATAAATTTTTTTCTTCAGCATAAAATCAAATGTTTAGAGGAATGATTTAAAAAAAATAATTAATCAATTATAATGATTCAAATAAAAAAAAGAAATCATATTAATGATTTATTAATTTTTAAACTTTTATTAGACTTTACGGTTTCCTTAGAGATCATAAAGAAACCAACTAAACATTTTAGATAAGTTAAAGCGGACCTGGCAGGATGTTCGTTTGAATTATTAATTAACTCAAAATTTCGAACCTGCGACTTTCGGATTAGAAGTCCGACGCCCTATTTACACCGCTTATACGGGAGTAAAAACAACCATGCTAGGCTACAGGTCCTTTGTTCCAAAATAACTTATTTAAATCTTGAT
This sequence comes from Promethearchaeota archaeon, assembly GCA_016839745.1. Classification (GTDB taxonomy): domain Archaea; phylum Asgardarchaeota; class Lokiarchaeia; order Sigyniarchaeales; family SOKP01; genus SOKP01. Next base: position 18,943 of record JAEOTS010000115.1, read on the forward strand.
TATGACTTTTATTAATTAACAATAAATTAAAATTTTACCATTATTTTAAAGCAGAATTTATATAATGGAACCATTTGAATTCAGCATTTAATCAAAGCAATAAGTTTCACTGGACAATTTTGATATTAGCATCCACCACGATCAAATCTGATTTAGGAGAAAATGGTTTTACGATTTTAGAGTTAAGAATTTTTTCGATATGCCATCCCTCATTGTTTACCTTGGTTTTTAAATTTTCAATTCCCTTTTCGATTGAATTTGGTTTTTCACAGAATTGATAGAAATGCAGTACCCCACCAGTTTTTTTCAGAAGGAAACATGCTATATCTATATATTTAGTAGATTGTTCCGGTAAATTCATTATTATTCTATCTACATTATTTTTCAGGGAGTTTCCTAATTCATTTGATGAATTTACCAGCTCAGCAACATCTAATTTATAAGCAAAAACTTTTCCCTTCAGTTTATTTAATTTAACATTTTCGACGAGATATTTATAAGCCGTTGGATTAACATCAAAAGAATAAACTTCTACTTCGTTGCTTTTTGCGATTTGAATAGAGATTGGACCAACACCAGCAAACATATCTACGATTACTTCTTTTTTTTCAAATTTTAGTAAACTTAACCGTTTTCGCTCAAACACTAATCTTGGAGTGAAATAAGTATTCTTTATATCTAATTTAAACATGGAATTATTTTCTTTATGAATAGTTTCTGGGTTGTCTTCGCCAAAAATAAGCTGTAAGTCTTTTAATCTATATTTTCCCTTTACTTCGCTTTTTTTCTCGTAAACGGTTTCCACTCCTCTATTCACTTTTACTATCGCATTTGCTACTTTTTTCTTATATGATGAGATTTTGTCTGCACTTAATGAGTTAAATCTATCAAACTCGATAATCGCAATTTTTCCAATAACATCATAAGATTTTGGTATTAATTCTATAATATTTTCTGATAATTCGCCTGTTAAAGCTTCTTCAACAGAACCAAATTTATAATTTGGATCAATTTCTCCCTTGGCGTTAATAATTTCAAAGTTTAAATCTTTAACATTGTTCTCAATAAATTTATTTACAGTTTCTCTGTTTTTTATTAAAGGAAACAGCACATATGGCCCGCTATGTATAACTTTTTTTCTTTTATCAATAAATTTTTCATCTGAAAATTTTTTTTTAATTAATTTTAAAAATTTTTCAGCGTAATCCTTTTCTATTTTTAAAAATTGAGTGTCTTCCTTTCCAGTCTTATTCATCTACATCATTATCTTTGAAAATTATAGAGATATGGTTCTTGGAATTAGTTAATTTTTTAATAAGATTGCGGTTCAAATCCATTGAAGATTTTGTACATTTTATAAGGATAGTTCTATCGCATACATAGCCACTTTTTCGAAAAACTAAATCTTTTGTATTTAGTAATGTTAATTTTTTACTACCATAGCCATAAAAACGATCAACAACATTACTCACTTTTATTACTACATTAATTTTTTCTCCAGCCATTATTTTTCTCTTCAATTCCGGAGTTAAATCATAGCATGCTTTTGTGGCTTTTATACCCAAGATACAAGTTCCTTTTTTGGTGAGGTAATTATCTTTAGTTAATTCAATCGTAGTACTATGAGTACATTGGATAAGTGAATGGCCAGTTGCATTGATTGAGTCTAAAATTGTCATTTCTTATCCTTCTCTAAAAAAGCGTATAATTTCAGATACATTTCTAAATTCAGAAAAATTTGTTCCATATGTTTTATTTAGAATATCAAGTAGACCATAGATTGGATGAGTTTTTGGAAATTCTATTGATTCGTTAAATTGGTTAAGAAATACATCTGGAATTAGAATTGCGCATTTATTATAGTTACTAGAAAATCGTTCTAAAAACTTTTCTGAGTATGTTATAGAATTTTGATAGAAAATATTATTTATAGAAGACGTAGCGCTCGTTTCGTATTGTCCCATAGGAAATGAATCGATGAGCTCGTATGGAATTATTCCATATATAATGGAGTAAAAGGTTAAATGGATATCCTTTCTTTGAATTAATTTATTCTTGTTAATTTCTTTTAGCCATTTATTAACAGAAGGAGATGTCATACCTTTTACATCTAATTCTGGAAAAATAACGAGATATTTAACGTTTTTAGGGGTTCGGTAATTTTCAATAATCCTTTTTTCATATCGATAAATTAAAGGTCTATTTACGCTCTCTTTGGAAGCATAAAGTCTCCCGTGGTTCTTATATGTCTTCTCATAAATCTCAAAAAAAGGTTTATTCAATTTAATTAAGTTCAATGCTTTCACTAAATTTGGGTGATTGCGCACTCTCTGTTCAACTAACTCCCATAAATTACCTTCCCTTATCGCCTGTCTTATTGTTCTTAATTCGGAGAACGATAAATATATATTATGTTTCGCAATTAGTTCAATCCTCAAATTATCCTCGAATTTTATAATTTCTTTAGGAGAAAAATCAGAGCATATAGGGCAGTGACAAGGGAATTCTTCTAATTCTTCAAGCTTTTTAGTGCCAGTCGACAGGGTAAAATAGCGATTTTGTTTGGCAAATAATACATACGCCGCCGAATCCATTAAATCACAACCACACGCGACAGCTAAAGAAAAGTATTGCGGTAATCCTAAACCAAACATATGAATAGGTTTGTTGGGAATAATGTATCTTTTCGTAGTTAATAACATTTGAGTTGTTAAATCGAACCTATAATCCAAAAACGCTTTTACTATTCCACCAATAGCATAGACTTCAAAATCCAATTTATTCATTTCGAGTGCGCTTTTTTTTAGTAAGTCTAGATGCTTTCCTCCGTGTATAGGACCAAACCAAGAGCATTCTGAACGAGTTCTCCTCGAAATATTATCTTTTGCTCTCTGAATTGTAGTTAAAACTTTATTTTTTGCGATTTCGTAGCTATCCTCTAATTGTACAGGGATATCTAAAATAACAGGAAAGTCTGATCCAATATACTCTTGAAATTTTTCAATACTATCAGCATCAATATCCACAGAATCGTCGTTATACATATATTGTTGAAACGCACCACTATCGGTCGCGATTATCCCATC
>JAEOTS010000116.1 GCA_016839745.1 Promethearchaeota archaeon
AAAAAAAGGTGAGTAATAATTTTAATAGTTCTTATTAATTAATAAATAATTTTCATTAATGAAATGCGACAAAAATGGCATAGTTTTTATCTGTTAAAATTTAAAATAATCAACTGGAGATATTTTTAGTAAACGTAAGAAAAGCTTACAATCACTAAGAGTAAAAGTGCAAAAAGATTAAAGAGAAAGCTATATTTACCCAGTTTTGGTAATTTTTCGTCGGTTGGTCTATTATTGTTTCTTTTACTAGAAGTTATATCCATAATCAGTACAAAAAATGAAGCCATAAAAAGCCCAAAAACCAGCACCAACAAAATAAATGCAAACATTATAAAAAAATACTATTGAATCTTATTTAAATCTTTTCCAATTAGTTATAGGTAGTTAGCTTTTTTTAAATTATTAGCTATTCTTTCTTTTACATCTGAAACTTCAGGCTTAAATTTAAAACCTGTAATTTTTTGATAGCTCTTCATATATCTTTTTGCGAGTTCAATCTTAATCTCTGAGGATATTGGAGGGATCTCTTGGCTTGGTGCGATGTTTGGGAATATATTGGGATAAGTGTCCATTAACCAACCTCGAAAAATCTCTTTGTCTAAAATTTCAGGTTCCTCCCCTTTTGTGAATCTTTCGTTATAACTTTCAGAAATCCAAAATCTAGAAGAATCTTGAGTGTGTATCTCGTCAGTTACTAGTAACTCTCCATCCTTCATTCCAAACTCGTATTTAGTATCTACTAATATCAGGTCATTTTTGTAACAATAATCTTGGGCGAATTTGAATAATTTATAGGAAGCCTCTTCAATTTGCTCGTAAATCTCTTTATCTACCATCTTATCTTTTAAGATTTTTTCCCTAGAGATATAAATATCGTGTCCACTCTCCGCTTTAGTGGAAGGAGTCAAAATAATATCATCTAATCTCTGATTTTTATGCAATCCTTTAGGTAAAATAATACCTGAAGTAGCCTCCCCTTTGGTGTAAGCTCTCCAAGCAGATCCCGTTATGTATGCTCTTACAATCATTTCAACTGGAATCATTTCACACTGGTGAACCACAGCAACATTAGGATCTGGAATACTAATAATGTGATTTTTCACTAAGTGTTTAGTTTTTTCAAACCAGAAAGAAGAAATTTGATTTAACATTTGACCTTTAAATGGGATTGTTGTAATTACGCGGTCAAAAGCAGATAACCGATCTGTAGCGATTATGATTCTAATATCATCTTTTATGTAATTGTCTCGTACTTTTCCTTGATAAAATTCACCTAATGACAAAAAATTAGTGCTATCTAAAGTTTTTTCAAATTGTTGTTTAATTATTTCATTTAAATTTTCTGATTCCATGGTTATAATTAAGAGGAAAAAGCATAAAAACTCTTATTGTCTGTTTTATCCAGTACTTATTAACCCAAGAATAATTAGAAAATTACAAAAATTATAGTTTTTGATAAGATCCGTTATTAAATTCCTCTAAGGAATACTTATCTTTATTTTTTTCCATCTTTTTAGTAAATGCACTGGTCAAATCTAGATTTATGCTATTTACAAGGCTGACTAGATATATAAAAACATCGGCTATCTCATCAGAGATATTTTCTAAAAGATCATAGTCACTGTTAATAGTTTTAAGTGAGATATCCTTAAATAAAAAAATTTCAGATAATTCGGATACTTCTATTCCCAACGCTTGAATTAAGTTCTGGGGAGTATGGAATTTCGTCCAGTTTCGATCTCTAACAAATTTTTGCACTTCTTTTTTAAAAAAAGAAACAGAGGTATTATTATCATCTGGGATAGGATTCATAAATAAACATAAACTCGAATAGTAATAAAATATTATGGTATATTACTCAAGTTTTTTTATAAAATCACATATTAACTCGTTAATTATTTCTTTCCGTTGCGCAGGTGCGAAATGTCCCGCCATATCTAATACTTCCAGGCGAGAATTTGGAATTTTTTTATGAAGTTCTTCTGACATTTGTTCTGGAGCGAAATTATCTAATCGCCCAGCAATAATTAGGGTGGGGCAATTAATTCCGGAGGGGTCATATTCATTAATTTCATTAATCATACTAAAGATCTGATCTTCAATAAGCATATATAACTCGTCTTTCGTTAATTTCATGCCATTTAAAGAATCTGCTAACGAAATTAGAATATATGGAATAATTTTATCCAAGATATCCTCAACAGAATTGGCAACCACATCTAAAAAATTTATGCGGATAAAATATGGAAGTAAATTGTAAAAAATATTTCTAATTACATTATCAATCATTATATACCCTGAATTAAGCAAAATGAGGAACTTGACATTATCCGGGTGAGTTAAACTGATTAGTTGCCCAATCATACCACCAACTAAAGAATGACCGATAATTCCATATTTTTCGTCTACACCTAAATGAGTTAACAAGTCTTCAAGATCTCTTATGATATCGTACCGTAAGTTCTTATCAAGACTTAATTTTATAGGTTGATCACTTTTACCATGCCCTAATGCATCGAAAGCAATGATACGATAGGATTTTTTCAACATTTTTATTTGTCCTTTAAAAAATGAAGCTGAGGAGGCGAAACCATGAAGTAAGATAATAGTACCCTCTGTCTGATCCTTAATCTCACCATTGATGTCTTCGTAATACAGATTGTATCCTTCTTGGCTTCTAAAGAAGGGCATGATATCATAAATTTATTTCTTGGGTTTAAATTTTTGAATATAAGAGTCAAGAAATACTTTTCTAAAATGAACATCATTTAGAATTCGGATTTAAATCTGAAAATATTATACAAATTAAAAATTGAAAAGTAAAATTAACTGAATTATTTTCATTTAAATTGCTGGCTTTAAAAAAGAAGTCTTTCTAATTTTAAAAAAATATTATAAGTTTTTCGTTACACGCTTTTTAAGATATACATCAAGCATGGCAGGCATAAATATTCTCTTTAAAGTTTTGTAAACTTTTGCATTTCCTGGATTTGGATCTTTTACATCTACAAATCTTACCATTCTCTCAATAGCACTTTCAATACTACTATATTTTTTACACCCATAAAAACCTAGTATAGCTGCACCCATAGCTGCGCCATCTTTGATTTCTGGCACGAAAACTTTTCTTGATAGGATATCAGCAAAGATTTGTACCCACAGTTCACTATTCATTGCTCCACCATCCACTCTCACTTCTGCTGTTTTCACTCTCGCCATTCCTTCTACTAATCCTAAATACATATTAGCACTTAATGCAGCAGATTCCATAATCGCTCTTGCCATATGACCTCTATTGTGATTCCATCCTAAACCATGAATAGTACCCTTTCGAAATATATATAATGGAAGAAACAATAATCCTTCGCTTCCAGGGGGAATTTTTGCTGCTTCTGTCGTTAAAATATCATAAACATTAAGATTTTTTTCTTCACTTTCTTTTACTTGTAATTGTGAAAAATTTTCCCTAAACCACTTAAAAGCAGTTCCCGTTCCGGGAATTATACCTTCTATGTTCCACTTATCTTTTATAACAGAAGGCCATGAGAAAATTGGGAAATCTCCCGCTGGATCTATAGGTCTATCTACAACAATATCTACAAATGTACCAGTACCGGTCGTCACTTTTACTTGTCCCTCATTTATAACTCCTAAACCTAATGCTGAACATTGTTGATCTCCACCACCTAAAACAACAGGAATATTTCTTTTTAAACCTAGAGAATCGGCAGATGTGCTGAGTAATTCACCAATTACATCTCCAGGTGTATAAAGTTCTGGCCATAAATCTAATGGTAAACCATATGCTTCTGCAAGCTCATCATCCCACTTTAGAGTAGATCTACTTAAAATCCCCATAATTCCATTTTGGGGATCAGTTGCGCATATCCCACATAATTTCATATAGATATAAGTATCAGCATTTATTATTTTTGCAGCTCTACTAAATAATTCAGGCCTATTTTTTTTAATCCATAATATTTTAGGGATTGCTCTTCTTAAATCCGTCTCTTTTTGCCATTCTTTACCACTAGATTCTTCTCTTTCATCCATCCATGTTAAAGCAGGGTGTAAAACATTTCCTTCCTTATCAATAATTGTAGTCGTACCACGAAGGAATGAAGCCGAAATCCCTATCACATCATCTGGATTAACTTTTTTCATAACCCTATTACAAGTGTTTTTAATAGCATTCCACCAAATTTGTGGATCTTGCTCCGAAATACCAACTGGTTGGTTAACTATGGGATACTCCTCATAAGCTTTAGCAATTTCATTCCCATTAATATCAAATATAATCGAGCGAGCACCAGTTGTTCCCACATCGAAAACACATATTTTATCACTCATATAATCACTTTTTAATATTTTTTAACTAAATTTATTAAATTTATCATTCAATTTTAGAGTGTCTTATTTAATATTTCAGACACATCCATTATTTTAATCTTTTCTTTTTCTTCTTCTTTCAGGCCATAACCTAATCCTAATTCGCATAGAGGGCACGCTGACACAAAAAGCTCTGCCCCTGTTTCTTTTAATTCATCTACTCTAATTGTAGCTTCTTTAATAGCCAATTCCCTGTCAGCCCAATGAGCTGTCCCGCTCCATCCACAACAATGAACATATTCCTTATTATAGATCGGCTCAACAATTTCTAAACCTTGAATTTTACTAAGGATGTCCCTAATAGACGAAGTATCGTTCAGATTTCTTGCGATAAGACAAGGATCGTGAATGGTTACTTTTTTCAATTCATTAGGTACACTTTTAGTAGGTATAATTTTTCCTTCATCTAATAATTGTGCTATGTATTCTACAATGTGGATTATTTTTTTTTCAATCTTGATTCCTAAGCTTTCGTATCTCTTCGTTACCGTTAGGATACACCCAGGACAATCCGATATGACAATTTTAGCTCCAGTAGATTCAATTAATTCTTTATTTTTTACTGCGAAGTCTTTAGCAGTTTGTAAATCTCTAATATTAAATGAAGGTCCCCCACAACATATTTTTTTATCCAGATTTGTTGAAAATTTTACTCCAGCTTTCTTTAATATCCCAATATTTGCTTTTATTACTTCTGGGAATTTCATTGACTCGCAGCCAAGATAATAGAATACTTCATCATTTCCATCTGTTTCAATATTTTCAATCTCATTTTCTTTATATGTTTCATAGATATTGTATCCCTCAATCGTATTTGATTCCTTCAATTTTTTGATTTGTTCTTTACAATAATCTGGCATTAAACCCTTTTCATTTAACTCATCTCTTACCGTTTCCAAAAGCGATACAACAGAAAAATCGAAAGGACACCAAATCTTACACGATTCCTCATTTGTACATTTATACATTAGATCAATAAAATCCTTATTTTCTTCCTTATAAGGATCAATTTTCCCAATAGATAAATAATACCCTATTTTTGACTTATAACCAGGGCTCATTGATTCTTTTTGTGCTGCTTGTAATGTTCCACAATCAAACCGGCAAAGATTTGGGCAAAGCGCACAATTTATCAAATTATCAATATCTGCTTTATGATCTCCTTCCGGAAAGAAATTCTTTTTTACGCGACTTATATTTTTAATGACTTTTCTCTTTACTTCTTTTTCAACCTTGTTAAGTTCTTCAATGAACCATCTATATTTATCTAAGAATTCTTGCATCTAATTAATACCCTCCTTCCAAATATTTTCGTAAACTTTGCCGGGATTTAGGATGTTTCGAGGATCCAAAATCTTCTTGAACTCTTTCATGATTTTCATACTCTTACCCCATTCTACTCCCATCCATCTTGCTCGATTTATTCCAATACCATGATGGTGAGCTATCGATCCACCAGAAGCCACAACTGCTTCCATTGTTGCATTCCAAACCTTTTGATAAAAATCGAAATTAGTATCTTCTCCAGTTTCAACTCCTCCAAACGAAAAGTACATTCCCACTCCATTTGGATAGAAATGCGAAACATGTGCTGTAAATAATATAACTCCTTTAACCTTTTTAACGAAATCTAATACGTGATGATACATTATTGCTGCGTTTTCCCATGAAGAAGCTACTTCAATTGTATCAAAAGTAATCTGCATTTTTGGAGTTGTGCTTGTCTCAGTAACTCGAAATCTAGTTTCAAACCAATGTTCAACTGGATGAACACCACAATCGACTCCTGAATTCTGTTCGCATTTTTCTCTCGTAATTTCCTCTTCGAGATTGACAAGTCGTTCATTACCTTCACATACAAAAACTACCATAACTTTATCCTTAGCTTTTTCCACGTCCAAAAAATGTCTTTTAGTTTCATCTTTATCATAAATCCTAACAACAGCAGGATAAATTTGTTCTCGCAAAATTTGCCTAACAGCTTCTAAAGCATCTTCAAAGGTATTAAACGCATATGATATTAATGCTCGTTTCTCTGGATACGGCCAAATTCTTAGGGTAACTTCAGTCACTATTCCTAAAGTCCCCTCATTCCCTATAAATAACTTATCTAGTTGAGGACCCGTTGCTTTTCTAACAATTGGGTTAAAATTAATTATATCTCCTTGAGGTAAAATTATTTCCATTCCTAGTATGATATCTTCAATTTTACCGTATTTCGTTGAAAATTGCCCCGCTGCTCTATGTGCAGTCCATCCTCCCACAGAAGACATTTGAACAGATTGAGGAATATTTCCACAGGTAAATCCTTTATTATTTAAGATACGTTCCAAATTCATACCGTTAATTCCAGATTGAACGGTTACTGTTAGATCTTTTTTATTCAATTTTAGGATCTGATTGAATTTCTTCATATCAATAATGATTCCGCCCCTAATAGGAATTGCGCCTCCGACTACTCCAGAACCCTCAGCATAAGGTATAACTGGGATTCCCTCCGAATTTGCCAATTGTAAAATTTCTACAATTTGGTTTTTGTTTTCCGGCCATGTAATGAAATCAGCAAGAGCAGCAATCTTTCCTTCTAATGTCCAATTATATCCAATCATTGTAGAATCTTTTGTATATGCAAAGATATCAATCTCGCTGTTAGAAAAATTCTTCTCTCCAAGAATTTCGCCTAATTTCGCCTTAATCTTTTGTTTATCCTTAATTTCAGAGCGATTATTTTTGTAAATTAATTCAAAATCTTTAAAATCCATCAATATCAATAGTTTCTTTTATTTACTATGATAATGATTAGAATTAATTTAAAATTTCTACTTTCAAATTAACCTTTAAAGCCTTGAAAATTTATGGAATAAAAAAGATTAGTTTAATACATTATTTCTCCCGTAAGCTTGTTCACTTTTAAGTGTCTGAACCTAGCATGAGTTTTATTTAACTCTGGACTCGCAGATATCTTTTCTGCTACTTCTGGTGGAAATAAATAGTTTGCCATTTTGATAATCAATTGTGGAGTCTCAATACAATTAAATAGTTTTAAGATCTCATATGAGTAGATTAGTTCAGAGATTAAATCAAAATTAGTATCTTCTGAAATTTCAAGTAGTTCCAAATTCCTGTAAATTTTAGAGATAGTGCTTTCTAACAAATCGTAATCTTTTAATTTGCTTAAAGTATTTCTCATATAATTACAAAATACTACATAATAAGTCGCTTCTGAAGAAACAAAGCCGTCTCTATATTGTTTTATTCCTTCTGGTGCTATTCTTTGCTCCAATTCTTCTAATATTGCGTAAATATTATCCTCTACATTTCTAGCACGAATCAGATTATATATTTTTAAAATTACAACTAATTGGGATGTTTCTAAGTTCTTCAGATATGTGGTTTCAAAAAACTTAGGATCGGTTTCGATTAATCTATTAATTTGATCATCTGTAAGCCATAATTTCATATAAAATGTAGCTTTTAGAAGATAATACACTCCATCAGTAGCTTGTACTAAAGGTGCTTCAAACTCATCGATCCCTTCCTCATATAAATCTAATAAGAAACTCTTAACTTTAGCATCATCCAACTTTATGTTCAATGCGTCTGCTAAGTATAACCCACAATAATAGAGATCAGGATTTTTTAATGTAACCAAGGGAATAGTTATTAACCATTCGTTTATATTGTCCGAAATAAAATTCTTTATATGAGCAAAATCAAATTTTTCTTCTAAATGAAAAATATTAATTATACGATAAATAAGATATAAGAGCTGTAGTTTTTCTTTTGGATCTGGTAGATCCTCTAGCATCTCAATTTTTTCTTTATTTAATACTAATTTTTTTTCAAATTTCTTATGTATTTGAATATATTTCTTTAAATTTTCTTTTTTTTCTGGATATTTATCAATTAGATCCTTTAAGTTTTTCAATTCTACAATAAATTCTAAGCTCAAAAAATTAGTTGCTTTCAAGTTTAGCATAATACGATTAACATTATCTATATCAACTAAATAAGCTACTACTTTCTCAAGAAAAATCTCATATAGTATTGGAGCTATTTTTAAATCATAAATTTGATGTATCGTACATTTTTTATCAATATCGTCGAGATTAAGGTTAACAAAAGGATCTAAAAATATATATTCTAACCTCTCTCTTTCAAATCCAAGAGCAACTAATTCAGATTTAATAAATTCTAAAAGTTTAGCAAATTGGCTATTAAAGTTATCGGTTTCATTGTTATTTTTATTCGTAAACTTATTAATTCTATCGTGAAAAAATTGATCTAATCGATTAAATAAAATGTCTTCATTGTCTAAGTATAAGCTAGAAATATTCAATAATCCTTGAAATATCATTTAGAGCTACGCCAATTTTTATTTTAATTAAATACTCTGATTGTAGCAATATTCTTTAAACTTTATATGTGAGAATAAAAATTAATACTTTTTTATTCAAACTTATAGTATAATGAAAATATTTGCAGATTATTATTTAATTGGGCGGTTATGTTTAAGTATGAAATTTATCAAAATATAATCTAAAATGATAATAGCTTCTTAGTGTCTTTAATGTAAGATTTATAATCTTAACTCGTAATAAAAAAGCTTCAATAAAAATAAAGATTTAACCATTTGAATTTTTAACTTAATGGATACTTAAAATTTGAAACAATTACTTCATAAAATTAAAATTAAAAAAAAAATTATTTTATATAAGATAATTTTTAAGGCAAAGATGAAAAATATGACATCAAATATATTTGGTACTTCAGGTATAAGAAAAGTGTTCCAAAATTATAGTGAAACAGATCTCATGTTTACACCACAAATGGCTTTAGATGTGGGATTAGCGTTGGGTACATACTTAAAAGGTACAGGTATCGTAGTTATCGGGAAGGATATTAGAACCTCTGCTTTACCAATAGAATATTCATTAATTTCTGGGATTTTAAGTACGGGATGTAACGTGAAAACATTAGGAATTGTAACCACACCCACATTAGCAATGTCTCAACGATTTTTAGATGCGAATGCTGGAGTTATGATTACCGCATCCCATAATACTCCCGAATATATTGGATTAAAATTTTGGAATCCTTCAGGTATAGGTTATTCCTATGAACAAGAAGAAGAAATTTCGCGAATATATGACGAGAAGAATTTTCTTGATATCAAATGGGATCAAATTGGAAAAGTTACTCAGGTTAATGAAATTAACGATAAACACATTTTAGATATAACGAATCGTATAAAATTTGATGGAAGTAAACTTAATGTTATAGTTGACCCCGGAAACGGAGCGGGATGTGAAATCGTCCCAAGACTTTTAAGTGTTTATAATATAAATATTATTACAATCAATGCTCAAATGGATGGTAAATTCCCTGGAAGAAATTCAGAACCCAGTGAAAAAAATTTAATTCAGATTTCCAAATTTTTAAAAATATCAACACAAGAAGATATTGGAATAGCGCTAGATGGGGATGCTGATAGAGTTATTTTTTTAGATGAAACTGGTGAAATTGTCGATCCAATTAGGTTATTAGCCCTTTTGGCGAAATATTATATACAAAATAATAAAAATAAAATTTCTAAGAATGATATGAAAGTTTCTACCCCTGTAAACTCATCTAGTTTAATTGAGGATGTGTTACAACCATTAGGTTGCGAAGTAATAAGAACTAAAGTCGGAGATATCCAAGTAGCTGAAGCTTTACATGAGAATGGGGGATTTTTGGGTGGAGAGACCTCAGGTACTTATATTTGGCCCAGCTTCCATTTAGGACCAGATTCAATTGTCACAATCGGAATAGTATTGCAAATGATGGTCAAAACAGGAAAAACATTAATAGAACTATTGAAAGAAATTCCAAAATATCCCTATTACCGTCAGCAATTTCAGCTTATAAAAGATATTCCCTTTACTGAGGAAATAAACCAAAAAATTATTACTGAAATGAAAGAGAGCTTCGATTCTATCGGAAAAAAATTAAAATCTACTAATAAAATGGATGGTTGTAGATTCGATTACGATACGGGATGGATTTTAATAAGACGTTCGGGAACAAGCCCTTACTTAAGAATTTCCGGTGAATCCAGTATCGATATAAATCAATCAATTGAAATGAATAAAATAGCAGAAGATAAAATGAAAAAATTAAATTTAATATGAAGTTTTTGTTAGTATTAATTTTTTTGTTCGAAGTTAACTGCTCTTAATTTCTATTTCTATTCCTTTTTGTTCAAGCTTTTTTTTATTTGCAACAAGTTCTCGACCAGCAATTTTATCCAAAATGTAAATTAAATTGCCTCCTTTTTCCGAATACAACTGACCATAAGATATTGGAACATCTGGAGAAGGTTCATTTAGTATTGATTCAGTAACAGACATAGTTTTGCGTTCTCCGTTAGCTAATAATAATACTGTTTTTGCCTTATATACTAGCTCAGCACCCATACTAATAGCAAAATGAGGACACTCATCTTCTGAGTTAAATTGTCCATCGATTACTGCATTACTTACGGTATTTTTATCAAGTTTTATTAACATGACTTTGCTTCCTTCAAAGGGAATTCCTGATTCATGGAATGCAACATGTCCACGTCCTCCAACACCTATAATTTGTAAATCAATACCACCAGATTTTTCGATTTTTTGGGCATATCCCTCTAAAATTGTTTCCTGAATCCAGCTTAAATATTCAGAAGATGCTTTATCTTTAATAACAATTGATTTTCCTGAATCTGTTCCTAATTCAGTCCAATCATCAGGATGGGATGATAGTTCTTGCATCAGTATTTTTTGATCGATTAAACAAGCATAAGGTAAAGTTGTTTCAATAAATTTATTGTTAAGAAGCCCAAAGAATTCTTTAATCATAAAGTAGCAATAACTTTGTGGGTGTATAGTGCGTTGTTGAGCATTCTCTCCCGGAAGACCAATATATTCATCGAGATTAAAACTGCGAACTCTACTACTGTCGAATTTATTAGCATTTGCCATTTGGGCAAGTTCTTTGTATACACCCGTTGGTGAATTTCCTGTTGCAAGCCCTAAAACATATAAACTCTTATCTTGTAATCCTTGAATAATTTTTTCTTTGACAATTTCTGCTGCAACCTTACTCAACTCTTCGAAATTATCTGTAATAATTACATTAATCGCCATAAATAGTACCTTGAGAAATAATTTATACTAAAAAAAGTTCTGTTTAATAAAAATTTAATTATATGAGCTTAGCAAATCACTTTTATGTTATCTCCTTTCGAGAGCAAAAAATTATTTAAATTTCTAAAAATTTTCTATTTATAAATGTGTGGTATTTTTGGAATAGTTACAAAGAATCAAGAAATCTCTGTAGGTAAAGTTGTCTTCGAAGGAATAAAGCGTTTAGAATACCGTGGATATGATTCTTGTGGTATTGTTTCACTTTACAATTCAAAACTATTTATTAAAAAAGAAGCTGGAAAAATTGATGAAATTCATAAAAAGATCAAATTAGATGAATTTCCTAGTGGTTCAAAACTTGCGTTAGCCCACACAAGATGGGCTACTCATGGAGCACCCACTAAACAAAATAGCCATCCACATTTAGATTGTCTAAACAAGATTGCAGTTGTACATAATGGAATAATAGAGAATTTTTTAGAATTACGAAATGAACTCACTTCTCGAGGACACACATTTAAATCTGAGACTGATTCTGAAGTGATTCCCCATTTAATTGAAGATTTTATGAAAAGTGGTAATAATCTTAAGGATGCTATTATTAACGCATTAAAAAAATGCAAAGGAGCGTACGCAATTGCAGTTTGTCAGATTAATAACCCCGATTTAATCGTAGTTGCTCGAAAAGAATCTCCTTTAATAATTGGAATAGAAGAAGGAAAAACAACTTATTGTTCTTCAGATATTCCTGCTTTTTTACCATATACAAGAAAATGCTATATAATGGAAGATGACGAACTTGCTGTTTTGAAAGCGGGAGAAGTAAAATTTTTTGATCTTAAAAACGATAACGAATTGATTAGAAAAGAAATGCAAAACATTGAATGGAATATTGATGCAGCAGAAAAGGGAGGTTACGAGCATTTTATGCTAAAAGAAATTTACGAGGAACCAAATGCATTAAGGTTTACTATGAAAATTTCAGACCAGCTATTAAGCAAGTTTGCAAACGCTTTAATCTCAGCAGATAATATATATATTACTGCAGCGGGTACATCTTATCACTCAGCGTTAGCAGGAAAATTTATAATTTCTAAATTTCTTGGTAAACACATTCAGGATATAGAATGTTCTGAATTTGAGACTCAGCTAAACGGTAATTTGAAAGAAAATTCCGTAATTATTGCAATTTCACAATCAGGTGAAACCATTGACACGATAGAAGCGATTAGATGGGCAAAAAATACAAAATCTGTTAAAATTTTAACAATTACTAATGTTGTAGGCTCATCAATTACAAGGTATTCCGATCATGTGATCGTTACAAATGCAGGACCTGAGATTGGTGTTGCAGCAACAAAAACATATAGCACGCAAGTTCTTGCTCTTGCGTTGATAGCGGTATCAATTGCAAAAACTAGAAAAATAATATCTAATGAAGAAATAACAAAATATCACGATGCTTTAGCTGGAATTCCTAATATCATTGAAAAATTCCTTGAGAAAAATGTTGATTTAATCAAATATATTGTAAACAATTTAGAAAAAAATTTGAATTATTTCTTTTTGGCAAGAGGGATATCAATTGCCACTGCCAAAGAGGGAGGTTTAAAATTGAAAGAAGTTGCTTGCCGGTTTATCGAAGGTTATTCCGCAGCTTCTGCTAAACATGGACCAATTTCTTTAGTACGAGAAGGATTTCCTATCATTTTTATCGCTCCTCCTGACGAGACATATAATAGATTAGTTGGGAATGTAATGGAGTTCAAAGCTAGAGGTGGTAGAATTATTTCTGTTGTTGTGGAAAGTGATGTAAAGATAACAAAATTAAGTGATATTACAATTCGAATTCCTCAACCCGCTGATAAATTTTATAATCTATTCAGCCCAATAACTTTCATGCCAGCCTTACAATTATTAGCCTATTATGCTGCCTTAGCTCATGATCTAGACCCTGATAAGCCATTAAATCTTAGTAAGACTGTGACAGTTCATTAAAGATATCCTTTATTTCTAAAAGTAAAGATACTTTTTAAATAAAAGATGGAAGATACTTCATTATGGTATTTCGTGTATTTTCAACCATGCTCAGTAGCCAAGAAGTTCCTTCTTTTTTGTTATATTCATTTAAATTTTGTATTACGTTGATGTAATCCTTCCCGGTTTTGTTGTAGATGTCATCTATATTCTTTAAAAACTCAACTCTCTTTTTCTCGTCTCCAGAATACGCAAGACATTTTTTAAAACTACTTTCAATTTTTTGTATATTCTCAAAAAGTTCTCTTTTTTGATTAATCAGCTCTTCTGATACTTCATTACCCATTATCGATCTATATAATTCTATAGATTTTTCCATCTTGTTAGCTAGCTGTTTGAATCTTTTAATTCTCTCATTGAAAATAAGGTCAAGCTTTTCAACTGCCCCCTCATAAAGCATTTTTTCCATATCACTTCCCTGATAGAACTTAGAACGTACAATTAGGTACCATTGTCTAAGAGCTATTATATTTGCGATATATTCAATACAATTTATAACTCTTGTCTTAACACTCCAATATAGTCCAGGATAGAAATCCATATCCTCTTTTTGAGGTTTTTTACCCATTAAGAGTTTCTGACCTTGAGGACAATTTCCGCGGTAAATAACTCCAGCTGCAATTACTGTCTTATAACCTATCTGACTTGGACCTACTAGTCCGCCTTGTCCCCCTAAAAAAATAGGAGGTTGATTGAGCATAACACCATAAGCTACATCTCCAATTAAAGATGCAGTTGCTTTATCCTGATTAGGGGTATAATTAAAATGAATATATGAACTACCAACTTCACTATGGTTTTTTCTATTCGTCCCGCCTGCCATTAAAATGTCACAAAAATTAATAATGCTCCCTAATGTCACAAATGGAAAAAGTATTGTTTGTTTAAGACCTACCGTATGAGAACCATTAGCCTCCTCCTCCAAGAGGCATCCTTCTCGGACTTCGGCACCATCACCCATATTCGCAGAATCCAGAAATGTTGATCCTTCAAAATATCCCCCTTTTAATTCAACTTTTTTACCTAATTGACAATTTTTAATAGTAACTGGAGATCTACTGCCCAGCTTAACTCCCGGCATAATAAGTGTCTTTTTGCCAAAAATTTTACATCCTGAGTGTATCATTACATCTTCAGATGATATCAGGTTAATGTTGACTTCCTCACTTATTTCAACCGAAGAAGGATTTGGTATTTTGACTCCCTTTTCAATTAAAGCAGTTATTAAAGAGTTTTTATTATATCCCATATGATCATATCACTTTTCTGGTTCATTTTTCTTATTTTTTTAATATAAATAAATTCTAACTTTTTCATACTTTTTCTACGCGAAAGATATGGCTCTTCCAACCATCTAATTCAATATATAATCCATTTTTGTTTAGATTTTCTCCTTTATAGTTATACTTATTCCCCGTTAAAAGATCTGTAAATCGCCAGTTAAAGAGCTCATAGTCTATGTCATCGATTATTATATGCGCTTTAGAAGAATTGGAACTATAATTGACCGTAATTAATAATCTTTGGTCATCTATTAACCATTGATATGAGATGATGTTGTTATGAGAATTATCATTCATACTCACAGGCTTAGTTTCGCATAATGACCACCTAGCTTCATCAAACTCTCTTCCGGGAGCAACCCTTAACAATTTATCGTAAAATTCTATTAGATTTATATCATCTTCTTCAATTGCCCCCCTTCCTAGTTGAACTGGTATTTTGACTTTATATCCCCGGGTCTGTCCTTCAAATATTAATCGGGCACCTGGTAATGTTAAAGCAATGATAGAAGCAGCTTTAGAAGTTTCATGTCCAAAAGTTGGTATTGCTCTTGGTTCGTCGTGGTTTTCAATAAATCGAAGTAATTTATTCTGATAATCTAAATCTGTTTTAAGATGATCTCGTACGCTCTGAACTTTAAGACTAGCTAGACATTCGTATAATCTTTTGTCATAACAATAATTAAATCCTTGCTGAATTAATTCCCATTCCATATCCCAATATACCTCAGCTATGAACTTAAAATCCGGGTATTTATTTTTTACAGCTTGGATTATTTCTCCCCAAAACTCTTTTTCGGGTGGTGAACCTGCTTTATCACTCCAAGTTTTATTAAAAACACTGTTAGTCATTAACATTGCCATATCACACCTAACCCCATCGCATTGCTGAGCAATCGAGAGTAAAGTGTTGATAGTTTTTGAGCGTGCTTCAGAAGAAAATGCGTTTATTTGAACCGTATCTGTCCAAGGTGGAAAATTAGGATCTTTTCCGTGTGCATATACCTTATCTCCAACTGAAAAAAAATCATAGGGTTTAGTCATCAATTCATTTAAAGTCCCCTTAATAAAAACATCAGATTTCTCAAGAATCCAGAGGTGATCAATTGAAACGTGATTAGGAACATAATCCAATATCAATAATTTATCGCGTGCTGCTAAATCTTCTCGGAAGTTTTTTAAAGCTTCAGAACCTCCTAAATAAGAGCTAACATGATAATAATAAACTGAATAAGGTGAACCTACAACATCCTGTGTGCTATAATATCGTAGCACTCTTCGATATTCTTCTTGTAAACCCTCATGATTCATCGCTATTTCTTTTCCTATAGGACTTCGCTCCCAAACTCCCATTAACCAAACTATATCAAAGTGCTTTAATTCATGGTCAATTATTTCAACTGGTATTGAATCTAATTTTATAGGATGACCATATATTTCGGATAATTTATTTAACCAAGGCCAAGTATTAATTTCGTAAATTTTGGGATGGTTAAGCCAAGTGAGTTTTCTTTTTGACATAATCAAAATTAGTTTTTTTAATTCTTTTGATAATAATTATTAATAAATATGCCCCTTAGTTTAAAAAATGAATTCAATTAGGAATATAATTATCGTATAGAAGCCAAATTCTAATTTTTTGCGAAGTTTTTTAAAAATAAATATATATAAATTATTAGATAATCATATGTTTTATTAAGAAGAATAAAAGAAGTGATTTTTGAAAGTGAGTGAAGAGAAAGAAGCAATTCGAAAGTTAATAATGCTCATCTCCGACCTTCGGGCAAAGGATGAGGAACGTTACGAAGCCCATGTTAATTTCATGAACGAAACTATCAAAATGATCAGCGCAATCGAATCTCAAATGAACAAGCATTGGTCTACAGTATTGGATTCCCTTAAAGAACTGAACGATAATATTAATACTAATTTAGATTCACTACTTACGGGTATAAATCCTAAAGGGCTTAGAGAAACTTCGAAATCCCTTCAAGAAATCATGGACACAATGAATAAGAGCGTACAATCAATGAATTTAGAGAAAGTTTTAAGCGAATTGAAAGTTTTAAAAAGTTCAACTCAATCTAGTGGCCAAGCACCTCTTACATCTCAATCCATTCCTGTTACTAAACCACCTGAACCAATAACTGCAAATATCAATATTACGCCTCCTTTGGGCATACCTCCTTCAACAGCACAAGATACTGAAGTATATGGATATGTTCCTGGAAAAAAAAAGAAAAAGAAAGAAGAAGAGGAGGAGCCCCACCTTATGAAACCATCAGATTTATTTAAAAAATAGCTAAATATTTATTCAATATTCTTTAATCTATCCATAAAAGGTTCTACGCGAGTTTTAACTTGTTCTATGTTTTCTCCTATTTTTTTGAAATTTATGACTATTGCAGGAATATCTAATTCAGATTTTAGTTTTTCTTTTAATTTGTCGTAAGTTTTTGATATTGAAGGACAACCAAATACTTGATTGAAGATTAAACCATCTATATCCATATTTTCTGCTACTGCTAAGTACGAACTCGTCATGTTTTCATCGTTACATCCAATGCCTTTTGCTGACGCATTCAAGAGAAATCGAGCGTATTCTTCAATTGGATCGGAGTGATTTGATATGGATATTTCTTCCAAAAAACCTAATACGTCCCAATCTGCATAAATTACTCTTCCTCCCAAATTATAGATAATTTCATGTATTTCTGGTTCCCATCCTTGATACATTGGGGCAAATAACAACCTTGGCATTTTATAGACGTCCATACCTATGCCTTTTCTTATACGCTCTCTCATTTCTTTAACTAATTGGCTTAGATTTTCTAAATATCGTTGAGCATTGGAATTATAATCCTGAAATGTTATTGTTAAAAGAGCTAAAATTTCAGAAAATGTTGCAGGATTACAAGGGTAGAAATCTGAACCGCCAATCTCGTAAAGAATAGTCTTATAAAATCGTTTTACCTGGTTTCCGATTCGGAATTGCTTCTGTAAGCTATTATCTGATACAAAATTGCCCGTAATGTTTTCTAATTCGCTAATTCCAGTCTTTATATTATCGACCATCTGTTTAAGAGCTTCATTTTCATTATACGAAGTTTTAGGAGGAACATCAATTAATATTTGTCTCGGAACAATTGTCTTCAATGATTCATAGAACTTATTCCATCTACCACAGCGCATTGCGAAATTAAGATTAGCATCCACATTTTTTCCTTTTGATTTATGCATTCCGTAAAGAGCGTTAATTCCATAGCATAATTCTGAAGGAACACCATTATTAACGCCTAATTCGTACATTTCATTATATTTACTGTTTATCGATGTAATAACATCTTCAAGAATTTTATCAACTATTTTTAGCACATCAAACTGGCGAGCGAAATCCAGAAATTTTGATGTCAAATCCCAGCCTAGAACCGAAGTAGCTGATGTTATTGGTGTTAGATATCTGCTAAAATCAAAAGTTTCCATCCTGATTGGAAAAACCGGAACTGCTCCAACCGCAAAAACTAAATCGGGGAATCCTAAAGCAACAGAAATTAATTTCTTCTTTTCTCGAAATTTTTTCTTCCGTAAGTAATCTCTCCCCGTTAAAAAATTTGAAGCCATTTTTAGAACAGATGTGAAACTTAGGACATCATCAGCGTATATACTCGTTTTGGGATCATCTCGAGTTACTGTTTAAATTTATGTTTTGTAGGACTACAATTTAAAATTAGTTATATAAAAGTAATAAAATTTATGAGCCAAATTATAAGGTTTTCAAACACTATTTGAAACATTTATTACCAATTTTTAAAGTATAATTGATATATTATAGTTTTAAAACAGATTCAAAATTTCTCTCGAAGGAAGATTGAAAAACATATCCTTCAAAGCATCCAAATTAGAAAGTTTTTTAATAGAAATCTTATAAATTATTTAATTTTTAATTCTCTGTGTTTATAAAATTATATATTTACACATAAAATTAAATAATATCAATCCTTTATATAAATTATATATATTGAGTATTTGGTTTTCCCGTTCCTGTAAAATTTTTTAGGAATTTGGCTTAAAAGATAATATTAAGATAGGCACTGACTGTATCAAATTAATTTTTGCCTACTTTCAGTAGAAAAAAGCTAAATTGTTAATTATAAAATATCTAATTTCTTAAGGTATAATTAGCAATCAAATACTCTCAAGTGAAATTTTAGCAATAAAATGAAAAAAACAAGAGAGTGATTATAATAAGGACAAAAATTATTGAGAAATTAATAACTATGAACGAGATTTCTTTAACTACCCAAAAAATTTTTAAATCTCAATTCAAGATTTCTAAAAAATCAATTATTTCTGAGGATTACCTACTAATAATAGGTATCAGTGAAAAAGGTTTTATTTCAGTGGTTCAATCTTCAATAGATAAGAATTTTGAGAGAACTCGCATATCCATTTTGGTGTTTAATACTCAATCTTTAGCTAAAGAATTAAAAATACAACAAGAATCGCAGAATTGGATAAATCTTATTGAAGAAAAATTGATTCGATCATTGAAAACTGAGGTTAAAAATGAATTTCACAATCCATTTACAGAACTTTCTAAATTTCAATTAGAGAAAGCTCAAGAAAAAAGGAAAATATTTACGCTCGAAACTAGAATTCTAAATGTATTAATAAAGCATTTATATCGTATTAATGACTTTTCAGATGAAATTATGAAATTTCCTTTTTCTATTAACCACATTGATGGAAAGTGGGAAGAATGGGATAAAATCTATTATCCATATATTGAATTAATTGAAAATAATATACTTAAAACCCATGAAGAGAACACAAAAGTGTATCGTAATTATAATTTCGCATTAAAGGATGATACCTTTCAAAGGGTAATAGATTTATTGTTAATTACTACTACAGATTCTCACTCAGAAACCGATAATAAGGTAAATGAAGATTTAAATCCCTATGATTATGAGATTACTTTTATTTACTGTAATAGAACATCTAAACCATTTAAATATATGAATTTCTTAAAGTTTGTGAATGAAATTAAGTCATTTTCAAAGAGATTCAAGAATGATAAAAAAAATGAGTGTAATAATGTCAAATCACAATTAATCCTGGTTTCACTATTTGGTTATGACCTAGGAATTAAAAATTATTTGAGAACCCATTTGGTTAGAGAAGTAGATTATACTATCCCTTTAATTTTAGTACCCCCTTTCGATAATGAAGTGTGGCATAATTTTATCGAGAAAGAGGATTTAAAACAACAAAAACGAAATGAATTAGAAAATATTATACGAATCGGCAATAAGAGACAAGTATCACCTTCATATCGAAATAATATGGTAAAGTCCGCTAAAAGTGAATATAAACAGATAATTGAAAGAGATAAATTGGTAAAATTCGATAATGATTTTCTAGATAAGTGGCATTGTATATTAAATGTTTCTAAATCAGCGGAAATTCTAAAACTTAGTAAAGATAATGAGAAATTAGACAAAGATATTAATATCGTAAAAGAGGAGATATCAATATATTAAGGTGTATTCCGTAATTAGGTAAAATTATTTGAACATTTCCATAAATGCGCCTAATCTAGTTTTTACTTGATCGATTGATTCTCCGATTTTATTAAATGTAATAGCAGTTGTAGGTATTTCTAATTCTCTCCTTACTTTTTCCCTTAGCATCGTGTAGCAATTTGAAATAGAATGACACCCAAATAATTGGAAAAAGACCAATCCATCGGCATTTAAATCTTTTGCCATTCTCAGATAAGATTCCGTTAATTTATCGTTATCACAACCAATTCCTGTTTCTGTAGCGTTCATGAGGAAGTGAGCATATTCTTCTGCGGGGTTTGAATGATTCGATGTGGGGATTTCTTCTAATAATTTTAACAATTCCCAATCAGCATATAAAGCTCTTCCACCTAATTCATAGAGAATTTCGTGGCTTTTTGGTTCCCACCCTCCGAACATTGGTGTTACAAATATTCGTGGTCTATCGGATACATCCATCCCAATTCCTTTTCTGATCCTTTCTCTCATTTCCTTTTCAAGCGATACCATATTGTCTCTATATCTGGTTGCGTTTGAGTTATAATCTTGAAAAGTAATGCTTAAAAGTGCCATAATCTCGCTAAATGTTGCTGGATTGCAAGGGTAAAAATCGGAAGCGCTAATATCATATATTATATTTTTGTATGCTCTTTTTACTTGGTTACCAATTTTGAAATGATCTCTTAACTGATTATCCGTAATCGTATTACCTGTTAAATTCTCAAAATCTTTAATCGCGTCTGAAATATTATCAGTTAGTAATTCTATAGAATTTCCTATGTTTCTAGGAGGAATATCGATCCATATTTGTTTAGGCCCCTGGTTAATTGCTTTCAGTGATTCTAAATATTTATTGTAAGCACTACAACGAATTGTAACGTTAAGGCAAGCATCTACATTGCTACCTTTTGAGATGTGCATACCAACTAAACTTTTTAATCCATAACAAAAATCAGTTGAAATTCCACTCTCAATTCCAATATCATACATTTCATTGTACTTTTTATTTATAACATCAATTACCTCTTCGATAATGTTATCTACTATTTTACTGACGTCTTCAATTCCAAGATTCCTAATAAAACCGAGAAAATTTGATACTGAATCCCAACCAAAGATACTTGAAGCCGAACCTAAATATGTAAGATATTTATTTATCTCAAATTGATGCATTCTTATTGGAAAAACAGGGATTGTGCCTGCCGCAAAAGCTAAATCCGAAAACGGTAAGGTAACCGCTACTAATTTCTCTTTTTCCCGAAATTTTTTCCTTTTCAAATAATTACGACCTGCCAGCAGGTTGTAAGCGATACGTAACACACTACTGAATTGTATAATCTCGTCTGCAATTAAACTCATTTCATCATCTCTAAATATGCTTCAATTCTTGTTGATAATTGACCTCTATTTGCTCGAGAATAATCTCTTTCTAAATTTAGAACTTGTATTCCTTTTTCCTGAAGTCGATCTTTTAAGAAAGACGACATTAAAGAGATATGGTCACAAAATTTTATGATGTGGTTGATTACACCTAATTTTTTACCTTTTGTCTTTGAATAATCTTGGTAATAATTCTCGATTTGAGATATTTTGTGTTCGAGAAAATTAGGTACTGAATGGTCGCCATATACATTATTCTTAAACTTCAAAACTAGTAAATCTAAAGGATCTTTTTCCATATTTATACTATTATCGTTTATAATTTGGGAATAATAATGATTCCCAATCCAAGTATCGAAAAAAACTATGTTTCCTCCTCCTTCCTCGATTAAATCTACCATATTATCGTTAATAAAGATCGAGCAACCAGTAAATAAAATATCTTTAGATGTCTCTGATATAGGGGATGGATTTTCTTTAACATATTGAACAAATTTATCTAAATCGGGTTGAAACTCTGGACCATAAAGCATCGCTCTATGTATAACTTTTAATTTTTCTGATCCTAAAATCTCTAACTCATTAACTTCTAATAAGACTTTTTTAAATTGATTATACTTATTTATACTCTCAAGTAATCTCTCGTTAGTTATTTCAGCTCCTATAATACCTTCAAGTTTGTTCTTTAAGTCTAATAATTCTAATTTAAAATATTTCAGACTGCTTTCATTTTTCGTATAAGGAACATAAAAGTTCAATCGAGAGATGTTAAAATATCTGGAAATAATTTCTGACACACAGACATCTGAAACGCAGTGATTAGAAACTATAAAATAATCTACTAATTCCAAGAATTTAAAAAGATTAGGTTTTGTTGAAAACAATCCTATACAGGACTGAGCGAAAGCACAGGTAGATGGAGGTAAATAATCATGGCTCGCGTCCATCAAATCGTCATTCCCTCCAAATATCATCCTTAAAGGAAAGAATCCAGCAGCATCAAGCAATTCTTCGGGGATATTATCGTGAGCTAAGTAAGCAACAATTTTATACCCTTCTGATTTTTTTTCCTTAAGAAATAGAGAAAAATCAGATAATAAACTTAAATCATCCATAATCAAAAATTCGGCAGTATAAATGTATTTATCAGAAAAACATTAATTCTTTTTAAAAGTTTACCGACTTAAAATATAGATAATAATATTAATTTAAATAAGATTTATTAGTTTTAATTAGAATTGTTTTCTTGGGCTATTAATGCGGCACCAATAGCTCCTGTTAATTGAGGAAACTCGGGTGTTTCAATTTCATAGCTAAGTTCTTCTTCTAAATATTTTTTCACTGCAGGATTTTTCGCGACTCCACCACAAAATACTAATTTGGGGCCAACTCCAATGCGTTTTGCCATTCCAGCAACCCTTCTCGCGATTGATCTATGGATTCCGCTAGCTATTTCTTCTTTAGAAGCGCCTCTTGCAAACAAGCTAATTACTTCACTTTCCGCAAAAACTGTGCATGTCGAACTAATTGAAGCAGATTTGTTAGATCTTAAAGCTAAATTTCCAAATTGATCAATAGGAACCTCTAAAGCATGAGCCATGACTTCTAAGAACCTACCTGTCCCTGCTGCGCATTTATCATTCATTTGAAAGTCAACGACATTTCCCGTTTTCTTAGATATTACAATTGCTTTACTATCCTGGCCACCAATATCAATAACCGAGTGGACATCTGGAAAAAAATATTGCGTACCTTTTGCATGGGCAGTAATTTCGGTTACACGGTCATCTGCTATGTCTATTGTGTTCCTTCCGTAACCAGTACTCATCAAAAACACTTCATCTTTGTTTAAATTATTCTTTTTTAATAGATCATCGAACAAATTGTGCCCTATCCTTTTGAAATCATATGTGGATCTTTCCGTTCGGTAATCAATTAATTTTCCTTCACTTATAAGTGCAATCTTTGTTGCTAAAGATCCAATATCAATCCCTATGAAAGTTTTCAATTTAAATCAGTCAAATAAATTAAGTTTTTGTAAAGAAATTATTTTAAAAATTTTAATTTTTCGATAATAATTTTAAATTTTATCCTAGTTTAACAATAAAATGGATATTACCATAGTTATCCCAAAAGCAGCCAACATTTGAAGGATGTTTTTTAATATCGATTCTTGCGAAATAAAGCCTACAAAACTACCAAGCAGAACAATAAAAACAAAGATAACTAAAAAGGAATAGATAAATGTTTCAACATTCGCTTTTTCTGTTAAAAAGAAAGGTATAAGAGGAATTGTCCCTCCTAAAAAAGGAGCACCACCATTTACAAGTGAAACAACTATGGATGCGAATCTTTCTGCTTTCTCCTGTATAGTTTTTACTCTTTCCTTCTTAATTCTTGGATTCTTTATACCTCTTTTTTTTTTCTCATTTTTACGATTTAGATTTACTGTTATCATAGCTTTCTCGATTTCTTCATTTTCCATTTTGATATCTTCCTCATTTTTTTGTTCCTCCTCTACGAGAACCATTGCTTTGTCTAACTCTAATTTCAGTTTTTTTTGCTCTGCTTTTTCTGAAATATATGACCCACTCAACCCAGATACTAACATTGAAATAGAAGTAGCAAGACCAGTCAATAAAACAAGATAACTATCTATGGTTAATTGACTTCCTCTTAATATAGATATAAAAAAACCAAGAATAATACCTAATACAGTCAACATTCCGTCGTAAAAGTTATTTACAAAATAACGACGGGCAATTGAAAAAAAATCGGTAATATCGGCGTACGTTCTAACTTTTTCAATCATTTTATATTATCTTTACTGGGATTACGATACGTTTTAATGATCTTTATTATCCTAAATTTGTTTGTTCTAAAAATTAATCTGAGATTCTAATAGCTCTTTATTCCTATTTGGTTATTATCACTTATATAAATAATGTTTGAAAACTAATGAAATAAATTTTAATTTAAATTTAAATTAAGGAGAGATTGCTAACTCAAGCAGCAGGGAAACGATTAAAGTAGTGATACCCGCTGTAACAAGGTGTAAAGTATATTTTAAACGCCCTCCATCAGAAATTTTTCCGAGGAAGATCCCTAAATAAACTAATATACCGACCAATACGGCGTAAGAAACGATAAAATGAAACAACGATAAATCTGTACCAAAGAAAAATGGCAATAGCGGGAGAATTGATCCTAAAACAGGAGCACCTCCGTCGACTAAAGATGCAACTATGGTTGCAAATCTTTCTGATTGCTCGATTAATGATTTTTCCTCATTTTTTTTTATCTTAAGAATGGATTTACTAGACTTATGAGTTTGTTCCATATTAATTGGAGTTATCATCGCTTTTTGAATCGCGATCTTCTCTAACTTCAACTTTTCTTCAAACTCTTTTCTACGAATCTCCTTATCTTTATTCTGAAGTTCTTCCTCAATAATTACCATTTCTTTCTTTAAATCCATTATCTTTTTCTTTCGCTCAGCTTCTTCGGAGAGAAATGCGCCCCATAAACCACTTATGCCAATTGCTAAAGCTGTAGATAACCCTGTTATTACTATAACAGTTGAACTTAAAATTTGACTTGTATTTGATAGGAAATTTGGTAGGAATATTATAAAGCTTCCGCTCACTATACCCGCACAAGTTAAGGCTCCGTCAAAGGCGTTGTTAAAAAATTTTCGTCGTGCGATAATCCCTAAATTAGACATTTCAGAATATTTACGCCATCTAGCTACTTTAGCCTTTAATCCCATTTTAGGTAAATACACCCTTATTAACGAATTCTATAAATTTTAGATTTAAATAGATATGATTTAAAATCTATTATAATTCTTATAAATAATAGAAACTATTAATCTTTTTTACTTAAATTTACTTAAAAACTGATGATTTTTATTTATTTATTCATATTATAATCATAGAATATTTAAAATTTAGTGATTCTATGTCATCCAATAGAAAGGTAAAAGAAGAAATAATTACGCTTCTCATAGAGCATTCTAGAATAATTTATAGTGTAACTAGTGATATGGGAGTATATTACTCCGCTTGGGCAGAAGATTTTGAATCTAATAAAAAAAATCTAGAGAAGAAAAAGAGTAAAATGCAACTATCTGAAGAAGAAGCTGACGAGTTAAAAATTCGGTTAATACAAAACTTTTCAGAAGCAGAAGCCTTTAATCTTGGGGCCTATGTAAATTTAGTGTTGAAAATGGATAACATCATTAATTATCCTCTTGAATTTGTTGATATGCTGACTAAAATTAATATTGAAGGAAAGATTGCAAAACAAATTAAAAAGAAATATCATAAGTTATTAAACCAGGTTATGGAAATGGTTGATATTTTAAAAACTGCTATAAAAAACTTAAGAGACCAACCAGATATGGTTTTTGGAAATACTACAACAATTCATGAACTTGAATCCGAGATCGACAAAACTTACAGGCAATTTCTTGAGTTCATATACTCTAATATTGAAGACATCAGAACACTATTGAGAATTAGAGATAGTATAGTTCTTTTAGAACAGATGGCAGATCGAGTTCACGATGTTGCTGATTTAATGAGAGTGTTATTATACCAATAAACATAAAATTCCTATAAATCAGATTCTTTATTATTCTTGAACCAACTTATTGATTTTTAGGCAAATTTCGATTTTATAGGAAAAAGTAGAAAAATTTATACACCTACTTTTACTATTCTATTTTAAAATAATATTTATAAAAACAAGTAAAAGTTGTGAATTCTATGAATGGAAAGAAGAAATTTTATATTTTACTCGGATTTTTCCAATTAGTATTGGTAGCTATTGTATTCCTAAGCGTAGATGGCGTTATAACGATGGTAGCGGCACAAACAGAGAGTTTTGATTATTATAATTCTCCAACAGCGGCAATTTTGGCAGTTTCCGCAGCAATATCTCTCGCTGCATCAGTATTAGGAAGTGCTATGGCTATAAGAACAGTAGGTACAGCAGCTATATCGTCCTTATCCGAGAGAGAAGAAAGTTTTTTTAAGGCATTTTTAATCGTAGCATTATGCGAAGCTTTAGCCGTGTATGGTTTAATTGTAGCAATCCTATTCTGGACAAAAATACCTAATCCGATATAATTTCGTTTATTATTTAAATTCTATAGTTAGGTGATTTTTGCACGAGTATAATTATTCCATCTTATGCGTATACATTTATCAAAATCGATTATTTAAAGAATTTAATTATTGATGATGATACTTTAAGAAGATTGAAAACTGTATACGATATTGAAACTTTTATAGACATCATAAAACCTTTTTATCCGAATATAGAGATAAAGGAATATACTATAGAAGAAATTGAAGGAGTTTTAATCAATAATTATATTCAACTAATTGGAAAAGTTCAACAGTTTTCTCCTCTTAACATGAGAAAGTTCTTAAAAAACTATCTGATGAAGTTCGAAATTCAAAATCTCAAACAAGTTATCATCAGTTTAATTATAGGGATGGGACAAGAGGAAAGGAGAAAAAATATTAACTTCTTAGTTGAGGTCTATTTAGATAACACAGAATTCATTGAAGATTTGCTTAAACTCACCACTTTAGATGAGATTCAAATATTTCTTAAAAAATCTTTATATAATATTCCTATTAGAGAAGGGATCCTTTACTTTAAGAAAAATAAAGAAATTTTTGTCCTGGAGGCATTTTTAGATCAACTATATTTTAATCATCTCAGAGAGCAATTAAAGAATTTAAATAAAAAAGAAAAAATAATGATCTCATTATTTGTGAAGTATAAAACTGAGATTTATAACTTAAATGTGATTTATAGAGGAATTAAAAATAAAATCGATAGAAAATTACTATCACAATTTTTAGTGAATGATTATTTATTTTTAAATGAAGATAAACTCAACCATTTGTTAAATCTTAATACTCCTGACGATTTTCTCTCAAATGTGGAGTTATATCTTAAGAATATAACAAAAACAGAGCAGATTTTTATCACATTAAAAATTGACCCTAAGCATATAATTAGGTCAATAGAACAATTTTATATTACTTATTATTTCAAGAAATTTAAAATTAAAATCGACGATATTAACTTTTTCACAATATCAAAAATTTTGGAAGTCTTAATAAAAAAGGAAAAAGAAATCAAGTTTGATATCCTACCAAGAGTTATTAAAATCATTCATAAGAAGTTTAGAGGATTAAAAAAGTTATAGATATGAAATTAATCATTTAATAAATAAAAAATAGTAAATAAGGTGCTAGAATAATGGAAATTTTTAAATGGGTTGAAGAAATCGAAAAAATTTATGATGATTTAATTGAGAAAGCTAAAAAAGAAAGTTTAGAAGATATCCGAAAAGCAAGGACTTCTCAAGAAAAAGAAATGGAAAATACAATTTATAAAAATCAAGAAATTATTAACGAGGCGCTAGCTAAAGTTTCCAAAGAGGTTAGTGAGAATTCTGAAAATTTTGAAGAATTATTAAAGAATTTATGTAATAAGATTGAAAAATATTACCAAGAAAATAAAGAAGGATTATCAAGTATACTATTTGAAAAATTAGGTTTTGATTTTTAATGCCGGATGCAAAAATACATGTCATTGGTTACGACGAGATAGTCTCCTTGCTTGGTCTTCTAGGTATCGAAGGGACTATAGCCAATAATAAAGAAGAATTTATCAAAAAATTCGAGAATTTGATAAAAAGACCATCAATTGTAATGATAATTATAAATATGGAGTTGCCAGACGATACTTTTGAATATATTATGGATTTTAAGATTAATAATAGGATTCCTTTTATATATCTTTTACCCGATATCTTTCAACCAGATATTAGAAATCACGATAAATTATTTGATAGGATTCATGAATTAATAGATGAAATTATTTAATTGAAGGTGATTAGCCATTAGTGAAGGACAAGAAATTAAGGGAAGGTTTGGGAAATTAGGGTTGTATTTAATAAGCCAAGCAGAAAATGATATAAAGACCATTAATCAACAAACTCTCTTTCAAATAGCAGAAGCTAAGAAGAAAAACAAGGAGAGAACTAGAGAAAGTTCTTTAAAGATGAAAGCGCACTTTAATGAAACCTTTAACAAATTATTAAATAGCTCTCTATCTTCAACTCTTTTAAAAATTAAAGAAGAAGTATTGAAATCTAAAAATAAGTTAATGTTAGAGCTTATTTCTGACTTAACAGATTTAATAAACAATAAAATAAAAAACAACTATCCAAATTACACTAAGTTTATACTAACAATTCTTAAAAATATTAAATATATTGTTGATAAGCCACCAGAGATTATTATTACATTAAATTCAAGAGATTACGACTTTTTTAGCAATAATAATGAACAAATAGAAGAAATTTTTAAGAATAAAGTCAAGCTAAAGAAATCGGAGAAAAAATTCACAGGTGGTTTTATTTGCGTTGTATTGTCAGGAAATATTTCATATAATTATACGATTGAAAATCAGTTAAAAAAAAACACTTCAATTATAGAAATTGAGTTTTCAAAGATTTTTTCAGATTCAGAATCAGATATTAAAAAGCTTGAAAACGATTATGTTCAATTTATACAAAATCAAAAGTTAGCTGTAGATAATTACTTAAAGGATTATGAATGAAACTAAAGAAGAGATTAAATCCGGATACATTTCATCCATAAATGGAACCTTAATAGAGATTAAGGGCTTAGAGGACCAAGTTCGACTTCATGATTTAGTAAGAGAATCTAAGCATAAAATTTTAGGTGAAGTAATCCAAATTTATTCTGATCATGTGATTGCAAAAGTGTTTGAAAACACTTTTAATCTAAAACTAAATGAAGAAGTACTAAGTTTACAAGAACCCCTATCAATGGAATTAGGTCCGGGATTATTAGGTAAAATTTTTGATGGAATTCAGAGACCACTCGAAGCAACTTTTTTAAAGTCTGGAGGGGGTGGTTTTTTAGAGAGAGGTGCAGATATTCCTTCCTTATCAAGGAAGAAAAATTGGTCTTTTAAGCCATTACGGAAGATTGATGATTTTGTAAGCACGGGTTATGTTATAGGAGTTGTTCAAGAAACTCAACTTATAGAACACAAAATAATAGTACCAGTAGGAGTTTTTGGAAAAATAACTTATATAGCAGAGGAAGGGGAATATACTGTAATTGATGAAATTTATCGCCTAAAAAGAGGATCAAAAGAAAAATCCTTTAATATGATTCAGAAATGGCCAATTACTAAACATAGACCTTATAAGGAACGAGATTATCCTCAAGAACCGCTAGTAACAGGAATGAGAGTGATTGATTTATTATTTCCAATAGTAAAAGGAGGCACGGTAGCCGTTCCTGGTGGTTTTGGAACTGGTAAAACAGTTATTCAACAATCTCTAGCAAAATGGTGTAATGCCGACGTCGTCGTTTATATAGGCTGTGGGGAGCGAGGAAACGAGATAGCAGATGTTTTAAAACAATTCTCTGAAATCACTGATCCTAAGACTGGTCATTCGTTACTAGAACGAATTGTTATCATTGCGAACACTTCAAATATGCCTGTTTCCGCTCGAGAAGCGAGTATTTTTTCTGGAGTTACTATTGGAGAGTATTACAGAGATATGGGTTATGATGTTGCCGTTTTAGCTGATAGCACTTCAAGGTGGGCAGAATCTCTGAGAGAAATCTCGGGGTTATTAGAAGAAATGCCCGCTGAAGAAGGATATCCGGCCTATTTACCTTCAAAAATTTCTAGTTTTTATGAAAGAGCCGGAATTGTTAATCTTTATGGGGATGAAGATTTAGGAAAAGAGAATTATGGTTCTTTAACTATTATCGGTTCAGTATCACCTCCTTCAGGAGATTTCAGTGAACCCGTAACTTCAACAACTAAGCGTTTTGTTCAAGCATTTTGGGCATTAGACGCAAATTTAGCTTACTCCAAGCACTACCCTGCAATAAATTGGCTAAACTCGTACTCAAAATATCCTGAATCCATTTCTGATTGGTGGTATGAAAGAGATATTTATTGGCCTGAGATAGATATAGATTGGTATGAGTGTCGAAAACAAATAAATTACATTCTATCTCAAGAGAATGAACTAAAAAATATTGTCCAATTAGTTGGGGAAGAAAATTTACCTGAAAATCAACAATTTATCCTCTTTATTGCTAGAATAACGAGAAATAGCTTTTTAATTCAAAATGCATTTGATTCGATTGACTGCTTTACAGGGATTAAAAAATTAATTGGGTTCGTGAAACTTATTTTATTATTGTTTAACGAAGGTAAGCAATTAATAAATCAAGGATTTTTGATCGAAGAAATCAAGGAACTTAAAGTTGTAAATGATATCCTTAGAATTGGTCGATCAGTTCCTAACGATGATTTTAAAAGATTAGAAAAATTAAGAACTAAACTGATTAATGAAATAGAAACTTTAAAGTTATTACATGGTGTTTTTAAGAAGAAATGAGCGTCATTTATAAAAAGATAAAGAAAATTATTGGACCTTTAGTGTTTTTAGATAATAAACATGATGTACAATATGGTGAGATCGTCAAAATCAGAACGGACGATGGTAAAGAACGAACGGGCCAAGTTGTGAAAATGGACGAGAGTACAATAACTATCGAAGTATTTGAGGATACAGCTGGACTGTCTTCCGAAAATTCTACAATTACCTTCACTGAAGATTCATTTAAAATAAAAATATCTAGTGATATGTTTGGAAGGGTGTTTAACTCCTTAGGAAAACCGATTGATATCAATACAAAACAAGTATTAGAATCTGATATTTTAACTGAAATAGAAAGAGATATAAATGGTTTACCTATTAATCCATTTGCTCGAGAATATCCTTCAGAAGTTATTCAAACAGGAATCTCTGTGATAGATGGTCTTTTTACGTTAATTAGAGGGCAAAAACTCCCAATTTTTAGCGATCAAGGAATGCCCCATAATTTATTAGCAGCACAAATTGTTACTCAAGCCAAAGTTTTAACCGAAGAACCATTCTTAATAATTTTTTGCGGGATAGGAATCATCCAAGATGAAGCAATTTTTTTCATGAAGCGTTTTCAAGAGAGCGGAAACATTCAGAATATTATTTCTTTTATCAACTTTGCTGATGATCCAATAATGGAAAGATTAATTGTTCCTCGTGTAGCTTTAACTACCGCGGAATATTTTGCATTTGAAAAAGACATGCATGTTCTCGTAATTTTAATTGACATGACCAATTACGCAGAAGCATTGAGAGAGTTAAGTTCAGCTAAAGAAGAGATTCCTAGCAGGAAAGGATATCCCGGATATTTATATACTGATTTTGCATCTCTCTACGAAAGAACTGGAAAAATTAAGGGCAAAAAGGGAACTATAACACAAATTCCGATTCTAACAATGCCAGGAGGAGATATAGCCCACCCTATTCCGGACACTACTGGATATATTACCGAAGGTCAATTAGTTCTAAATCGCAATTTGGACAAAAAAGGAATCTATCCTCCGCTTGAGGTTTTAGCTTCTATTTCCCGGTTAATGAAAGATGCTATTGGTAAAGATACTACTAGGGAAGACCATGCGGATGTTAGTTCTCAATTATTATCTTCTTACTCCGCTGCTCTTGAAGTTAGAGACCTTATATCAATTGTTGGAGAAGATGGATTAAGTTTTAATCAGAAAGCATTATTGAAATTTGGAGAAGTTTTCGAGCAAACTTTTTTAAATCAAAGTCATTCTGAGGAAAGAGATATTAAATCAACGCTAGATATAGCTTGGAAGGCTTTATCTCATATACCAAGGCATCAATTATTTAGGATTCATCAAGAATTAATCGATAAATATTATGTTGGAGAGGTGTAACCAAAAGCGTCTTTTCGTGAATTCCGGCCCACCAAAACTAATCTACTCTCGCTGCAGAAGAGATTAAATTTTGCGGTCAAGGGTGAAAACTTTTTGAAATTTAAATTAGAGCAATTAATGGTTGAGATCAAAGGAAATTGGGAAAATTATTTAAAGAGTCGTGAAATCTTTATCGATTTATACAAAGAAACTATGATTAAACTTCATCAAACTTATAAAGAAATGGGAAAAAGAGACTTTAGCTTAGTCAGTAAGTTGAGTAAACTTCAATACAAACCTACGATAGATGTAAAGTATTTTAAAAAGATTGGATCGTTAATTCCTGTAATTGAATATAAGTTGATAAAGGAGGAATTACTTCCTGCTTATTCATTTGAAAATTCAAGTCATTACCTTGATGACTTAATAATAGTTTTAGAAATTTTTTTTGAACAACTCATTATCTTTGCAAAATTAGAAGATATAATGTTAAAGATCTCTCTGTCTTACAAGAAAATAAACCGAAGAATTAGAGGATTAAAAAATGTGATTATTCCTGAATTACAACTCGAAATAAAAAAAATAAAAGAGATATTAGAAGAAAACGAAAGAGAAAACTATGTTCGCTTAAAGAATACAAAAGACTTGATAACTAAAGAAATTTAATTAGAAGTGATTTAAAAATGGCAGAAAAAAGTGTTATGGTATTATTTAGGGTTAATATTAATCAAAATTACAGGGATCTCCTCCTACAACATCTATCTCAACTATATTTGGTTCACATTAAAACTAGACCAGAAGAAAGTGCGAAATTTGAAAGGGATGATGTTTTATTTGAGAGAATTAATAACTTGAGTCAGAGTTTAGAATCCTTATTTAAAAGTCTTGATATTACAGAATCTGATTTCCAAAAATTAAGTTTTGAACCTGATGAGAGGAAAAAATTTGAAGTGAAAGATATTGACGATTTAATAAACCAACTTGTAAATGAAATTAATTATTATTCCAATCGGATTAATGAGTTAAAAAATAATCGTACTTCTATTGAAATTGAGCTAGAAAAAATCAACACAATCCATGGAAGTTATCTATTTTTAGAGAAATACAAGTTAACTCGAGATAAATTAATGAAATTCAAACTTTTGGAATTTAAAGCCTTTACAACATTCGCAAAGAATCTAGAAAATATTGAAAATATCTTTGAATTCTCGCATTTTCCAAATTTTCTTCATTATGATTATCTAAGTAATGAAAGAATCGCATTTTTTATAATCTATCCTAAGGAAAACGAGGATGAATTTAGAGAAAGGATACGGCTAATTCACGCCGAAGAGGTACCGATTCTAAAAAAGTATTTACTCTCTGATGGGATAAACTTTCCTCGAATAGCAAAAGAAATCAAG
The DNA here is from genome assembly GCA_016839745.1 of Promethearchaeota archaeon. GTDB lineage: Archaea > Asgardarchaeota > Lokiarchaeia > Sigyniarchaeales > SOKP01 > SOKP01. The sequence continues at coordinate 34,077 of JAEOTS010000116.1, forward strand.
TTTGTAATTACTTCTTTAAACAAAAATCAAAAGGAATTAGATAGATTAAGGGACGATCACCTCCTTCTGTTTGCTGCGGCTTATGAGATAGTAAAAAATCTGGAAGAATATAACTGGGTTTCTCATCAATTCGAAGAATTATCCTTAAATCGATTAAGTTTGAGTTTTTACCTGCCTAAAGGCAAAGAGAAAGAAATCCAACAAGGGTTAATTGAGAAATTTGAAGATAAAATTACAATCGATTCGATCGATATTACAAAAAGTAAATTTGTAAGTCTGAAAGAGGATAGGGATCACGTACATTCTGGGAAGTCTAAAGATGCAAAAGAAGGAACAATTTCAAAAGAAGAAACAGCAGTGAAAGAAAAAGAAGAAGAAAAAAAAGATTTAAGACATTCTGCTCCTACTATCATGAGGAATAATTTCTTTGTGAGACCTTTTGAAACAGTTACTAAAATGTATGGGGTTCCTGCGTATTCAGAAATTGATCCGACCCCAATTATTGCTATAACATTTCCAATTTTGTTCGGGATAATGTTTGGAGATATTGGACATGGTCTTGTCTTAATTATTGCAGGTTTAGTTGGTGCGATAATTTATAGAAACAAAAAAGGAAAGGATTTTTTAAATTTTTGCTGGATCATTCTATATTGTGGTGTTGGAGCGGTGATAATTGGATTTCTTTACGGTGAATTTTTTGGAATGCACGAAATTAAGTTATTTAATACAGTTTTCATGCATTTAGAACCTATGACGATTCCTATATTGAATATTACATTGTACAATCCCTTAGATAATATAATGTCAGTTTTTAAGTTTGCAGTCTTGGTTGGAGTGTTCCACCTTAATTTGGGCTGGTTCGTTCAATTTTTAAATTATTGGAAACAAAAAAGAAAATTCTTAGGTTTTACTGATTCCTTAATGAAAATATTGTTATTGACTGGAGGAACTATTCTAATTTTTACTTTTGGATTTGACGTTTATTCTTGGTTAGAACCTCAAGTAATATTCAACTTTGGAGCCTTTACATTTAGTACCTTTCCCATTTTATTGCCGCTAGTTCCAGGTTTACTCTTGATTGTGTTAAAACCTTTAGGTAAAGTATTACATATATCTTATTTGAGCGAAGAATCTGTTGGCGGACTTATTGGAGAAGGTACAATGGAGACTTTTGAAACGCTACTATCAATTATGAGTAACGTAGCGTCTTATATAAGATTACTAGCGTTAGCCCTAGCACACATATCATTAATGGTTGCAATCACAGCAATGGGTAATTTAGTTCAAGGTGAGGGTATAGTTAACGATATTATCAATCTCGTAGGTTCTATATTTGGGAATATGATTGTTATTCTGCTAGAAGGATTATTAGTCTTTATAAATGCTATCAGACTTCATTTCTATGAATTTTTCTTTAAATTTTATCAAGGTAGTGGTGTAAACTTCATTCCATTCTATTCAGACGATATATATTCAGTAATAAATTTCAAGATAAGTAGCATTAAAGATGTAATATCCGAAGAAATAGATAGAGAAATCGAGTCAAAAATAACTCAAAAAGACATAATGGAAGCAGAAAAACTTGTTTCTAAAAAATATATGTAACTTATACTTTTGATTTTTAAGTAGGAAATTATACAATGAAAAATGAGAATAACCAGAGAGGAAGATTTGTAAAAACATTAATTCTAATCATTTATTTAGTTTTTGTTGTTTTCCTCTTCTATATTTTATTTATATTTGGGATTAATCCAGTTATTATAGTATTATTACTCATATGTATATCTTCAATCATTCTAGGAATTTTCTTTAGACAAAAAAAAAAATCAATTTATTCAGAATTATATCCTGATAAAAAACGAAATAAAATTCAGCGTCCTCCTAGAAAGTTAGAATTGAACATTGAAACAGATTCTGAGAAATTAGTACAAAAAAAATTGAGAAATGTGGACCTGAATTTTAAATATCGCAAATCTCTTATCAATAAATGCGAAAACTGCGGAATGATGATAACTGGTTACAAGAAAAGGTGTCCTACATGTGGTAAGGATTTTGAATTAAAAGAAGTAATCAAGAAATGCAAAACATGTGGAATGATGATTCCCAAATCTACAAAAAAGTGCCCAATCTGCGGAACGCGAACATTATAATATTTAAAATAGATAAAAAATTGAGATTATAAAAATGGTTTTAGCTATTAACGAATCCAAGGAAGGATTTATCTCTGCGGTTAATGGTTCATTAGTGGAAATAAAAGGCCTAGAGAATGATGTCAGACTTAATGACTTAATAAAAATAAGCAATCATAATTTTTTATGTCAAGTAATCCAAATATTTTCCAACCGCGTTATTGCTCAATCCTTTGAAAACACTAACAGTATTAAATTGAACGAGAAAGTCGTCAGCCTTAAAGAACCTTTATCTATGGAATTAGGTCCTGGGTTAATAGCAAATGTCTTTGATGGAATACAGCGACCACTAGACCTTACTTTCGATTTTTTTCAAGAAGGAAGATTAAATAAAGGACTTGAATTTCCATCTCTTTCAAGAACGAAAAAATGGCACTTTGTTCCAACTAGAAAAATAAATGAGATCGTGGATAGTGGTGACGAGATTGGAACGGTTCAAGAGACTCCTACTTTATATCATAAAATAATGGTGCCACCTGGAAAATCAGGCGTATTATTTTCAATTGTAGATGAAGGTGATTACACTATTATTGACGATATCTATAGTTTAAAAAGTGATAACAAAGAGGAATCGTTTTGCATGCTGCAAAAATGGCCAGTTACAAAGAGAAAGCCTTTTAGTGAAAAAGAGCAACCTAGCGAGCCGTTGTTGACTGGTGTGCGGATAATTGATTTACTATTTCCTGTAGCAAAAGGTGGTACTTTTGCTGTTCCAGGAGGATTTGGAACAGGTAAAACAATTATCCAACAGAACATCGCTAAGTATTGCAGTGCAGATTTAATTGTCTTCATAGGTTGCGGGGAACCTGGGAATGAGATAGCCAACTTCCTTAAACAGTTTACTGAAACAATTGATCCTGATACTGGAAGACCGTTACTGGACCGGATCGTCCTTATAGTAAATACTTCAAACATGCCTGTATCAGCACGAGAAGCAAGCCTTTTCTCAGGCATAACAATCGCAGAATATTACAGAGATATGGGTTACGATGTTGCGGTTATTGCAGATAGCATATCAAGATGGGCAGAATCTTTAAGAGAGATCTCGGGATTATTAGAGGAAATGCCTGCTGAAGAAGGTTATCCCGCTTATTTACCATCGAAATTATCAAGTTTCTATGAACGAGCTGGTGTATTTACGACTCTAGGGCACGATCCTAAGGGGAAAAAAAGAAAAGGGTCTATATCTATTATAGGATCAATATCTCCCCCCGCAGGAGATTTTAGTGAACCAGTTACCTCCGCTACAAAACGCGTGGTTCAAGGAATCTGGGCTCTAGATCCAAAATTAGCATATCTGAAACATTATCCCGCTATTAGTTGGATAAATTCCTATTCAAATTACCCTGAATATTTAGCAGATTGGTGGGAGAAGATAGATAAAATTTGGCTTGATTTAAAACTAAATTGGTTTGAATGTAGAAAGCAGGTAAATGAGATATTAGCAAAAGAAAACGATCTGAAATACATTACTCAATTACTTGGACAGAAAAATTTAGCTGAAGATCAAAAATTAGAACTATTTACAGCGGATCTTATAAGAAATGCTTTTTTTATTCAAAACGCTTTCAATGAGGTCGATAATTTTACGAGTAGTAAAAAAATGTTAAGTCTCATCAAGGTTATTCTTCTCTTATACAATAAAAGCAAATCGCTTATAAAACGAGGTTTTATAATGAACGATAGAAAATGTGATGAAGTCCTCAACGAGATCATGCGAATTAGCCATTATGTTCTTAACGAAGATTTTGAACCAATTGAAAAGCTAAAGAAGAACATTAGTAATGATGCAGTGAGCTTGGTTTACACAACTCAACATAAGTAGTAGAATTATAGTAGTTATTCATTTTATCTGGTTTAGGGTTTGAACCATTCAAAGAAGTAGTAACTCATAGTTAGAGGATTAGCGATAACGAACTTCTTCCTTACTGATGTAGCCAAACGTCCTGCACGAACCATATCAATAGCGGTTATTTTTGCGTCATTAGGCAAAACATGAGCTATAAATGGTGAGTGCTCTAATCCCGGTCCTTTTTTGTATACTACAAAATCAGCACCAAACTTTAAACCGGGTCGGGGGATGTACCCTTTTTTTCTTAAATCTTGATAAATTACAAATTTTTCTTCAAATTTATGGTGATTATTTTTACTTATATCATAGAATTCATCATGTGAGTAGTATTTATCTAGTTTAGGGTCGTAAATAGTAATTTTATCATTTTTTAACAAATACATTGCTTCTATTAGGGATAGCTCCGAAGGTTTAGAAAAATATTCTAATCGAGGTTTGCTTATTCCAACTGGAGACCCAAAAAACTTTTGTTTTACATATAAATACGAAGCAAAGAGAGGATTAAAAACAATAACGCGATTATTGATAAATTTAGTTGGAATTTTTTCTGGGATGTCTTTTTCGTCTATATCCTCCAGTGAAATAGGAGATTCTTTTTCGTCAGTCATCTAATAAGATGTATTAAAAATTATTTAATAATTCTTTTAATTAAGTAAACAACAAATGAAAGTATATATATTTCTCAATAAATGTTATTTATGGGAAGGTGATAAATTTGGTTATAAGAAAAGCATCACACGCGGGAAGTTGGTATCCTAGTAAAAAAGAAGTTCTAATAAAAGATCTGGAGTCTTCTTTTTACGATAGCGAATTCGGTCCTGGTAAATTGCCTAAATCGCTAAATGCGGAAACAAGAACAATAGTCGGAGCAGTATCTCCTCATGCGGGATATGCTTTTTCGGGAAGATGTGCTGCCTTCACCTATTTAAATTTATTTAAAGAGAGAATCCCAGACACAGTTATTGTACTAGGAACTGATCATGTCGGTTATGGAGGAGTCGCTCTTTTAGGGGATGGAGCCTGGGAAACGCCAATAGGAAACTTGGAGATCGATATCGAATTATCTCAGAAGATTCTTGAGACTAGCGATATTATTGTTGATGATTCTTCCGCTTTTACCGGATTTATGGAACAAGAACATAATATAGAGATTCAATTACCTTTCATTAAATATTGCTCGAAAGATAAAGATGTTAAAATAGTAACTATAAAAATTGGGGGTAAAAAGGAGTACTCTATGTTTGAAGCATTAGCAAATGATATAGCAACATCAATTAATGCTCTGAATAAAGATGTTGTCATAGTAGCTTCATCAGATATGTCCCATAAAAATGTTTCTAGTACAGAGCAGTTAGATCAGTTCAAAAAAATAGATCATAGTGTTATTGATGCTTTTGTAGAATTTGATCCTAAAAAGACTCTTTTAGCTGCTTCGCAAACAACTGTATGTGGAGCACAAACGATAACGACATTAATGTTGATTTGCAAGAATTTAAATTGCAGTAGCGGTAAATTATTGAAGTACTATACTAGTACCGATGTCAGAGGAGAATATGGATATTGTGTTGGATATTTTTCCGGAATATTAGTGAAATAACGTAAATAAATAAACTAAAATTAAAGAAAAAATTTTGAGAAACATGTCAGAGGAAAATGAGAAGGTTGAGGATTTTATAAGTTTATGGAAAAAGAAATTATCAACAGAAAACACCCCCTCCGTAATTGGAGATCTACAAAAAGAAAACGAACTTTTACGGAGCAAAATCACGACAAATATAGAACTGATTACTAAATCTGAGGATATACTAAAAAAAGCTGTCGAGGAAAAAGAAAAATTAAGAGTAGAAAAAGATGAGGCAGTAACAGAAATAAGCATAAAACTGGGCGAATTAACACAAGAAAATTCCGAGTTAGGAAGTAAAGTAAAAAGTATGATAAAACTGTTGTTAGAAAAAGACGAAGAAATTAAAGATAAAGATAAATTGATATCTAATTTACAAAAAACAGGGGGATCTCCAGGACAAGCAGAGTTTACGTCAGATAATGTATTAGTGGATGAATTAAGAGCTCAAATAATTGACAAAAATTCTATAATACAAGATATGGAGATGAAAGTTTCAGACTTAACAAAAGAACTAGAGAAGTTAAACGAAGAACAAGTTGAAAATTTAAGAGGTAAACCTGTGGATTTCGTCGTTGAAGTATCTCCTACTGAACCTTCAGTGATTAAACCTCTACCTCCTGAACCATCCTCAAAGCCGCTTGAAATATTATGTCAGGACTTACAATCAGATTTAACGAAGTATAAACGAATAATCGATAAATTAAAACAAGAAAAAACAGAACTTAAAAGCGCGTTAGAAGGAGAAGGTCAATTTAGCGATAAAGATTTAGAGGAACTGAAAAAAGAAAATGAATCTCTTAAAAATGATCTGGCAGATATGCAAAAATCTCTCAGTAAGGGGAAAAAGGAAACAGTACAAGTTGATACTAGTCAGCTTGATTTACAAATTTCGAATCTCCAAAACAAACTAAGAGAAAAAGATAGCATAATAGCAGATTTAAAATTATCAGCAATTTCTCCAACCGAAGTTTCGGGCAATCCTATGGCAGAATTGGTTGAGAACTTGCAAAAGAATATTAATAAATTAAAAACTACGATAAATGAAAAAGATAAAAAGATTTTAGAGTTAAATAAAAGAATCTCGCAAATGTAATTAATAGATTTTTTACAAATTTATTAAATACACTCTTATTTTAATTATTTATAAAATGATTTTCTTTACTCAGACTTAAACCATAAATACAGTTTTCAAATATAATGAATGAGTAAGTTTTTTCAATAATAAGAGATTAAAAGAAGAAAACATGGGTATTCATAAGAAAAAAACGGAATCAAACTTCAACATCTGTTTTATCGGACACTTAGCAGTTGATAGTATTGTAAGATTTAAGCAAAAAAGAAAACCATCTTTAGGTGGATCTGTTACTTTTGGTTCCTTGTCTCTGAAAAAGTATGAAAAGACGGTAAATATAGGGATTATCTCAAATTTAGGTACTTTAAACTTTGATAAATCCCTGTTGAAGCGATTTGACGACAAATTTATCGATCTCAGGGGTGTTAAATCGCTAGATGTTGCTAATACTAATTTTTTACTAGAGTATTCAGATCATTCAAGAACATTAACGCTCAAATCTAGGAGCCCGAATCTTAAATTTGAGGATATTCCTGATTTCTATCTGTCAAGTCCTCCTCAAATCATCGTATTAGCTCCATTATGTAACGAAATTTCTTATGATTATGTTTCTAAAATAGTAGAAACATTCCCTAACGCTTATATTGGAATAGATTTGCAAGGATTTATTAGGAAAATTGATGAGCATGGAAAAGTTTTATATATCAGAGAAGAATCCATTATAGAGAATATAAAAAAAATAATTAGATTGATAGGCGATAAGTTAATTCTTAAAGGCTCTGAAATTGAAATGAAGATTTTATCAAATCTAGAAGACCCAAACAAAATAATGGATTGGTGTAAGATTTTTGAAAATAACGCGATATATATAATGACAATGGGAGAAGCAGGTTCAATGATAATGAAATGTGGAGAAGATGTCATAAAAATCCCCGCGTATAAACCCAAGAGAGTTGTAGATGAAACAGGTCCTGGTGATGTTTACTTAGCTATATTTTTATATGAATTAATCAATTCTGATAAATCTTGGAAAAAAATTGAAGAAATAGGGTATATAGCATCAGCAACAGCGTCTTTTTTAGTTGAAAAAAAGGGCCCTGAGGGATTTGAAACAAAAAATAAAGTAATGAAAAGAGTTAGAAATAAAAAATATATTTTATAATTCATCTTAAGGATAATAGAATGCATATAAACAGTCATTTTGCCGTAGGTGTGATATTAGCTTCAATTTTACACCATTTCTACAGCTTTTCTTTACTTGAATTCTTTTTTATCCTTACATTTTCTTTTATTTGTGATTTTGACGTATTTTTTGCTAAATATGCTATAAATCACAATCACAGAATGCTAATTTCTCATTCAATAATTCCGGGTTTTCTAATACTAGTGTTTGGAATTATTATTAATTGGCCAGTATTAGCTTTTAGTGGTGCAGCATATTCTATACACATCATCATAGACACTTTTGATTGGGGTACGAACTTCTTCTATTTTCAAAAGAAGCAAGTTGGATTAAAGCTACTCATAACAAAAGAAGAACTTGAAAATTTACCCGAATATCTATCAAAATTTAAAAAAGCAGAATCCTTTTTCGATGCAAAATATTATAGCAGTAGAATAAGTTTAGGAATTGAAGTAACACTTTTTATACTTATGATGGTATTTATTATTATTTTTGCTTTTGAATTTGTTCTAATCTCGTTATTTTATTTTTTGGGCTTGTATTTTCATTTATCTCGACATTTCATGCTAAAAAAATTCGAAGCATAAAAGTAGATGCTCTATAATTAAAAGGAAAAAGATTTAAGAGTAAACTGATCGTTTTACCTCATATTATCTTATAAATGATCATTAATGATTATAATGAAGTGAAAAATAATGTCTGAAGGAATGAAACCAAAAGTAGGAATAACTCTGGACAAAGAGATGATATTCAAATGCGACCTTGGTGATATGAAAGTAAAAGATTGCTATATTGATGATACTCATAAAAATGAAGTAGATATGCTAGGTCCTAATCCTTCTAGAATGTTAGGATTAGCACTATTAGGGTGTTTGAGTGCCAGTTTCATCTTTTGTTTGAAAAAGAAAAATCTTACACTAGATGATTTAAATGCAGAGGCGGAACTAACAATAGCTCGTAATGAAAAGGGATTTTGGAGAGTCATGAAAGTGGATGTCGATATTAATATTAAGATTAGTGATCTGGTTACGCGTAAAAGAGCAGATCAATGTAAAAAGATGTTCGAGCAATATTGTGTAGTCACTCAGGCCGTAAGAGAAGGTATTGATGTTGAAGTAAATCTTAATTATTAGTTTTTTTAATATTTTTCTTTCTTTAATTAATCTTAATTAACTAATCTTTTATACCATCCTCTGTTATTGAAAATATAGCTTCCGCTTCTGCTAAATGTGGCGCATCGATCATTTTGGCTACTCTCTGTTCTCCCTTTCCTTTTCTTAGATAGATTCTTACCGTAGCACCATGAGCGAGAATGTGGCCGCCCGTGGCCACTGTTGGATTTCCATAGAAAACATCAGGTTTCGAAGAAACTTGATTAGTAAAAATCACAGCTAGCTCGTCAAATATTTCTGTTAGTCGTAATAAATCGTGAATATGGCCGTTAAGAATTTGTTGTCTATTTGCTAAAGTGCCCCTTCCAACATATTCGCTACGAAAATGACCTATTATCGAATCCACGACTATTAATTTAATATTTTTTTCTTTTACTATTTTTGAAGCTTCTTGAATTAATAGCACTTGATGATCGCTATTATAAGCACGCCCAACAATGATATTTTGCAAGGTTTTATTATAATCTAAATCTTTTGCTTCTGACATTTGAATTATTCTCTCAGGTCTAAAAGTTGCTTCTGTGTCGATGTAAAGAGCATTACCTTCCAAACCTCCTTCCTCATAAGGTAATTGAACATTAACGCAAAGTTGATGAGCAATTTGAGTCTTACCTGTTCTATATTCTCCATAAAACTCAGTAACAGAACCTGGTTCAATACCTCCTGCTAAAATTTCGTCTAGGTTCGAACTATTTGTTGTCAAGCGGTTCAGTTGTCTTCTTTTTTCCCAAATAATATCAGCACTTTTAAACCCCATGTTTTCAATGTCTTGGGCGGCTTTAATTATTTTTTGAGCTGTTTTTTCCCCAATGCCTGCTTCATCCATTAACTTAGTAATGGGATAAATAGCAAGAGTTCTGATTGAAACAATTCCCGCATCCTTCAGCTTCTTTACAGTCGTATCTCCGACTCCCGGTAAATCCTTTAAATCATAAACCACTTCAGTCTTTATCGAGCCTTTACTATTGGTTTCTTCTGAATCTTCATTTTTTTTTGCCATAAGCTTATCGCCAATATAATAGTAAATATAATTATAAATAGGTTATATGTAATTTCGATAGTTTATTATCCTTTATATTTAAAAATAATAACAAAAAAATAAAAATTAAAGTTTTACTTCATTTTCTTGACTTCTTTACCGCTTCGAGTAATAATCAACAGAACTATGAATAGGATTACGCTCATAAGAAAGGTTAATACTCCCATTGCTTCAGGTAACCATATGTAGCTCAAGTAGAGAAAAGGTAAAATAAACAGACCAATTATAATTATAAAAACGGGTAGAGGTACTTCTTCGTCCCTAAGATCTACGAGTAGTGGTACAATTACCAATCCAATTAATACTGTTGCCAAAACTCTAAAAGCAAACAAAATTGTAAGATTTACCCACGCTTCAATTCCATAAGTAGCAGTGTAAATATCTGGAAAATAGAAAAACCAGTATGGGGTGGTATTGGTTTGCATCGTTGCATTAGAAACTGGTAAAATCGCCGTAAGGATTGCTTGTATTACAATTCCCAAAGCTAAGTATAAAACTATATCATTAATTTCTTTTGGATCCTTTTTTCTTACAACACCGAATAAATCCCTCAATAAACACAAATTCCACAGAATAAATAAAATTAAATAAACCCCAAGAACATCAAATTGAAAAAACCATAAGAAATTTATAGGTATCAGAGCAACTATGTATGCTAAATAGCCATAGCGTTCATTCCTTTTGAAAAGATCGAAAAACAAAAAGACGCCAAATATTACAAATAAAGTTCCAGTAATGATAATGGAATTAATATCAAATGCAGCCACTATAAAAACTTCCTTTTAATTATTATTTTTAATTTTGTTAATAATTATATATAATATAACAACATATTATTTTAAATTAATACCAGACCATTATTATTCTAACTTCAGAAAATTTATCCTCGTCCTGTAAAATGGTTAAGAAATTAATTGGTAGCTTAAATCAATTAAAAACATTCTATGATTGTTATAATTTCGAAATTATTTTGGATAACCTTAATATCATTTTCTCTGATTTACTCGTATTCTCTGATTCCGCAGATAATAATATAGCGTTTCTATTTAAAGCGACTTTAACAGTAACATACACGTCATCATCTATTATTTTTAACTCATTTATAATATCTTGGTACTTCAAATCATGTTCATCAACAAACTCAATTAGCTTATTATGAATGGTCTCTATAGTTTCGGCGGAAACTGGTATAGTTTTATTGACTTTTATACCCTTAGGGAAACCTTTGGTAAGAGAGCTGATTAAATCATTTTGAATAGACATTATTTCTAAGATTTTTAGTAAAATATAATTACCGTCGCTGAAAGGTGAATAATTGGGGAAATAAAATTTCAGAGAATCAGAGGCAGCAAAACAAGCTCTTTCTTGTCTTATTTGTCTCGATAATTCTCCTGGGGTATTTTCTACAAGTTTAATTGGATGACCCGTTTCAATAATGAAGTTTTTGACGACTGGAGAAACAGAAGGTGTAACTATTATTGTGCTATTTTTAGAATTTCTTATTTGCTGATCGTATGCAACAAATAACATTAGCAAATCTTCAAAATTAATTTCTAACCCATTTTCGTCTAGCACTAATATTCGTGATCCATCGACATCAAAACATACTCCTAAATGACTGTTAGATGCTTTTACAATATCTGCTGCATTCTTGATTGTATTGATACTCGGTACTGGTACGATAGATCTTTCACGATAGTGAGTATTAAGAGCAATAACTTCTACACCTACCTCGTTAATTAATAGTGGAGTTATTTTTCCCGTTGGGCTGAAAGAACAATCTACTACTACCTTTAAATCGGCATCTCTGATTTGATTTTTATTCACAAACTGCTCTAAGGATTTTATGTATACATCTTGAGTTTGAGGGATAGCAATTATGCGTCCTATCCTTCTTGGGTCAACGCGTCTAATTTGGGAAGGATAAGTATTAAATGATTCAATAATTTTTTTTATTTCTATGGAAGATAGTTCAATCCCTCCCGCATCGGCAAATCTCACGCCCACATCTTCACTGTATAGATGACCTCCTGAAAAATAAGCCCCTCCACTTGCCCCAAATCGTCTAATTGTGAATTGTAATAATGGATAGGTGCAATCTGATAGATTTAAGACATTTATTCCAGTGCTCATCATTCCTGAAGTATATCCTCTCTTTAACATGCGACTATCGTTATGATAATCCCGACCAATAACAACAGTTTCATCCAATTTAAATGAACTTCCATGAATAGAACCAATTGAGCTTGAGATTTCAGGAGTAAAAATGTAATTTGCCCTTCCTACTATTCGACCCTTTTTATAGAGTTCATCTAAATTTTGGACACGCGAGGACAATTTAAATCATTAAAGTTTGGAATTTTCGATTTGTAAAATATAATTATTATAGCTTGTTTTACATTAATAACTTTAGTTAAAAAATCAATCATAAAATAATAAATCGGGTATAATTAATTATAAGATTATAAATAATAAAGTGAATTCTCTATGAAAATTTCGAGAGATGCGAGAAATAAATATGGATTAAATGATTTTAAATTTACCGAAAGAGGAGATCTTGAATTTGACGGTGATACCCATTTAGTTAGATTATTTGTACAGAAATTAAATCAAAAGAGAGATTTGATTAACTACCCTGAAATAGCTATTAGGATCGGTGAATTCAATGGAATGGCACTAATGTATGAAATAAAAAAATATTTATTAGATTTGTACAGACAAGAAACCAAAAATGAACTTCTAACCCTTGAACTTTTTGATTATTTAAAAGATAAAATTGGAGATTTAAGACTGAATGAGGCAATATATTCTTTGATCGAAGAATTTCCTCCTGAAAAAGTATATCAAGAAGAAGTTAATATAGAAGAATTTTTGAAAGAAGAAGTTCAAGGAGTTGGAAACGAAATCCATCTTGTTGATGAATTCATAAATTTATGGCTTGGAAATAGTAATCCTTCTTATTCTCCTTTTATCGAACTATTTGATGATGAATCCCTTGAAAAGAGGACTGCTTATAGGGAAATTATTGATGAAATTACAACTTTTTTCGATGACAAAACTAGATTTGGTCCAGATGATCAAAACTTAATAGAAATGCTAAATGAACCCGCTATTAAATATCCCCATTCAATACGTGAGCAATTAGAATATATCCATGAGAAATGGGGAGAACTGGTCGGAAAATACCTATTCAGGATCTTAATTGCTATTGATATCATAAGAGAAGAAGAAACTCTAAGAGGATTAGGCCCAGGAGAGTCAGAGGCTTATGATTATGACGCATTGGAACTTGAAAATTACACTCTCGATAAAGAATGGATGCCTAAGGTTGTTATGATCGCTAAAAATGTATATGTTTGGATGAATCAATTATCTGTAAAGTACCAGAGAGCTATACACAAATTAAACGAAATACCTGATGAAGAATTAGATATCCTAAAAGAATGGGGCTTTACTGGACTGTGGCTTATTGGTTTATGGGAGAGAAGTCAAGCATCAAAAACTATTAAAAGATGGTGTGGAAATCCAGAAGCAGAAGCAAGTGCTTATTCAACATATGATTATTCTATTGCTTATGACTTGGGGGGGTATGAGTCTTATAAGAATTTAAAGGAGAGAGCAATGGCGAGAGGAATTCGTCTCGCTTGCGATATGGTCCCTAATCATACAGGAATTGTCTCAAAGTGGGTGAAGGAGCATCCTGATTGGTACGTATCTCTACCGTATTCCCCGTTTCCCTCCTATACTTTTTCTGGAGATAATTTATCTGGTGATCCAAATATAGGAATTTATTTAGAAGATAAGTATTTTTCAAGAACCGACGCAGCTGTGACATTTAAACATGTTGATTTTCGATCAGGAGAAGAGAAATATATCTACCATGGAAACGATGGAACAAGTTTTCCTTGGAATGACACTGCTCAATTAAATTTTCTAAATCCTGAAGTACGAGAGGCTGTTATAAAAACAATAATACAAGTTTCTAAGATGTTCCCGATCATTCGTTTTGATGCGGCTATGACTCTAACGAGAAAGCATTATCAACGTTTATGGTTTCCTGAACCCGGAACTGGAGGCGCAATTCCGTCAAGAGCGGAACACGGTATTTCAAGAGATGAGTTTTATAAATTAATGCCACAGGAGTTCTGGCGTGAAGTTGTAGATAGAATCAATGAAGAAAATTCTGATACTTTGTTGCTAGCAGAAGCATTTTGGTTACTCGAGGGATTTTTCGTAAGAACTTTAGGCATGCATCGTGTGTATAATTCTGCTTTTATGAATATGCTCCGAGACGAAGATAACGCCATGTATCGATTAGTTTTAAAAAATACTTTACAATTCGACCCTGAAATCCTAAAACGATTTGTCAATTTCATGAATAATCCAGACGAAGAAACTGCTATTAAGCAATTTGGGGATGGTGGAAAATATTTCGGCGTTTGCTTAATGATGATAACTATGCCTGGTTTACCTATGTTTGGACACGGTCAAATAGAGGGTTTTCACGAAAAATACGGTATGGAATATAGGCGCGCTTATTGGGATGAAAAAATCAATTTGGGCTTGCTTCAACAACATGAAAGAATAATATTTCCTATAATGAAGAAACGCTACTTATTTGCTAATGCAAATAATTTTTTACTTTATGATTTTTGGAGTGGAAATATGGTTAATGAAGATGTGTTTGCGTATTCAAATAGAGTTAATAATGAACGCGCTTTGATTATTTACCATAATAAATATGCAGAAACAAAAGGTTTTATTAAAAATTCTGTTGGTTTTACTGTTAAACAAGAAAATGATAAATTTCAAACCCAAAAAACCTTAAACGAGGGGTTAAAATTACCAAAAGATGGATATTGCATCTTTAAAGATTACTTAACTGGATTAGAATATATTAGACGAAATCAAGATCTTCACGAACAAGGTTTATATTTAGAACTCCAAGCATTTCAAAGCTTTTTATTTATGGATTTCCAGATAGTTAATGATAATGAATTCTTCCACTACGCTCAATTGTACGATCTTCTAGGGGGAAGGGGTGTACATAACATTAATGAGACTCTCCATGAAATAATATACCAACCATTACTCGAATCCTTTAAGAAAATAGTCAATATCAAAAATTTTAAAAATCTATTAGAAACTCAGAAAACAGAATTAATTGTAGAGGGCATAACTAAAAAACTCAATTCATTTTTATTTGAAGTGAAAAAATATTCTTCGAGTAATAAGGATGTGGCCAACATAGAAAAAGAAATTCGTTCAAAATTAATAGTATCTTTACAATTACATAACGGCTTGACACATTTAGATATTTCTACTAATTTGAAGAACACTTTAGCTAATATTCTTCCTAAGTCTGAATTTGAATGGGGGATATTAATTTCTTGGTTATTTATCCATCAATTAGGAAGAGTAATTTCAGAAAAGAACTATGAATTAAAAAGTCGAAGTTTGTTTGATGAGTGGCGATTATCAAAGTATATAGGAAATACATTGAGAGAATTATCAATAAACGAGGATGAGAAAAAAAAGGAAGTTGGGTCAATTATAAAGATAATGGTTTCTCTCCAAAACTGGTCTAATTCAATAGATTATTCAGAAAAAAACTTTTATGCGATCTTTCAATCTTTCTTTAGGGATCCTGAAATACAAGTATATTTAAAAGTAAATAGATATCATAACCTTCTTTGGTATAGTGCAGAAGATTTTGCCAATTTTACAAGGTGGATTTGGTTAACTGCTATAATTGATAAAATAGCAAAACCTAATAATAGGATAGGTAATGAGCTAGAAGAACTATTAGGGTATCTCCAAAAAATTACTGAACTAGCGAAAACCTCAAAATTTCAAGTCAATCAATTTTTAGAAGATTTGCAAAATTCGACTTAAACCAAACTCCCATCTAAATGGATTCTTAAATATTTGTGCCAAGTTCCAGAGTTTTATCTCTTATTTGAGTATCACTGCTAATTTTACTATTTGGTGCAACTATTGCATTATGTAAAACGACATTATCCCCAATTTCGCAGTTATTACAAACTATAGAACTATCAATATGACACCCTGCTCCAATATCTACATCATCCCAAATAACGCTTTTTTCTATTAATGTATCTTCACCTATTTTGACATGGTTTCCAATAGAGCTAAGTGGTTTAATCCTTACTCGATTACAGAGTTCAACAAATTCCCCAAAACAAGTAGGTTTTTCGATGCTTACATTTTGACCAGAATTGATAATTCCCATGAGAAAAACTCCATCGTATTCTTCGCCATTCGGAGTAATAGGCCAAGAATATTTTCTTAATAAATCCCAATTTGCCCACAAATAAGTTTGGGAGTTACCACAGTCAAGCCAATAATAATTCTTTACAAAACCATATAAATCATAATTATTCTCGAGGAGGTAAGGGAAGACTTCACTACCGAAGTCCATTAAACTAGTTTCTTGTAACATTACATCAATTTCTTTTTTAAAACAATAGATTCCTGTATTTATAATGTTTGTATGTAAAAATAAATCTGTTCTTTGAGCCATGCTACTTAAATATAGTTCCATAGGGGCAGGTTTTTCTAAAAATAGATATATTTTTCTATTGTTATCTAGAAGAACAACGCCATACTGGCTCGTATGACTTTCACTGGTTTTCATAGAAATAGTACTTATTCCACCCTTCTCTAAGTGAAAATCCATAAAACTTCTCATTGGGAGGTTGGTAACGATGTCTGCCATACTCACAGCGATATTTTCTGAGTCTATTCTATCGGTTAATAATCTGTATGCATCTGCAGTACCCTTACTTTCCTGAATGATACACTCTAACTCAACATCACCTAATTTGTCAGGTGTCCATGTTTTTTCTATATATTCTTTTAATTCTTTACCCATATAAGCCAAGGCAAGAACAATATGCTTGATATTTGCATATATAAGGTGAGCTATTGAATAATCTACCATTGGTTTATTTGTTACCTTCACTAATGGTTTAGTGATAAGTGAAGTTAAAGGTAAGAGTCTTTTTCCTCTACCTCCAGCGAGTATTATAGCAGACCATTCTTTCAAATTGAACCTCTCACAAAATTTTACATTATTTATATGGTGAATAATAGATATAAATCTATTATCATTCTATTTCATTAACATATTTTTCAATTGATTTTTGAATTTCACTAGCAGCTATATGAGGTAATTTCCTCGCGACTCTCATATCCTCAACCATTTCAGCACCTCCTATAATCTCGTGAGGGATGATATCTCCAAATAGATGGAAATTTGCATCGTAGTGAAAAGGACAACAATTGAATAAAATATTTCGATTTTTGTCAATTGAAATATCATCCAAACCTTGGAAAATAACCTTTAGAGTTTTAGCAAGGTCGTTTAGTTGATTAATCTTCAGTTGAGAAAACCTACGTAAATGCTCATTTGGGTGAAATCGGATGTGATAATTTCTTACTGGGCTTCCTGTGGTGTAAAATGTCCAAAACTTGGTTTTAATGATAACCCTATCGCTATCTCCATGTGATGTCTGACAAAGATGACAATCTTCTCCCATTTCTTTAAATGCTTCAAGATGTCCTTCTAATCGGCTTCCATGACCGTCCATGTTTAGATCGATATACACTTGACTATGTATACGCGGTTGAGAACCTCCTACTTTTAGTCCTATGTTGAAAAAGGGAGAAATAGGAATATCGTAAAAATCTCTTTCAATCGCCTCTTCAACACAATAAAGAATTGCGGCTTTCATAGATAAGAAGATACTAGCTAATATTTCTTCGGGGATTAATTTAAAACATAAGGAAGGATAGAAATTCCTTGAAATTGTAACCAAATTTATGCCTTTTGAGAGTTTTAAATGTGAAGGTAATTTTTCGGTTATTAATTTTTCAATATCGGGATCGACAATCCGAGCCATCGAAGGATATCTATTAATCAGTGTCAAGGCTTTACAGTCATCTGATACTTTTTGATTTGTACGTGGTATTTCCGAAAAGGGATTGTCTTTCCTCTTCTCATCTTCAGTAATTATCATTGTATAACCATCACCTAATTGTTTTCCCCAATCATCGTAAATAGTTTTTCCCTCTGTTATCGATGTGAACACATCTTTATGCTTTAAAGCGACTTTCTTCGAACAATCATAAAATTGTCTTTTTTCTTCAGCACTGGAAAAACCTTTAGGTCTGGCACTTCTTATTGGTGATATGTAAGCAAAATGTCCATAATATCTTTGTCGCTCTTCTCTAAAACCAAAGTCCTTAGTTCTTATAGTCACTGTTGATAATGGATCCCATCTCTTAATTGGAACATCATATGATGTTTTACCTTTAAAATTCTCCTTGTTTATGATTCCCCATTCCATAAAATGGGGTAACATTTTTTTGCTTGAAATTATATTACACCCTTTAATTTACGATATTACTTTAATAGAAAATACCACTATTAAATATTTTACTTAAACATTCATAGATATAATACTATTTTTATAAAGCAATCAATCATTTAGCTATATTTAAAGATACATCTAGTTAAATTAAAATTTTTTTTAGGATAATAACTAAACATAAAAATTTGTTCAATCTTACAAAAATGTCGGAAAAGCTAATCCTATAAATTCTCTTGGAAATTTAGAAAGAAAAAAAGAAAAAAGAAAAAAAAACTAAATATTACTAATAAACTAACTACAGAATATATTTAAATGTGTATATAGAAATCTTTAGTGTTCTAACCTCTTTAAGATTTTGTAAGTTTTAAATTCTCGCACCGGTTCGGAGTTTTCATTTATCCCTTCAACTGGTACTCGAACAAAATTTTGATCATCAAAATCTTCTATCTCTACTTCATTATATTTTGCCATATTATTAGCAAGTTTAAGTTCTTTTATAAGGAATTCTCGGACAGCACATCTTATTAATTCAGATCGACTGGGATACAATCCATCTCGTCCTATTAATTTATTTATAGCATCTATATAACTTTCAGGTACATTAACGGTAACAATCTTCATCCAATCGCCTTAACCATATTTTTTTTTGATTATTCTATATATAATTATTTATACAAAAATAATATATAAACATTATTTTTTAGTGGGTTAATATATTTTTATAAAATGTATTTTACCCAAAATCTTAATAAGGAAACTATCGCTTCTCATTTTCCATTTAAGTTATAGAAATAGAAACAAATTTATGGATATCGATTTTAAAGTTATTCATGAAAATATTTTTGAAAATTTTTTAAAGTAGGTAAAATTTTTTTAAAAAAATTAATAGTTATTATTTACAAATAATGTCGAACTTTTAAATTTGGAAAAAAAAATTATATGTCATGTTTTTCGCGAGAAAATTCTGAAATAAGCAAATAATGTAGAAATATGAAGAAATATCTGAATTGACAGAATTTTAATTCGAATTTCTTTTAAAATACTCAGTTTTTCAAGCATTATGATAAAAACCTTTAAATTATTTTTAATTTCATATTCTTAATTACTATAAACAATTTACTAATACTTTGGAGAATGAATGAACATATTTAATTCCAAATTAACTATTAAATCAATATTCCTCTTCAAGATTAACAACATTAATTAAGTTTTTATGCCCCTTAGCCATACGACTAACATTTTCCACTACTTCATTCCACCTTAACAGATCACTGAAAGGAGAGTATCCCCTATGCGGAGATAAAATAATGTTGTCAAGTGTATGAAAAGGGAATTCATAAGGTCGTTTAACACCGTTTTTATTTGGATGTGGGTGATAATCATACCAGACATCTATAGCTGCACCCGAAATTATTCTATTTTTCAAAGCATTGTAAAGATCTTCTTGATTAATAATTTCTCCTCTAGCAACATTAACAATTAGTCCATTTGATCCTAGTAAACTAATTTCCTCGGCTTTAATTAATCCTGATGTTAACAAAGTAACTGGAACTGCTATTATTAAAATATCAATTTCTTTTAAAAAATCATTAAGTTGGTTGAAATTATATTTTTTTGCTGGAGTCAGCAATTCGTCCTTTTGTTTATTCCAATTATTTCTTAAGATATGGAATTTAACATCAAACCCCGAGAGAAATCGATGAACTTTTTGGTTGATTGCACCATAACCTAGAAGCCCTATATCTCGAGAACGTAATGGAATCGACATCGCATCGTTATCTCCAGTACGCCACCTTCCTTCTTTCATCCATACATGATGAGGAATAGTTTTATTCATAAGAGTTAGAAGTAAGGCAACGGCATGTTGAGCTACAAAATATGAATTTCCGTGTCCGTTAATCAACAAAACTTTCCGTTTTTTATTTAGTCTAGTAAATAAATCTAAAAGATGATTTACACCGGCACCCGGATTAATGAATACTTTTAGTTTGGTTGCTCTGTCTAAAATGGTTTTCGAAGGTCTCCATCCAATTAACACGTCCGCATTAGGAACTATCTTTGATAAAGATTCTTCAGAAGTATCTTCTGGATATATAATCTCTACATTTGAAAGCTTTTTAAGGTTTTCTGTTAAGTAATTTTGGACATCTTTTGAAACCGCAGAAATGAAACAAACTATGATATTCTTTACACTCATTTTATCTTCACACTAATCTAAAATTTATGATTAGTAATAACTACTAGTGAAATGACTAAGTTTTAAATAAATTTTTATATTCATTTCGTTGCTATATTTATAAATAGAATTTAATCGATAGAGTAAGGTTTAGAAATTGTCAGAAGCGAAACTGTTTGAAATCTTTAAAAATAGTCTTAATTTTGAAGTAAGCGAATATTTGGTGGAAGAGCTCACAGAACTTCAAAAAGATATCATAAACGATGCTACATTCATTCTAAAAGATAACATTGTAGGAGATGTAAAATCCTTTGGAGGATCAATGAAAAAAAATGAGGAAAAGTTCAAGGAATTTATGAAACAGGCTGAAACCGAGCTTGAAAAAGATAAATATAAAGAAATCAAAAAAAAATTAAAAGAATACCTTAAAAAACTATCAGAATTAATAATTAAGACTTGTGTAGCAATAATTCCCGTAAAAGAAATGCCATGGGTCGATGTAGTATTTCGAACTATCCCACGGATAATATATAACGATAAAGTAGAACTTTTGGATAACTCTATTGCCTACTGCGGAGAAATTAAATGTTTTATTGGCAGAACAACGTTATATGGGGAGATAAAAGATCAAGAACCTTTGTTTGCACCTTTTACAGGTAATTTAGACCTGGGCGATTACAAATTAGATGCTACTCAAAATGAACCTAAATCTCAATTATTTCCATATGTTAGTGCTCTCATTAATTCCTTAGATTCTGCAATAACTAAAAATCAATTAGCAAAATATCACGAAGAATTTCAAAGACATGGTGACCCTATCTGCGATTTTTTGATGAAGGATGATGAGTTAGTTAATTCTATGAAAAAGGTTACCACTGCCTTAAAATCAGGAAGAATCACATCAGATATTGCTGTGTGTAGTATAGCAGTACCTTTACCATCCGAGAAAAAAAGCATTGTCTTAATCACTGACGAGAGTCAGGGAGATTCTCGATATGGAAACTGTTTTGAAGCTTTATTAAGATTATCCTCTTCATATTGTCAAGTGCCTTCACAAGGTCAACAAACGCCTACTCAAGGCGTATCTGTTTCAGGATCAACTGGAGGGGGGATCAGAACCCCCGGAGGGCAGGAATTGAAAACATGGACTGCTGAAGAACTCTCTAGTGAAGCTCAAAAAAGGTTGACAGCACAACCAGATCTTCCAACTTGGAGTGAGGAGGAATTAGGAAAATTCGCAGAAGAACGTGGTTCAGGTATACCTGAAGGGATGGAAGTTTGGAAAGAAGAAGAATTGCAGGACTTAGCAGAGAAAAGAAGAAGAGGAGGATTGAATATTCCTGAATGGCAACCTGATCAAGATATGTCTGAATGTTCTAGCTGTGGATATAGTTTAAGACCTGGTTGGACGAAGTGCCCCGTGTGTGATACTCCTGTTGGAGAAAAACCTTCTGAAGAAGTAAAAGAAGAACCCAAAGAACCCTCTGAAGAAGTAAAAGAAGAGCCCAAAGAACCCTCTGAAGAAGATCAAGATGAGATTATAGAACAAGAAGATGAAGGTAAGGAAGAAACAGACCCATAAAGTTTTTCCTTAAAACTCTTAATTTAGCTTGTTTTATTATTTTTCTGTTTGTTTATTAATGACTCAATAGCATAAAGTTTATAAGAGAGGTTATTCGTCCAATTCCAAACTTTTTTTAAGCATTTTTTATTTACATCCTTAAGGGAATAAATGATAAGGAGAATTCTGTGTTATTAAAAATATTTTTGTTAAAACGTAAAAATTCTCACGATTTAAATAACCTTGATATCTATAGTTATCCCGAAGATATAGATAAAAAAGAAAATAATGAAATTGTTTTAAAAATCATTCACGGTCATGATCATGGCTCCCTAACAGAACCTTGTTGTGGCGATATTAATACCTCAAGAGAAAAAAACGATACAAACACAAATTCTAAACCATTCGTAATTAGTAGTCCTGTTTTGCAAATCATTGGTGACCAAAATATATATACTGTATGTGTTAACTCTGAAATGCTTATCGGGTTAATCTTTGAAAAAGACGATAATCCCTTCGACTATAAGGAAATTTTTGAGGATTTATCCAATGAATTGCTAAATACAGAAAAATGGTGTTCTTTTAAAGACGAAAGGGAGATAGAGAACTTATTAATAACCTTATTTATCGATATAAAAAGATTCGGAGACGAAATCCTTGAAGAAGCCCCAGAAGTTTCTTTTCACCCCTCCGGATTATTTACAAAAGTATTTTTATTTGGAATTGACAATGTTGGAAAGACATCCTTAACTAGAAGGATTAAAACAGGTCAATACAAAGATAATTTTTTTACACCAAACAAGAGATTTAACATTGAGTATATCCAAAGAGAAGATGGTCTTCTTTCGATTTGGGATTCTCCTGGTCAAAGCTCTTTCAGAGAAAGATGGCTACTTGGGCTTCAGGATTCGAATATTATCATATACATGATTGATGTTGCCAACCAATTACGCTTTGACGAATCAAAAACTGAGTTTTGGAGAATATACAACGAAAACGATCTAAAAGACATACCTCTTTTAATCATTGGTAATAAGATTGATTTAATTAATCATAACAATAATGATGAACAATTAATAAGAACAGAAAAAGAAATTAATAACTATTTTGAATTTGATAACCTACAGCATAGCAATTGGAAATTTGTTTTCACATCAGTTAAAACTAGCTTTAATATTGAAAAAGTATTAAACACGATTTTTACCTTAGTCTCAGCTTAGAAAATCTATATAAATATTGGTTTGTCAATAAATTTATAAGCCTAGCAATTTAAATTTCTATTATATTAAATACTTTCAAAATATTGTTAGTTGAGATTTATCATTATTAGACAAGGTTGAAATCATGATCAAACGACTAAAAAAAGATCTACAAATAAATGTTGAAGAAAAGGAAGGACAACTATTTTTAGGTGAAAAAGATAAAGATATGAGGCTCGTTATGCTTCGTCCTAATGAAATCATGGAGTTTTGCGAATTCGCTGGAACAAACGCTGAAGATATCCTTATATGGGTTGGAAAATCTCTCGGTAAAATATTTATGGAGAAGTTTTTTTATAATAAAGATTGGAATAGTGAGGCTATGGCTACTAAAAAGGAAGTCGTATTGGGCGCACTCGAGGTTATGATGCTAATGGGTTATGGCGGGCTCACGGGGATGTTCAAAAAAGATCACATTATTATAAATGTGTATGATTCATTAGCAACCCAAGAAAAAGGGAATATTATGGCTAAAAACTTGTGTTTACTGTATCTCGGTATTTTCAACAGTGTTTTTGATGTGTTAGGCCTCGATGTGGACGGTGAAGAAGTAGAATGCATTCTAACAGGAGGAGATAAGTGCTCGTTTAAATTCGATCTTCTCGTAGACGAATTGGAAGATGGCTTAGTCGATGATGAAATGTCTGATTTAGCAGTATCGGATTTTTTAGCTTCTTTGTAATAAATAGGAATTATTCTTCCTATTTTTCCTTATTAAAAATGTTACACCCAACTTCATAAAATCTAATTATTTTCTTAGTTTTTAATACTCAATAAATATAAATATTGATTAGAATGGTAGAAAAACAAATATTAAAGCTTTCCAAATTATGCGAGCATTGGGCGGCACATAACAACACTCATAAAGAAAGCTATATAAAATGGAGAGATGTCGCAAAGGAAAAAGGTTTAAATTCTGTAGTAGAAAAAATCAATAAAGCAATTGAGATGATGGATAAAAGTACCGAATTTTTGCTTTCAGCAAGAAAAGATCTTGAAACCTAAGTAAAACTTTTTTACGATTTCAATTCTTTTATTTCAGCAAAAGAAGATTTGAGCGAATAAAGATTAAATTATAACTTATGAAAAAATGTTTGATTAAAGAAATAAATTAATCAAAGGTAGGAGCTGCATTTTGAAGAAGCCGATTTTTTCGTAAATTAAGTCCACATTGTCTGATAGAAGCCACAAATAAACAGGTATTTTTAGTTCGGAATATTCAAATAATTTTTCTCCTCGAATAGCAAATCCATTCAGAGGAAAATCAAGCGTCATGGAAGGTTCTCTTGTTAATCCGATGGAATTATGAAAGTTTGAAAGCGTTTGCATGATTAAAGCAGTATTATTTAATAATGCTTCATCAATATCTGAACTCGTATAACTACCAAATATTAAGCCATCCATAGAAATTAAACTTGTAGCCTTTCCTTCTATCGTAGTTGTAAAATCCTCAAGGATATTTTCTATAATTTCAGATGTTTCAGATACTAATTTTAATGCTTCGCTAAACATCTGCAGAATAGTTTCTTTTTGATATATTGTTGTATCGGAATAACTAATTGAAGTTTTTTCGTGTTCCTTTACTATATTATTAAACTTATTTTTTATCGCAGATACGTTATTCTGCCACTCGAGAGATGTGCGGATGTCCTGATCGCTTTTTGATAACACCACTAAAACTGGAGGAAACTCGTTTAAATCGTTTAATACATTCAAAACTTGACGGAAATAGTTCGCTGATTCTGCGAATCTATCACTATCCTGCGTATCAATAACATATAAAACTATATCCGCTTCAGTAAAAAATAATTCAGGTCTGTTGAAGTATAGTTTTTCCCTATATTGAACTTGTCCTCCTAAATCCCAAGAAAGTATTGGATAACCAAAAAAATCTAATTTTTCGCGTTTTACTCCCCTTGTTGGCAGAAGAGACTTGATTATTGAGAATTTGTCTTGAAGAACAGCTAATATACTGGTTTTTCCACCATTATCCAAACCAATCATTAATATTTTTTTATGAGTTTTTATTTTTTCCTTTATTGCTTTTTCTAATACTTGAGCGATCTTAACCCATTTTATAAGTACATTATTTGGTATTTCTTTAATATTAGGAAGGTTCTCTAAAGAGAGATGTGCTAACTCTTCTATGCTTTTAACATTGTTCTCATTTAATTTTTCAGAAGAAATTTGATCTATCCCAATTAGAGTATCTGGCTTGAATTTTAATGTTTCATCTAATTCGTTAAGAATAACCGACCTTTTGAAAAAATCTTTAATGACAATGTTCTTTGTATTCTCTTCAGACATGGTACATCGGATTTAATATCAATTTAACTTAATTTATACTATAACTTTATTTTATAGTAAAATATCTAATTAATAAAATTTTAGTTTTGTGGAAAACCATAATTATTTATTCTAATTGTATCATATAAATTTTAGAAATAAATAAGGGCTTTTGTAAAAGCATAAATGGTATTTGATATTGTCTGAACGGCACCCAGAAAATATAGTTATCTGTATTGACACATCTAGATCGATGTACCGAGCAGACTATAAACCAAATCGCTTGAAAAGTAGCGTAGGCGCCGTGAAAAAATTAATAAATGAAAGATTTGCCGAAGATACTTCTAGTGCCTTTGCGGTTGTTAATTTTTCAGATAAACCAAAAAAAAAAATGGATTTTACAAATAGCGCGAGTAAAATTTTCGAAGCCCTAGACTCTTTGGAAGTCTCTGGGAAATCTGCAATGGGAGAGGCTTTAGGACTTTCAATTAAATTGATTATCTCAGAACTACGCAAAATTGAGGCTAAAATTCCTCGTATTCTTGTGATATCTGACGGAAACTTCACTAAGATGTCCATTGATCCCTTGAAAATGGCTCGCTTGGCTCAAGGTTTAAATATAAAAATAGATTCATTTCGTCTGGGCGAACTATCTCCTCTTAATACCTTAAAAAGGATGAGTGATCTCACGGGGGGCAATTATTATTATAATAACGACGAGAAATCCTTATTACAAGCAGCACACGACTTAGCAATCTCAAATATTAAAACATATGGTGATGGGGCTAACTCGCTTATCGAAAATCCTGCTTTTCTCAGAAAAATTGCCGCTGATCTTTTAAGAGTTCAAGATTTAACTAAAGACCAGGAACAGCGCTTGTTACAAATAAGAGGTTTAGCAGATTATAAAAAATGTTCGATCTGTTTTTCTGATGAAAATCCATATACGAAAAGTTCGTTTTATGTTAGCGGTAGATATTGTCCTAACTGCCAAGCACCATATCATGTGCATTGTTTATCCTCCTGGGCTAATTCCCAAAAGGAGAGAAAAATGAAACAGGCTGGAGCGGTACGATGCCCTCATTGTTACTACTTGCTAAAAATTCCAACTGAAGTTTCCCAAGCTCAAAAACTAACATCTCTAGCGAAACCAATAATTAAAGAAAATAAAGGTCCCGCAAGACCCGAACGTTCTCATGTAGAATCAATTAAATTCAGCGACTTAGATTCGGACGCGATGTTTAATTCTTGTCCTGTGTGTAATTTTATATTTGAAGAAGGGCAAAATATCTTAAAGTGTCAAAACTGCGATACTCTGTATCATGGAAAATGTTTTAAAGATTTACAAAATAGTAGATGTAAAAACTGTGGTGTTAAATTGCATCAATATTAATCTTCTTTTATAAAACATTCATGCAAATATCATCTATAAATATTGATGAAAGATAATTTATCTTATCAACTAATTTATTTAACGAACCAAATATGATAGAAGATTATTATCTGTATGGTGATGCGAAATTAGGGCGTGGTAAGTTTGAGTTACCCCCAATTTTAATTGGCACAATGTTTTATCAGGGTCAAACACTTATTGACAGAAAGGATGAGCGTCAATTTGATGTCAATAGGGCAAAAAAAAGAATTGAAGCACAAAAAAGTTTAGCAAATCAGTATAAACTTCCAGATCTAGTTGAAATATCTGCCATTACACCTGAAGCTATGGTTAAATATCTCGAATTTTATTTGGACAACTATGATCCCCCGTTTGTTTTAGGTGGTAGTTTTGATGCAAAATCTGCTGGAATAGAATACTTAAATGAAAATGGTATTAAAGCAGACGAGTATATATATAATTCTATATCAAATCTAAAGAGTAAAAAAGAACTTGAACTCATAGAGAAAAACAGAATATCTTCGGTCGTAATTTTAATCCTTGGAGCCAGTAACATGAGTTCAACGCAGAGGTATGCTTATATTACAGAAAAGAACCAACCGGGTAATCTTAGTATTATAGATGGATTGAAAGAACTTGGCGTAGAGAAAATCTGGATCGACGGAGGTGTTATTGATATTGAAAGCTTCTCCCACATTCTTGACACACAACAAATAGTTAGTAAATCTCTTAAACTCCCTGTTGGTACAGCACCTACGCTTTTTCTTTTTAAATATTCTTCACCTAGACTAAATCTTAAATATCATACTAAATATCGTAAAGCAAGCATAATGTTTATAGCGTCCTGGTACTCTAACTTTATATTTTATGGAGCAATAGAAGATGCAAAAGAATGTTTTGCGTCAGTTTATCAAGCTATAGAGCTGAAAAACGTGATGAAAAACAACAACATTAGGCTGTTTGATAATTTGTAAAAGTTAAAAATAAGGTAATAATTAATTATCAAAATTTAAATAAGGTTAATTGCATACAATTACTAAGGTAATATAGCATATAGATTACTTAATTAGGTTTCCTAATTACCAATATCACATTAATCTCTAAAGAAAAGTGTAATCCTGATCATGTATAACAACGACGAAAAAGAAGAAAAAGAAGTTGAAGCGATCAAACTAATTGATTCTGCTGAAATATTAGCCGATAAAGGAAAGGGAGAAGAAGCAATAAGAGAATATGAGAAAGCAGCACAAATTTATCTCGATTTAGGCGGTTATATTAAATTAGATGAATTGTATATCAGAATTACTCAGATAATTTCTCAATTTAGGAACAACATTCAAGCGACATACAGATTAAAATCAATCATTCGAAAAACTGAAGAATTAAAACTATACGAAATATCGGCAAAGTTGCTAATTCAATTAGGAAACATTTCTTTTAGAATGAAAGATTGGGAAACTGCAGGGGAAAGTTGGAAAAAAGCTTCGGATTATTTACTAGAATCTGATCCAGAAGAATATAGAAATTTAGCTTCTATTCTCCTATTAGAAGCGGGTCAAGCGTTTGAACGATCCCAATTAACAAAAGATACGGGAAAACAATTGATTTTAAAAGCAGTCATGATCTTAAATGAATTCGACGAACTTTATAAGCAAGAAGAAAAAAAAGCCCACTCTTTACTTATTAATAAAGAATTCGAAGCCGCTGCAGATAAGTTTTATACTATTTCCACATATTTTAAAAAATCGTTAGAGAACCTTGAAGATTTATTAAAAGATGCAGAATCCAAAAACACAGTACTAAACGCGAAGGCTAGATTCATTCATTTTGTAGCTGAATATCAAACATTTTCAGCGATTTGCTTAACTGCTACAAGGAATGTAGAATTTAACGATAGAATTGAAAGTCTTGGACTCGATTCCATAAAGCTATTCAAAGAATCAATATCGCTACTTAAAGACTATCTTTTTCACACTGAAAAAGATTTCGATAGAGAAATCATCTTAAGAGTTACTTTTGACACAATGCTGTTATCAATTATTCATAGAATTTTAAATATCGAAGAAATAAAATGTAGTGATTATTTGTTAAGCGAACTCGAAGAAAATAAAGCGCTCGTTAAAAAGCTCAAAAAAAGCCCATATTTTAAAATAATAGAGAAAATTGAAAAAGCTGGTTTAAATGACGCGTTAGAAGATCTCCTATCAGTAAATTTAGGACACTTTGAAAAGATCAAGAATGTGTTAATTTCTAACTTCCAGGAGAAATAGTCTCAATTTATACTAAAACTCTCGCGAAAAAAAAGTAGTTGCTCAGATATTTATGATTACTTTATCAAATTTCAATTTACTTATTTTTCTTACACCATGATTACCCGAGCAATAGTCGCAATAGATTAACCCTGCTTCTTGAAGTTTTTTGATTTGAGCTGATATATTAGCTTCTGTCATGTTTAAAATTGAAGCAATGTTAGAAACATCCATCCCTTCATTTGAGTTTTGAATTAGGTGAAGGATCGCGCGTCTTGTTTCTGAAGTGAGTGCTTTAGCTACCTTTTCGATTTGTTTGTCAGAATTTTTCGTGTAAGAATCATGATTTTCTTCGTACAGGTCTAATTCTAATACTTCATTCAATTTTGAATTTTTCAACTCTGAATCTGTCAATTCAGAATTTGGTAAATTAGTTTCACTCAATTCCATAAATATCGTTCAACCCTAAACAAAATTTTTAAGTGATCCTTTATCTTTGGATACATAATTACAAAGTTTATTCATCCTTTTAAGTGTAATTCAATATTCATTCGATAACATTTTACTACATATGTTACATCTTCCTACAATTAATACAAGAAAAAATAGATAACAAAAAAATTCCCGAAATAGGCTGACTTTTAAATCTATAGTCAAATGACTTAAACTCTTTTTTAGATTCTTTAGTTTACTTTAATGATAAAGTTTTGCTAGAATTATTCTAATTAACTTATCACCTTTTTTAATCAAAAAGTTGTTTATTTAAAATGTAATACTTTGAAACGAATTTTGGAAACAAAGTTTTTTTTGTTATCACAAAAATAATAGGACAAAATGGTTAAGGGTGTTTAAATTACTTGAGATTCTGAGCTTTTCATAGATATAACATATATTAGATTATAGCATTTTTACTCAAAGAGGAAAGAAATAAAAGCTAATAATTTCACATAAATTTCCCATTATATTTTCTCAAAAATATAATAATTAAAATACTTTGATTACAATAGTAACATATACAATTAAATGCATACAAATTCTACAATAATTTTAATAAGAGTTGATTTTAAATGAGTAAGAATGCTATACCAAAAAAACCAACCAAGGTCATAACGATCAGAATTGATAAGGAACTGAACGAAAATTTAGACAAAATGAACAAAAGGATAGGAATTACAAAAACTAACTTAATTAAAAATTATCTAGAGCTCTCTAAATACGTAATAAAACAGAAATCAGCACTTCAATCGTTAAATGATCGCGATTTAGTAGTTGTAAAAAGAAGTTTCCTACGAAACCTAATTGAACGATTGGACGAAAGCGAACAATTAAACTTTGGAGATAAATTGGGCGTCTTTATAAACGATATCGCCAGAATTTATGGAAAGCAAGAAAATATACGTTATAAAGTTGATTTTTGCGATAATTTAGGTTTTTTTAGTAGTATTCTTGATGATGATAATAATCTTTTAGTTGTAAGAAAATTTGGACCAAAGAAATTCGTTGAAGCCTTTTTGTGGCGCTTATTCGAGCAAAAAGAGCTTAATCCCAACTATATAGAAGAAGAAATGAAAGGAAATAAGAGTTTACGCCAAAAGTATAAAAGTCAAATCAAAGAGTTGGATATCTCATCCTCCCATTATTCATATGAATTTGCGAAAATTCCAGAAAATAATGATGAGTAGAAAAAAACCTAATATTTATCAATAATTTCTTTTAGACCAAGTATTGGGATGATAATATTACCTGGTCTATAGAGTAGTTCATAGGCTAATTCGTGTAATACTCTTTCAATAGTAAAGATATTAATCAATATAAAATGAAGGTTAAGGCTTTTCTCGAGTATTTTACCCATTAACTTATTTTCCCATAAATTAAGGAGTTTCAACGCAACTTCTAGTTTTTTATGTTTCTGAGTAATTTTCGAAGATTTTCTAAAGTAAAGATTGTAGAGGAATTCTGCAGGAACTTCGAATCTCTCTTTATCAACAAACTCTTTCTCAATGAAATTGAGTAACGTATTAAATTTAATATAGCTTAACGATCTCAAAAAACTGCCTAAATCTTTTTCAATTGGGAATTTTTGCTTTTTTTGTTCCTCAGAAAGTTGAGGGTCACCTTCAAAATCGATAAAATAGAACGTATAGCCACCATTGATTTCGTTGTATAGAATTTGTTGAAAGTGGAGATCTTGATGAACCGGCTGTATTATAATCTGATCAATATCGAATTCAGAAAGAAATTTTTCGATTATATCTTTAATATCAATAAGTATTGAGGTTATCTTAGGTGACTTATAAAAAGCGCCTTCAGAACCTTTAGTCATGCTATTTTGGACTCTATTTACCATGTAATTTAATTTGTCTGAATAATTCTTCAAGTACTCTTTACTCAAAACCTTCTCCTTCGAATAAAGTGGATCGTTTTGTACTATTAAAGCTTCGTGTAGTTGCTTAATCTGGAATCCTATCTTCTCAGAAACTTTTAATGAATCGGCACAATATTCTTTTATGTACGCAGACATGCGATCTTTATCTTCAAGCAAGGAAAAATCGTCACTTACTCTATTGAAAATGGAAGTAATCATGTGATTAAGCTCTTTCCAGTAAATATCACCTAAATTTCCCTTGTTTGGGACATCTTCGAGAATACCGATCGTCACTCTCTCCTGGGTTTTTATAGTTCCGTATATTTTCGGAGCATTAGGAAAATTATTTTTTACTAAGACAAACAATTTCCTTGGCTCTAAACTCCCCGAATATTCTTTGTATGATTTTAAAACATATGAAATGGATTTTTGTTGAGTATCTTTTTTATTTGAGATGTGTAATAGAAATAATAAGTTAGTTGTGTTTCCTCCGCCTAGTTGTTCTAATCCATATTCGTACCTCTCAGGATATAAACTAGCTTCAATGAGATTGCGAACCTTTGACATGTTAAGTTCGTCTTCAAATTGCTCAGTGTAGAGTGTAAGGTCCATAGCCATGTTGGGAAAGGTTTCTGAAATCTTTTTATCAAAAAGCATCTTTTTCCAAAATAAAACGCAATACTCCGCTTCGATAAGGTTAAGATGTAGTATTTTTTCTTTTTGATTGTCATGAACGCTTAACGCAAATATTTTGCTAAATGTATTCTCAGTTAATTTGACAACATTTGCTCGTGTGTTTTCTTTTGGTTCAAGAATATCTTGAATTTTCTCGTAAATTATCATTGGGAGGAAATATGATTTAGCATAATCTTGTGAGGTGATTTCGATAATTGTTAAGAAAATTGTGTCTGAAATTGTGTTGAAATATTTTATCGAAACTTTAAACGATAAGTTTGATAGTAGGGATTTATCTCCAAACCATCTTCTTGAAAGAAGCCACCCTTTAAATTCGTTAGAGTTAAAGACCTGTTGGAATAAATTTTTATCAAAATAATT
>JAEOTS010000117.1 GCA_016839745.1 Promethearchaeota archaeon
ATGATGAAAAAAGTGGGAGCGACCGGATTTGAACCGGTGACCAACAAGTCTGGAGCCTGCCGCGATCAGCACTTTGGACCGAATTGACAAAGTTATACCGGGCTTCGCCACGCCCCCATGTTATAAATGAAAAAATCGTGGCGTAAAATAATTTGTTTTAAATCTCAACAAATAATTAAATTTTCTAATTACTCATCTTATTTCAGTTTTATGATATGTCTAAATAATTTAGGATTAAAAAAATTTTTGACAATCAGCTATTAAACGATTTTTGAGCCACAAAATTCACAAAATCTAAGATTTTCAACATTCTTCCATATAGCTCCGCAAGTAGGGCAAAAGTTTGGTTTTTCGGGTACTAGATCCCCCTCTTCATAAACCTTATACTCAAATGGTAATTTCTCTCCTTCATATTTCGGAAACTCATACCCGCAATTATCGCAATAATTAAGTTTTCCGTCCGTGTAGATATTGCAGTTTGGACATTTATTTATTAGTTTCAATCCGCAGTTACGACAATACTCGGTATAGATGCTAATAGGAACTTTGCATCGAGGGCAGAACTTTTTAGATTCTCCAGAATAGCGGTATATTAATAAACCAATTAAAACAAAAATAAGTATTGGAAAAATTATCATAAGTATGATGCTAATTTCTAAAAAAAGCCCAATAGTAAAAAATAAAAGAGCTAAAAACACAAGAAATCCAGTAATTACTGAAAAACTCTTGCGATTGTAATCTCGGATACTCATTTGATAATGTTTTGATTTTGTATTAATTAGTTTTTATTGTATAATAAGATTTTACTATTTTAATATTGATTCATTTTTATCTTGAAAAGTCCTGCAATAAGGGCAAACTTTAGTTTCAGCTTCAATTTTTTCCCCACAAGCAAAACACGAATATTCATTTTCTCCGTATTGGATTTTCTTATCTATAACTTTCGCTATTTTGTGTGTTTCCTCTGTAAAATCTTTTTCTGGCATAATAAGTCCAAATTTAAATAATTATTTTTACGTATTCTTCAATAAAATAGAATTTAAGCTGAATCATAAAAATAATGGAGTCCAATTTTTACTTCAAATATTGTTTTTTTTTCTTGATAATAACAAAATTTAAGAGCTTATTATGATTTTTAGATATTATAATCTATAATTTATTAAAGTATACAATATAGAAAATACAGTTAAAAGGAGATATGTAAAATATGCCAGGTTCTCATGGAAGTTTAACTAAAGCTGGAAAAGTAAAACAACAAACTCCTAAAATTGAAAGAACTGGAGTAAATTCGAAAAAGAAAAAACCACCAAGAATGAGATTTCGCCAGCTCTACGTACAGAGGGTTGAAAAAGGTAAATATGGAGGACAAATTGATTCTCTTGGAGCCAAACGAGCAAGCTATAAACGCTAACTTATTTTAAAAAGTTATCTTTTTTAATTGATTTATTAATATTTGGCTTTGTTGATAATAGTGAGTTGAACTATCGTTATCACGAGCTAATATATCGTAATAATCACACATTAGTAAATTCCATCGAATCGCTCTCCGGATACCGGAAATTTTCTTTAAATTAAGAGAAAGTCGTTTTTCAATACTCTTCATTAAGTATATCGCTTTCTTTGAATCAACTCTATGATGTATATAGAACTCCGCTAATTCTAAAACTAAATCATAAAGAATTGGAGCGAATTCCTTTTCGTCAAAATTTATACCAACTGAATCAATGCCAGTTTTCAGGAGTTTTTGGGCTTGAGATAAAGCGCCTTTTGATTTATAGCTTTTGGCTCGCATTAGATGGTAATTCAGTTTTACTTTAGTAGAATTATTTCCTAATTGAAAAGCATTTTTAAAATTAATTTTAGAATCAGCTAATTTATTCTGTTTTATATTTATTAAACCTAGATAGAGGTAAGCCATACCAAGAAATTCATCTTTATTAATTGATGGTTCTTCATTTTCTAAAAAATTAACAATAATATTGAAGTGGGATAAAGCTTTATCGAATTCTTCAATCTTATAAAATCTTTTACCTAAATAATAGTGAATTTTTATGATGTACTCTATTGGTACTTCTCCAGACTTGGCAACTCCTAATGCACTTTGTAAATAATTAAATGCAACCTCATCTTGGTTTAGTAGAGACGCAATCTCTCTTAACTTTAAAAGAATTGAGACAACTACTTTTTTTTGGCGATTTTTATTAAAAATTTTTAAAGAATCGTTTAATA
Organism: Promethearchaeota archaeon; assembly: GCA_016839745.1. GTDB lineage: Archaea > Asgardarchaeota > Lokiarchaeia > Sigyniarchaeales > SOKP01 > SOKP01. Next base: position 2,230 of record JAEOTS010000117.1, read on the forward strand.
ATAGAGTAGCTTCGTCAAAGCGATAATTTTTAATTAATTCTTCTGCGTCGATATAGGAATTAATAGACTTAATTACTTCAAAATTAGAAGGTGGTGTATTAAATAAGTCGTTGTGGATTTGATATAAATCTCCTTTTGACATTAAGCTTTCGTAATGTAAAGCAGAAAAAGGAAAGTTATTGCTTTCAAATTCAAAGTCATCTGTATCTAACTCTTTTTCAGGTTTAAATGTGATATAATCATTTTGGTTAATTTTTGCTAGATTGATTATTTCTATAATCGAATTAATCATCATTCTAGAAAATTTGATCCAGTTCTCGACATAAGCTTCGAGCTTAAAATCAAGATCTTTAAATAAAGAATGTAGAATATAGGGTGTATAGGAATCAAATGAAGACCTAATATAAAATTTATTATATTCTAAATCCTTAAAAAAGGTGAAATATCCTTTTTCTAATATAAAAAACTCATCAAATTCTTCATCATTAGAAAAAAATAATGTTTCCGAAGTCCTAAGTTTAGGTACGCCATCTCTCAATTCCCAAGGTAGCTTAAAGGTTGGTTTTAATCTAGTACCATCAAGAACATTTACAATCTTGTTTGTGTATATACTATCAATTTCTTCGAAGGCTCCTCGTTTATTCATTAATGATATTCGGACACGATTTAGCCATCTACTATCATTTTCGTCAGTGATGGTTTCGGGCATAAGCTGATTTAATAGATCTAACAAATGAGTCTCTTTCCCTTTGATAGGAAAATTATGTTCTAAGGAGATTTGAAGTGCGAGATCTCTCAACATTTTCAATATAAAAATAATAATCTTATTCGTATTTTGATTTAAATCCCATAATTTAAAAGCAAGAGAAATACGAAAACTCACTACTTCAAAGGGAAAATTTAACCTTAAAGGCAGAGATACTGGAAATTTTATCGTAAAAAGGATCAATTTGTTCTTTTTAACGCTATACCTAAAATAATTTTCGATAGTACCCTTTAGATTAAACCCGTTTCGTTCAATCGCTTCTTTTAAATTAGTTAATTCAGTAGTAGAGAAAGGTCTTAACGACATGTAATATGATTGAATAGTAATTTCTTTAATAATGTAATAAAAATTCCAATTATTAATTTTTATACATATCCTTATATTAGCAACTATAAATAGTTGAATTAACTTGATAATTTTGAGAATAAATTAAAAATACTTTTTGTTTAATAATGGATGTCGCAAAATTCAACCAAGAACTAAGTTACAAAGTTGCTAAGGCAAATGGGTTAGAAAAACACAAAAGATTTCAAGAGGCAATTGATCTATGGTTAGATATCTCTGAAATGGCTTTAAATGCTTCTAAAACACCAAATATAGAAGTGTACTATAAATCAATGCTTATTGAGAAAACCAAACAAATTATTAACCACATTAAGGATCTCAAATCAAAATTATATGATCAAAAAGGAAGAGCACAGCCTTTAAGAGAGGACTTAATAGCGTCATCAAGAACATCTGAAGTAAGACC
>JAEOTS010000118.1 GCA_016839745.1 Promethearchaeota archaeon
ATTAAACCTTCTGCTTTCTGTATCTCAGCTAAATTTCTTGAAATGATCACTTCTGGATAAAATCTTTCAAAGCTTTTTTGTATTGATCGAAGATTTCCACTGCCATAATCTATTATTACAATCATCCACATTCCCTCCTATAGAATTCCTTTACTTGATGGAACTCTCTGATCTCGTTTTGGATCAATTCTTGAGGCATAATCTAAGGCTTTTCCAAGAGCCTTAAATATTGCTTCTGCGATGTGATGATTATTTTGGCCATATAAAAGCCTAACGTGAAGTGTTATTTGGGCATTAATTGAAAAGGTATATAAAAAGTGTGTTATCAAGTCAACTGGTATCAGGCTATCCTCCTTTGAGCCTAAAAATGGGTTTATCCACTTTATTTCTTTCATGAAATATGGTCTTGATGAAATATCTACAGAAACAAATGCTAGGCTCTCATCCATGGGAAAGAAGGAATGTCCAACTCGAATTATTCCAAATTTGTTTCCCAGGGCTTTATTGAAAGCCTTACCTAAAACGATAGCAGTGTCTTCAATAATGTGGTGATTATCAATATTCAGATCACCTTCAGCAAATACATTCATATCAAAGGAACCATGAATTGCAATTTGGGTAAGAAGATGATCAAAAAAACCTATGGATGTATTGATATTAGAATCACCAGTTCCGTCGATATTTAAATCGATCTTAACTTCCGTTTCCTTAGTTTTCCTAACTAATTGAGTTTTTCTTTCCGTTTTAATTCACCTCAAAATATAATTTAATTACTTCTATTACTTTTTTCATGTGTAAATCTGTACCTATGGATATCCTTAGGCAATTTGAAAGTTCTGCTTCGAAATTCCGCACTTTAATTTGATTATTAAGGAAATGTTGATAAAGAGAATTTGCTATTTCTGCCGTTTGAAATCTTAATAAAATAAAGTTTGCCTCACTAGGATGAATATAAAAAGCTTCACTTTTTTCTCTTAGTCTAAGTAAATCCTTATAAAATTCTTCTCGAATTAACTTAATCTTGTTGATATTTGTCAAAACTTCCTCTTGCTTGTTTAATACTAAAGAACCGAATAGCAATGCTAGATTATTAACACTATATGGACCCTTTACACGAGTTAATATCTTTTTTATAGAAGGGTTAGCTATTATATAGCCTAACCTTAAGCCTGCGAGAGAATAGGATTTACTAAATGACCGTAATATTATCAAATTATTGTAGCTTTTTGTCAAATACTTTAAACTTGGCTCATCGCTGAAATCAATGTAAGCTTCATCAATAATTACTAACTTTTTAAGCTGTAATATTTTTTTAATAAATTCAAGAGGTAATAGCATTCCATCTGGGTTATTTGGCCTTGCTAAAATAATAATCCTTGAAGACTTGGCCATTTGCATAAACCTATGCTGATCTAAATCAAATTTTGCGATACCCATTAACTTATTAAGCTGCAAGTTTAGGGGTACTGATAAATATTTAGCACCGTTTATTTGCGCATAAAATTTATACATTGAAAAGGTTGGGCTAACACTTAATACAGCATTTTTAGGTGAAGAAAAAATCCTAATGATAAGATCCAACAATTCATCAGAGCCAGATCCCGCAACTAGAAATGAAATTGGTATGTTAATTTTCTCAGATAACAGTTTTAAAAAGGTATTAGCGCTTGGATCTGGATAATTTTTAACGAGACTTAACGGATTTAAAGGAGCAAGATCTCCTAAGGGGGGTGTAAAAGGATTTTCATTTTTATCTAAATATATTATATCATTATTTTGAATTTGTTCAAAATAGGATGGTGGAGTTAAATATTCTGATGCTAAAAACCTCTGAATAATCCTAGATGGTTTGATAGTGTGTGATTCTTTATTCAATTATATCCCCTCCCTTTTCATTTCTATTATAATATCTTCTCAAGCTAGCTGCTTTTGCATGTCCTGTTAACTTTTCGGATTCTGCCATTTTCTCAGCGTATTTAGACAAGTTTAGTGTAGTTTCTTTATTTAAGTATACCAAATTGATTCTCTTAATAAAATCATAAACTGACAAAGCGGAGGAAAAACGAGCAGTGCCATTAGTGGGCATTACATGACTGGGACCAGCAATATAGTCACCTAATACTTCAAAGGAATTTTCTCCAATAAAAATTCCTCCAGCATTTTCTATTTGATTTAAAACTGTCATAGGGTCTTTTATCATAAGCGAAAGATGTTCGGGCGCAAACTCATTTGAAATTTCAATTGATTCTTCTAATG
>JAEOTS010000119.1 GCA_016839745.1 Promethearchaeota archaeon
GTAGAGTGTGAAATAGTATGAGTTCAAGTAAAGTAAAACAATCTAGTACAATTTTAAACATTCTAATTATAGCTGTGGGAGCAATTTTTCTATTTAGAGCGATAATCGACATATTAACATCATTTGGAGTAATTTTACCTGAAGTTTTGGGAGACTGGGTCACTGCAGTTGAGGGTGTTGCTGCCCTTGGAAGTCAAGGAATAGTTTCCCTCGTTTTAGCGTTCTGGTGCATTATATCTGGAATAGCTATGTTTAAAGAGGCAGAATGGGCTATGGGCCAAGCATTAGTAGTTCTCAGTATAACAATCGCTACAGGGGTTGAACCAATTATAGGTCTAATACTGGATCCAGCTTCTTTTTCTTGGGGTGACATATCAGGCATTATAAATCTCGTTGCTTTTATAGTAGGAGTAGTTGGATTTATCTGGTTACTAATTACGCGTAGAAGATATGATTAATTTTTATACAAATGATTAGAGTTTGAATCTTTTTTTTTTTTTATTATTTAAGAAATGTGGCAGTGTGAAAGAGCTTGTTAGTATTCAACAATTTCGTCCAAATGTTTAAATTGGATATTGGTTTATTAACAAATAACTTTTCGGTCTATAATCCATAATATAATAAAAGAAGGTGGTTTCCATTCAAACCGAATTACACGAGAAAAATATTAAAGAAAATTTCGAATATCCCCAACATTTATACCCTAAAAGAAAAGGGTTAGCAAAAGCCTTTCATATGGCTCAAAGTTTCGGACATAGTAGAGATGTAACTTCAGTAACTTTATCTCATAAAGGAGATTATATAGTTAGTGGCTCAAAGGATAAAACCCTTAAAATATGGGATTTTCCAAACGGAAATCTGTTAAGAACAATAGAAGCACACGATCATTCAATATTAGCGGTGGCAGTATCGATAGATGATAGCTATATTTATAGTTCTTCTTCGGATAATTTGATAAAAGTATGGGGATTAAAAAGAGGGCATTTCATCAGTGAATTAAGAGAACATACGGATTCAGTTACATCATTAGGTATAACTACCGATGGGAAAAACCTCATTAGTGGTTCTAAAGATAAAACTGTGATTGTTTGGAATATATTAAATGCAAAATCAATTCATAAGTTTGAACATAAAAGTGCAGTATTCTCAATTGCTATTTCCAAAAATAATGAATTCTTGGTTTGTGGAACAGAAGAAGGTATTATTAGAGTATGGAATTTAAAGAAGGCTAAGTTTGTTCGTACTATTAAAGGACATACTGAAGCTGTAACTTCACTTACAATTTCACCTGATGGAGAATACATAATTAGTGGATCAGAAGATAATACGGTAAGAATATGGGATCTTTCAAAGGGAAGACCGATTTATATCCTTAAAGGTCATTTAGGAGTAGTTCGATCTGTAGCAATCTCTCTCGATGGAAAATTGATTGTGAGCGGTTCTGATGATAAAACTATAAATATTTGGGATTTTTCTACGGGTGAAATTATAAGAACGCTCAAGGAGTATACGGGTAAGGTATTATCAATTAAATTTTCTCCTGACGGGAAATATATTATAACAGGATCCGCAGATAATAATATCATGGTATGGGAGTTAATGAAAGGTAAACTCGAAACGACTATAAATGCTCATAGTAAAGGAATCAATTTTGTATCAATTTCTCCTAATGGAAGCTATATAGCAACTGGTTCAGATGATAATACTATTAAAATTTGGGATTTTAAAAGTTTAAAACTCATAAGAACCTTAAAAGAGCACAATAAATCGGTTAATTCAATTGAATTTTCTCCTGATGGAAATTACTTTATAAGTACTTCAGGTGATAAGAAAGCTATAATTTGGAATATTAAGAACCTAACGCCATATCATATTTTAACAGATCTCGGCAGCGTTCCAAACTCAGCATCGTTTACTCCCGATAATAGACATATAATCATGGGTTTAAACAATAATTATCTCAAAATTTGGGACCTCCAAAATAAGAATTTTGTATGGGAAGAAAAAGTTCATAAAGGACCAGTAACTTCAATAAAGTTCACTCCGAATAAAAAATATTTTGTAACTGGATCAGAAGACAAACACATAATGATATGGGATTACTCTTCGAAAGAAGTAATTAAAGATCTTAGTGGACATAAGGGAAAGATAACATCAATTGGGATTTCTCCGAATGGAGCAAATATTTGTAGTAGTTCTGATGATAAATCCATAAAAATATGGGATTTTTATACCGGTGACTTAGTATCTGTTATTGAGAATCATGCTGATATAGTTTCAAGTGTAAGCTATTCCCCAATCGGTAATTGTTTTATTAGCACATCCAAAGATAAATCGGTGAAAGTTTGGGATAATAGATATGAACTTATCCAATCATTTGAAGATCATGGAGATGATGTATCTTCATTGGCAATCACACCAGACGGAAAATTTGCTATAACAGGTTCCCGTGATGGTTACTTAAAAATCTGGGCTCTCACATTTGGGGGTATATTTAAAAATATTAAGGGTCATTCTGAAAACGTGAATTCAGTTGCTGTTTCACCTAGCGGAAAATTAGCTGTAAGTGGATTGTCGAATAAATCTTTAATTGTGTGGGATTTGTCAAGTGGAAAATTGATTAAGACTCTTAAGGGTCATACAGATGTTATTAGTTCAGTAGCTTTTTCTCCTGGTGGAAAGTTTGTGGCTAGTGCCTCTTATGATAACACTTTGAAAGTATGGGAAATCAACAGTGGTGATATTCTATGGACATTACGTGGTCATGATGAGGCTGTTTCTTCCGTAGCTGCATCTTATGATAAAAAATATATTGTAAGTGGTTCAAGAGACAAGACAATAATAATCTGGGAGTCACGTACGGGTAAACTTCATAAAAGACTGAAAGGAGCTAAAAGTCCAATAACATCGATCGATATTTCCTCGAACGGAGAACATATTGTAAGTGGTTTGGAAGATAATTCCATTAATATCTGGAATGTGAAAAAAGGAAAACTTATTCATACACTTGAGGGTCATAAAGAGGCTGTAAATTCAGTTGCCTTTTCACCTGATGGAGAATATATTGCGAGTGGTTCTAAAGATCAGACGGTTAAAATTTGGAAAGTTAGTACTGGTGAACTAGATTATACATTTGAAAAGATTAATAGCCCTGTTACATCGGTATCGTTTTCTTCTGATGGCTTATATATTGCTTGTGGTACTGAAGATAACTTTATCCGAATTTGGGATTTCATTGAAAAGTATCAGACTTCCTATTATTACTTATCAAAAGTTAATTCCGCAAAATTTATACCTAATACGAACCAAATTATTGCAGGTTATGACTCAGGTGATGTTTTAATCTGGGATTTGTTAATGGAAGAGCAAGAAGAGCTTCTAAAAGAACTTCGAAGCAAATTAAAAAATGTAGAAGAGTTAATCGTTAAAAAAGATTATTCAGAGGCCCTTGAACAATTGAATTTTGTTTTGGAAACTGCAGATGTATTTAATTTTGAAGATATTAAAGCAATCGCTTTCGAGAAACTGAAAAATTTAAGAGATCCAAAAGAGACATTAAAAATTATCAAAAAAATATTAGAGTTTGAGTTCGAAAATCAGAGAAATATCACTAAAGCTGAAATGGTTAACCAGCTCAAGATAGAGATCTCAGAAACAGAATATTATGAAAACTTATTAGCAAATCCAGTAGATTATGAAGCTTCGGAAACTGCGCATTTAGAAAATTTAGGAACGAAAATATTACAAGAATTACTTAATCCAACATTGTATGCTTTAATAATACAAAAAGAATACGATTTTACCACAGCAAAAAAAATTGGTAAATTCCTACAAGATCAAGGTTTTATTAAAGAATTTAGAAATTTTCCTCTTGATGAAGAAAAGTTTAAGACTCCAAGTGAGAAATTAGAAGATCTGGTAGTTTTTGTAAGCTATGCCACTACTGACGCAGAAACATTTGATATTAAAGAATTATCAAAGAGATTAAAATCATATGACGAAATTAAAGAAGTCTTATATTGGCAAGAGCACATGACAGATAATATTACGTTATTTATGAGTAATAACGTTGGTAAATGCGATGTTATGCTACTATTTTGTTCTGAAAGTGCTTTAGGTTCTGATGCTGTCGACAAGGAATGGACGGCCGCAGATATGATGGGTAAACCCATAATTCCTGTCTTTTTAAGCTCTGATCATATTCCTCCACTTCTAAGATCAAGATTAGGTTTTGAATTTGATTTAATGGATTTCGAAAAAAATGTAATGCAACTTCATAATTTGATATTGAAAAAATGTGGATCTCGTGTTAATTAGCGCGGCAAGTAATTCTATTTATTTAGAAGAAAGAAATTGAATCAAGAGTAATAAAAATTTCTTTTTTTTTAATCTAATGCTTCAGCATTTAGAACATCAAAAAAATTGACTGAAAAAATAAAATGTTTTTTAATAAAGAAGTTTTAATATTTACTTAACATATCTGTACATTTCAAATTAAAAGAGCGGATTCAAAAATGGAAGAAAATTTACGATTTGTATACGAGAAAGAGTATTGGTACATTAGCGCATTTATAAATACAAACGAATTTATTGGCGAATCAAAAGCAGAAGAAATCGAAGCGTTATTATTAGATAGGTTAAAAAATCTTACTGAAAGCGATTTAAAAAAAGCGTATAAATTTTTAGAAAAATACCCTAATTCTGAAGGAAAGAAAAGGTCATTGGTCAATATGGCTAAATCTATTAATATTGAGTGTGATTGGGAGCCATTTTTCCAAAATTTTCCTTATACCGACGAGAATAACCCTTTCACTGAAGATAATAAGGATTTAAATTATAACACATTAGGTTACTTTAAATTGGAAGTAGAATACTACAGAAACGATCCTTTCCAAAAGGAGAAAATAACTCCAGATATACTACAACAAATACCTTTTATTTCTAAGGATATCCTTAAGGAATTTAGTAAAATTAAGGAAAATCAATATCTACTGCTTGATCTTGAAAGTCCGATTTATGTATTTGTGATGTCTAAGAAGGTTAAACCAATGGAAGTTCGTTGGACGGAAGAAAACATTAAACGAAATAAAAAAAGCATTGGATTGTGGACGCAAGTTTACTCAGGTCAGTGGGAAGACTATTCAGACGAACTTTATGAAAGAAGGATTAAAAAAAACCTCACTAATCGTTTGTCAGAATTAATGTACATTAAGAGAAATTCTGGATTTATTTACATGGTTCCAAAGAATTTTGAAACTGAATTCGAATACATTAATCAGATAATCTTAGATCCAACACCTAAAATAAGAGCAGTTCTTTTTGCTCTTATGTCAATTGAAAACTCTCTTGACATCCTGTTTATGAAAAGATATTCCGATGTTTTTATGAGTTTGGAACAAATTGAAGAAAAAACAAAGAATCTTAGATTTTTGAGAGGAATGATTCATACTAAAATGAGTCTGATCTATAGTGAATTAGATTGGAATCCAAGAGAACTTTATGGTAGGGTTTTGACTCACTTATTGAAGATATTTCGAATAGAGGTTATAATTGAAAGAGTCAACGGTAAATTTAAAACACTTTATGACACTTTACAAGAATTATACACAAAAAGGCATGAAGAAAATCAAAAAAATACTAAGAAAGCAGTTAATTTCTTAAGCGTCTTATTCGGCGCCGGATTTATAATAGAATTTATTAATGCTCTTAGAATAGCTGCCGGACTGGGAGATCTACATGAGTTTTCAAAGGTTTTACATCTAGTAGTTACAACATTTTTAGGTGCAGCGTTTGTTTTATTATTCGGATACTTTATATATGGTAAGGTTAAATCTAAACGTTTAACATATGGTCATACAGTGGATGCAGTTATTCAAGACGATGATGGAAATATAATTTTAATTAAAAGGAGATATGCTCCTTTTAAAGATAAATACGCCCTTCCTGGAGGTTTTATTAAATATAATGAAGACCCAGAACAAGCAGTAATACGAGAAGTTCGTGAAGAAACGAATCTTGCTGTTAAAATAATAAGCAAAATTGGAACATACGATCAAAAAGGAAGGGATCCTCGAGGTAAGATTGTTTCTACGGCCTTTAGATGTCGACCTGCTAAAAGTATTTCAATGATACAAGAGGGAGATGATGCTTCAAGAGTAATAATCATTCCTATTGATCAACTCTATACTCTTGAATTTGCTTTTGATCACAACCGAATTTTAAAAGACGCAGGAGTTTTAAAATAAAAAATTTTTTTCTTTTTTTTATCAATATACAATTGAATTTATTGAAGTTAATATGCTAAGCTTCATATTTGATGGGTTCAATTGCTCCTTCGGGACAAGATAATTCGCATTTTAAACATCCCTGGCATTTAGAGATTTCACTGTATTTATACCTAATCCCGAGTTCATTTCCTCTTACCCATGTTATATCATCTTTATAAAAAAGATTTTGAGGACAGAATTTTCCATCTTTATCTAAACATTTCTCACACATAGTACATTTTTCGTGGTCTATCTTTATGCTAACTATTTGTTCAGGATAAGTAATTGAAGTTACCTCTATAGCGTTTCTTGGACACACGGTAACACAACTAAGACAAGCTTTACATATCGCATAATCTACTTTACGAATTCCATGTTCAAAATAGATAGCATTTGCTTTACAAGCGCGTAAGCACCGTTCACACCTTAAACATTGCTCCTGATCTATCTGGACTGGAATAAATATTTCCTTGATATAACCTTACCTCTTATTACAATTTATCCAATTAGGAAAATTGTCCAATAATTTTAAAATTAGTTTTTATAAAAAATTACGTGTGTAGGTTAACTATATAAATTATAAAAATAGTAAAAAAAAATTATTGAAAATATTGCGTGTATCCTTCTTTAGGACGATCCGGTAACTGCTGCTGATTCTGGTACTGCTGTGCTTTTTCTGCTAACTCAAGCATTTTTGCTTTAATTTCCTTCCCTTCCTCTATTAATTTAGATGTTTCGATGTTTAAGTTATAGATGTTATTTAATACTTCGATTATTGCTGCTGCTCCCTCTGGTGTTGGAATTTCTAACACGGGAGTAAACAGAGCATACGCTTTTAATTTATTCGATAGGGCTTCGTTTAAAACTGTCGCTTCAGCACCTACGATAATACCTTTTTCGACCTTCTTAATTTCGAATTTTTCTAAAGAGCCAACCATATCAGCTTCAGCGGCGTAGTAAACGGGATAATCGTCAATTATTCCTCTCTGGGGGATGCCTTGAAAGATTACAACCTCTTTTGCTTTAACGTCCTCAGATAAAAGCCAATTGTTAATAGTTTTGGATAAATCATTATAAGCAGTTGCTACTTGAAAGGGTACCTCTGAAATACCAACAATGAGGTTATGCATAGGAGAATAATAAATTCTAAATGGGTGTTTCAATACCCCTTCATAAAAGACGGATATTGGAGGTAAGTAATCACTTGTAACAAATCCGATCTCAGTAATGTCCGGGATTTGTTCGATTAAAGTATTTGATACGATTGGACCAATTAATCCTACCCCAGCAAACCCTAAAATCATAGTTGCTCCTTCTTTTATCTCAGTTTTCAAGTCCTCAATTATAATCGATGATTTTTTACCTTTGTCGCAAATATATTCCTTTTTAACCATATCCATTTCCTTTAAAAATTAAATTTCTATGTAATTGCTATTAATATTATATTTAGGAATTATTTCAATATTAAAATTCCTCTTATGTATTTATTTATTAAATAACAAAGCAATCTTGATTCAAAACATAAGGAAAGCACATTAAAACTTTATTTTTTATTATCTGTAGAGATAAATATTCTATTCTAAGAATATTGATCATGAATAAAACAGAAATTAAAAAAAAAAGAAGTTTTATAAAGGAATATAAATCGGATATTTTAGGTTTGACGGCTTTTTTCGTTGCTTTTTTCTTTATATTTTTGATAGGAAGTCTTGGTTTTTACTGGTAATTAGTAATAGTGACTTGGAGAACCGTAATTTACTCTGATTTTAATTTTCTTTTCCTTTATAATAATTCATTTTAGATAACCTTCAGGAGACGATTAGAAGTAATCTATTTAGATGATTTTAAATTATAAATAATATAAAGCTGTGGTTAGTTAGTTTAAAAAATGAAAATTGTGCTATAAAAGATGGTTTTCAGAAAATAACTAATTATTAATCGTTATAGATAAATCGTTATAAGCAGTTTCACCTTTTTTTATCTCAGTTTTCGAGTCCTCAATTATTATTGATGATTTTTTACTCTTCTGACAAATGTATTCCTTTTTAACCATATTCATCTCCTTTTATATCTAGAGATAAATATGAGTCATTTTGAATAAATATTTTTTAACATTAAATATTAAAAATTTGACGAATTATAAGAGTATAATAAATATAATAACTACTCGAGGATTATTAATTGTTATTAGAACTTAAGGGAGTAACAATTCCAACTTTTGACCAGAAGTGCGTTATTGTAAATGAGGTTTCTTTTGGGATTAAGGAGGGTTCGATTCACGCTATCATAGGACCAAACGGTTCCGGTAAATCGACTTTAGCATATGCCATTATGGGATTAGGGGATTATATAGCGTTAAAAGGAAAGATATACTTTGATGGAATTGATATTACTAATTTGAATATAACTGAAAGAGCAAAACTTGGAATTACTTTAGCATGGCAAGAACCCGCGAGAATTGATGGTTTATCTGTGTATAAATATATTTCTTTAGGTATGAAAAATAAATCAAAAATGAGAGAAAATGTTCTTGAAGTTTTAAAGATTGTCAATTTAGAACCCGAAAGGTATTATAACAGAACTATTGATGAATCACTAAGCGGAGGAGAAAGAAAGAGAGTAGAATTAGCTGCAGCTATCGCGATGAAGCCCCGCCTAATTATATTGGACGAACCTGACAGCGGTTTGGATTTTATCGTGCTGGAGGATTTTATGAATATTTTTGAAAAAATAAAAAAGCTAAACATGACGATCTTATTGATAACTCATCGCGAAGACATTGGAATGGTAGCGGATTATGGAACATTGTTATGGCGTGGCGACCATATTATTACTGATGTGTTTCCGAAGGTGATGGTTAGATATTGTGCTAAAGCAGGACTTAAAGAGTTTTGCAAAAGAACTTTGTTCAAAAATGGAGCAGTATGCTTTGATGACGATTATATTGATAGAATATTCAGAGAAGAGAACTTGTCATGAAAAATAGCGATTATCCTGAAGATATATTACAAAGTCTTGAAGAATATAACTTAGATATTCGAAACTTTTTACCTGGTCACGGCAAAGGCGCTAAACTATTATTAGATTTTAACAAAATATCCGGTATCGAACAATTTGAGGGTATAGTATTAAAGGCACGCGAAATTCCTAATGGAATAGTTGCTGATGTCGTTATAAAAGAAGGAACGAAGCTTGAAGAACCCATTCACTTATGTTTTGGAGTAAATAAGGAGACCGGAGTTCAAGAGATTTTTCCAAGAATTATAGCCGAAGATAATACAGATGTAAAAATTCAAGCTCACTGTAGCTTTCCAAATGCAAATGGGTTAATTCATAAAATGTTTGGTCATTATTACATAGGGGAAAATTGTAACTTTACATATAGTGAAACTCATTACCATGGTGAAAAGAGTGGGGCTTTAGTTGCTCCAGTAAGCTATATATATGTTGGAGAAAATAGCGTCTTCGAAAATAAATTTTATCTTACTAAAGGAACACCTGGTAGAGTTAAAATATTAATTGACATTTACGCAATGAAGGATAGCGTTATTAGATCAAATGTTAAAGCTTTTGGAAAAAGTATTAAAGACTCTATAAGAATTCGAGATTCAGTTTTTCTTGAAGGTGAAAATGCTAGAAGCGTTATTAAAATGAAAGCTGCCGCTAAGGATGGAGGGGAAGTTTTAATGTACGGAGTTACAGAAGGAAATGCACCTCATTGTAACGGGCATGTTGAATGTAGTGAGATTGTTCTTGGGCGTGGTTCAATATGTAGAGCTCGTCCTTTTATTAGAGCTATCGACCCAACTTCAAGCGTTTCGCACGAAGCTTCTTTAGGAAGGTTTCCACAAAAATGGCTAGATGAGCTTATGGCCAAGGGTTTATCCGAGGAAGAAGCAACAGACACTCTTATTGAAGCAATGCTTCAAGAGGAAGAAATTAAATAATGTAAGATAAATTAAAAATAAAAAATAGTGAAAAAAAAAATGAGTAAGAATAAAATAAAGGAAGGAGATGAAGCTCCTTTATTCAAAATTGATTCCTACAATGCTGGAACAATTGAATTAGGAGATTTAATAGGAAAGGAAAAGATTATTTTAATTTTCTCAAGATATTTTGGATGTCCAATTTGTCAATTGGATTTGAATTTATTAATGGAAAAAGTCCCTGAAATAAGAAATAAAGGAGCTAAATTGCTTTATGTAACCCAATCTGGTGAAAAAGTCGCTAAAGATTTTATTGAAAAATATAAAATTGACTTTCCTGTAATACCTTCAACGAAAGACGAGTTATACGCAGAATACGGATTAGGATTAATGACCGCAGGAGCAGTAACAAAAGTTAGAAGCAAATTGAAAGAAGCAATAAACTTAGGGCTTCAACACGGTGAGTATGAAGGTTGGGAGAAACAGGGTCCAGGACAATTTGTCATTGACGAACAAGGAATCATAATTCATGAAAGAAAAGGATGGCTATTGCTCCCAGAAATACTTGAAGTTTTATAGGGGAAATTAAATTATAAATTTTTATATATTTATGTCAGAAGAAAGGAGGAAAGAATGAAAGAGAACACAAAATACCAGAATTATCGTTTTAGAGGGAAAATAAAAGTCGACGAGATAGAACCTTGGTTTGACTTTGGGACAATGCAACCCTGGGATCAGTTAGAAGTTCCATGGGTGTTAGAAAATAAGGTAAGACGAGAAATTCTAATTTCACTCGCCAAAAGTCCAAAAATTTTCGAGGAATTATATGAAAATCTAAATTTTTCACCTAAGCCTCTATTAATATCGAAAGAAGAGTATGAATGTAAGCTAAAATATCAATGGAGTAAAGAAGCAATCAAAAATCACTTATTAAATTTAGAATGGTACAATTTAGTTAAATTACAAGAAGACAAATATATGATAACTTTTCCAATATTTACCATGGAAAGCTTAAACGATATGGAAGAATATATTTTAAAATTTGCGGATAGTTGGGTAAAAATAATTAACGATACTAAGGAAGAAGTTAAAAAGAAACTAAATACCTACGAAAAAAACCCAAATCTATATGGTATTTTAATCGAGAAAGCACTCGAGAAACTTTATGAGCTTTTAAAAAACCAAAACCTGCTTCCTGACGAACCTAATATCAAAATACTTTGGGCAGAACAACTCAGAAAGATTAAATTTGAAGATTGGCTTGAAAAGCACTTTTAATCTTCTTAAAAATAACATTCTTATCATAACTAAATAGGCAGGTTTTTTACATTTTTAAACTTAGTTTTCTTATAGTTTGATAAAACTAATTTATTTTTAGACAGATTTTGCTGAGATCAAATTAGTCGGCTAATTAACTATATAAAGGTATTACCTGCATACTACTCATTTTCAAAAGAAGAAGGATTCTGATTTCTATATATATGTAGATATTTCAAGGCAATTATCTGAATATCTGCAAAAAGAGAACACATCAAATTTAAAATTCTGCAGGTTACCGATAATGATAACGTCGAGGTTAAATGATTCAGAACCCATTCTCAATCTTAAGGATTTGTTTTACGATGAAGAAGTAAAAGAAGAACTTAAAGCTAAAATAAATCATCTACCGGAAAAAAGCAAGAGGTCAAATTATAAATTGCTCCAAGAGATTCAAATGGTTCTACAAAGATGTACTCACTTAACGGAAAAGCAAAGACTAATGTATTGTGAGAGTCAAAGATATTTTATGAAGCAATACCTACGGGAAATGAATAAACAACCTTGAAAATCACTCCACATAGTATTTTTTTACCTCTTCTATAACTAAATTGATTAAATCTTTACTATTTTTAATTGCGTAAAATGTTACTTTTTCCAATAAGTCTTTAAACTTATCTTTAGGTATTTTAGAGGCTCCAATAAAGAATCCAACGATTTTATGCCCTTTATTAGATAAATTTAGAAGCAACTTTTTTGCACTGTTCCAATTGTAAATTCCGAAATCAGTTATAATAAAGATTAATGTTTCTCTTTCTGATTTCTCACACTGTTTAACTATCGCTTTTATTGGTAATTGTGTTCCTCCTCCTTGATATCTTAATAGGATTCGTTCTGCTTTTTGGTATTTATCTGTCCAATCGCATATATCTGCTCGATTAGAAAAATTTATAACGCTAAATTTAACTCCTTTATTGGCAGCAAAATGGAGTGCAGCAAAGGATGCCAATAAAGCAGTGTGGTAAACACCACTAGCTTTCCTTGCTAAATAATTCCATTTCATAGAACCGGAAGAATCAAGAACAAGAAGTAAATCGGGGATTTGTTTTTCTATTAAATGTCCTTCACCTATTTTCTTTGCCCATTTTCGCGTAGTTATATTTGGAATAATTATAGGGCTACTTAAAACGGTTTGAACAATATCCAACTCTTCTAAAGGTTCTCCAATACGCCAAACTTCGGGATAAATAGGTAGTTGACCTCCCGGTTTTTCTTCGTAGATTTTAATCTGAATCAAATCTTTAGCTAATCCTCTGTACCACATAGCTAAAGGATTACCATCAACAATTATTCCCGCTTGTCCTGCTGGAGCTCCAAATTCAGAATATGGTGTTTTTCTTGCGAATTCTTCCGCCTTTTGTCTTAATTCGTCGTCGTTATCCTCTTTCAATTTATCTCGATTCTTGTTTTCTAGAGGATTATCCATGATCTCTAAAATTTCTTCTGGAAATTCCACATTAGTACCACTTCTTCCTTGAGATTTTCGATTAGCTTTACCATCGCTGTTTTGTGTACTTGAGCCAACTAATGTAAATGTATTGTTCACAAGTGTTTTCAGATGATATGCGATTCTAGAAACTTTATCTTCCCAAAGGGTCTCGTCTTCGAAATTCTTTTTCACCACATTCACTACCTTGTTTGCTACACTTTCCACGCTAGAGAGTAAATCATCATCAGCTAGTTTAATGTCCAAAAGTTTTTCATAACACCGAAATAGAAATTTTGAGAACTCACTTAGTTTATTTTTGTTTTTTTCTAACAAGTGATTATAGGTTTTAATAAGTTCCCAAGAGATTAGATCTGGGTTTTTTTTATGAAGTATAGCATCAATAACAAAATCTGCGAAAATGTTAACTACAATGGGAGCAAAATTCTCGTTTACATAAATCATAGCAGCTTTTAACAGTTTCGCATTAATTAAACCGTCATATGGTACAATTTGGTAGTGAGAAACTTCATGAAGAGATATAGCGTAAAAATAGTTTAGATAATCTTGATCTTCTATGAAGATAGGTGTGTTCGCTAAGTTCATAGTAATTTTCCACTTATCTTGAGGATCGATATAAAAACCCTCCAAATTTGAGTAATCAAATAAGAAATTAGGGATATCTAAGGGAGGGAAAAAAAATTCCTTTTGTGTTCGAGACCATGCGGTTTTCGCCAATTCGATAATATTTTGTTCCCTTAGAGTTAATTTCTTTTTAGTTACGCTTCTTATCTTAGTTTTTCTAGTTTTTACCATCTCGAAATTACGCTTTGTTACTCCTCCTTTTGAATGTAGTCTATTTTATCTAAAATATCTCTCAATTTTAAAGCTTCAGAGCCTCCTGAAATTTGTATATTAACTAGAGAATCGTTATTTGTTCCAGTAACATTTATCTCAATGAGCAAATCCTCTGTTCTAATTTGTTTAGTTTGCCTTCTTTTGAAAGCTTCTTGTAAGGATTTGTCTAATTTGGGAAATTCGCTAGCAATATCTGCCCAGACTTCTTTATGATTCATGTATTTAAAAAGATAATCGGTAACTGTTTGTCTATATAACTCTTGATTACAATAATTAATTAAATAAGCTCTGTTAGGGAAATCAATGTCCTCAATCAAATCATTTCGAATACTTGCAAGTGCACTGATATTTCCACTCTTTGAAGAATTTTTTATCCTCTGGGCGAGTTTTGAATATTTTTTATCTTTTATGGAATTAACAAAAGGTAGTAAATCGTTTTTAACAATCAAATCGTTTTTCTCGTAATTCTTTAAGGTAGTTAAATCATCATCTTTAGATTCACCATCCCTAAATCTCTCAGCTATTTGATAACATACTTCTCGATTAATATATCGTTTCTGAATTAAATTTAGTACATTCTTTGAAAACTCGTATGGGTTTCCCCAATATGGCGATTTTTCTAATTCTCTTCTTGAATAAATAACTCTATGAGAAATTACATAGGGTGCTATTGTATTTACCAGATTAATGTCAACATGATTAAGATTTAATAACCAAGTTAAAGCTTTCGAATATCTTAAAAGATCTTTAGCTACTCTTACGCTTAATATGGTTTCGATTTTATTACAAACATTCTGGTTTGTATTAAAGTGACATCCCGAGCATAATCCGGAACTTGGTCTGAGATTTTCAGAACTCCCCTTATCTACTCTCACACATAATGTAAAATCTCTGATAATCGCGTGGATATAATTATTTACTTCCGAGTCGAAGGGAATCTTATTTACATAATACCAAATTTCCATTAACTCATCAATTGTTAATATTTTTGGCACTTGAATCAGCTCGTCATAACCACTATACTTTTCGTCTTTACCAGTTAAAATCAATTCTAAATCGTGACTAGTAGGCATTACAATTGGGATTGAAATTCCAAACCTATCTAGAAAGGGATGCGATAATTCAAATGTTCCAACATCTTGAGGATTGATTGTTGCATATAAACAATATTTATCAACAGTTTTGATCTCATCGTAATATTTGATAGATCCTTCGGCTAAGAGAGATAAAAGAATATCTTGAGCGTATGGAGTTAAACGGTTGACTTCATCAATGATTTTCCAAAAATGTGTAACAAATTGTCTCCATACAACTTCCTCTTCCCCATCATGCATTAACTTCCCAAGTTTAAGAGTTCCAACCAATTTTTCCTCAGTTAGTTGAGGATGGCCTCTAATAATTGAATTTTCAATCTCATTTAGCGAATCTCCAGTAAACATGCGTCCTAAAAGCTTTGTAAGACTCGTTTTCCCTCCCCCATGTCCACCAACTAATAACATTGCTGAATTAGGAACCAGTGCATTTAATACGCATATAGACAATATTTCTGGTAGTGTTTTTGTATTAACTTTTTGAGTCTCTTCATTAAAATATTTAATTTCCAAATTCTTAGAATGGACAAATAATTGATTCGCTTGAGTTAGATTAATTATCTTCCAAATTTTCTTCCTTAATAACTCTTCTTCTGCTATTTTTGTCGACATCTGAGGAATTCTCGTAAGATTTTTAATATTAAATAAAAATCAGTTCACTTATATAAAAATTAGTATTATTTCATTAATTTAAGGCATAAAGCCTGTGTGCGTTAGTTTTAAAGTGATGAAATACCTTAATAAAACAATAAAGTAATACCTTTCATCTGATTTTTAAATTTACGCTTAATCTTAAAAATACCCAATGTGACCCAAATTATTTTCTTCTTCATCTAGGGCATAAACTAATCCCATTGAAAGTGGTTCTTCATCGGTATCTTGAGTAGATTTTGCAATTAGCTTTAATGTTTTTAATTTTAAAATGTAAGTCCCTCCACACTTCTTACATTTAATATAGATTTTTCGAATTTGCTCCTTGTCATTTTCGATTTCTTCTTTCTTAAAGGGTTCTAGTAATTTTGGGTCATCGTTGTCACAATTTTTTAAGAAACATTGATCTAAGGAAATCTTTTCCATTCCCCGTCGAGCTAGTGATATAAAGGCATAACTTGGGATCTCATCTCTTAGATCTTCATCGTCATTCATAATTAATAAAAAAAAATATTGTAATTAACTCTTTTTATTATTATTTATTGATCTCTCTATTTGTTTAAATCGGTATTTATGATGATCAAGCTTAATTGTATCCAAAGATTATAAGTTCTGGAGTAACTACCATTATAAATTAATTTATTATGTCGGAAAAAGAAGATTTTTCAGAAGAAACGCTGGAACATATCTCTAAATTAGCATTATTAGATTTATCGGAGGAAGAAAAAAACAAATTAGCTAAAGAATTAGGAAATATTCTTAACTACTTCAAAAAGTTAAACGATTTAGATACTTCAGATGTTAAACCAATGACACACCCGATTGAAGGTCTTAAAAATGTCTTTAGAGAAGATATTCCTTGGAAATCGCTTTCTAATGAAGAAGCACTGAAGAACGCTAAAAATACGAAGGATGGATATTTTAAAGCATCAAAAGTAGTAAAAAAGTAATATGTTATTCTTTATATTCTTTATCTAAGAACTCTATGGCTTTTTCCATGTCTCTTAACGCTTTTTTTCTATCTTTTGGATTCATATTATAGAAATCATCCTCGGAATCTGTCCCAATTTTTTGCGATTCTGCCTGCGATTTAAATTTTTTGAAAACTAATGCGTTTATATAACGTTCGTAATGGCCTATAGCTTTATTAAGGTCGGGATTATCTTTAATCTGGTCCCACAATCCAAGGGTTTCTAAACTTCGAACACCAATATCAATTCTAAACCAGCTAATTGGAAATAATAATTTCTTTTTAATCCCGTATTCAATTACTTTTATATTCTCATCATCGATATACATTTCGGCTATTTCATCCTTGCTGAAAACTATGTTATCGCTCATAATATACATGTTAGCTGCATTTCTTGAGGTACATACAATTCCTACAGCAAAACCTTTTGCCAATCGCAATTTGTTAATAAGGTCTTCTAATTTTGAGCCTTTAATGTGAACATTCGATTTTTTAGTCCCTTGAAATTCAATTTTTATTTTTCTTATATCTAGATCGTCACTTATTATCTTAGGGAACAAATCTTTTTCGCGGGATCTTTTATGAGCTTCCAATAATTTATTAATAATCTCGTAATCTAACTTAAGTCCAGGGATTACAGTTGTATTTGCGTCTAAAAATGCATCTACTTCAAAATCAGCGATTCCATAAAAAATTTTTCGATTATTGATAATCTGATAGATTGTTTTTACAATTGTATCTACTAATGCTTCTGGATCTTCCCGAATCGAGTCAAATTCGGTTGTAGTAAAAGTATCAATACTATCTTCTAATCCTTCCTCCTCGTAAAAAGCAGCCCACGACATTTCAGTATAAATATTACCTTCGTTGTAGAAGTTATGCTCACTATCTATACTGATAATCGATTTGGCTCCACCTATCTCCACTCCTTTTTTGGTGCTTGAAGAACTAAATATTTTCAGCGGGGGATTATAAAATTCAAGCGACAATTAATTAACCATTTTATAAATAATGCTTTAAAATATTAATAGAGTCCATATTATTAAATATGGTTTTTTTAAGCATCGAAATTTAAAAGAAAAAAAGTTATTCGTAATTTAAACCGAGCTTATTAGGTTTTAGTTTACGGGTATTTTAATTATAAATGTAGAACCCTTACCTTTTCCTGCAGATTCAGCCCAGATGTCGCCTCGGTGCAGTTTAATAATTTCTTTCGATAAAAACAATCCTAATCCCGTACTTCCTAAATCCATGTTAAGATCTTTTTTAAGTGGAGACTCTATAGTACTGAATTTTTTGAAAAGATTATCAATTTCCTCTTTTGTTAATCCTACTCCTGAATCTTTTATTTCTACATGAGCAAAATGAGCATCCGACTTCAGATTAACACTTATTTTCCCATTAGGGGGAGTATATTTTATCGCATTTGAGATAATATTCGTTAAAACAAGTTCTATTCGAGATTCGTCTATGTTCATATAAAGATCAGGTAAGATATCGATATCTATTTTGTGGTTGCGTTTGTTGCTAAAATACTTCATTTCTTTGATGCAATTTATTATTATGTCACTCATGTTGGTTCTAGTCTTATGGAGTTTAAAAATTTTAGATTCCATCAAAGAAACATCAAGTAGATCATCCACAAGTTTTTTAATTCTTTTAGTTCCAATGGAGGCCATTTCTAATAGTTCTAATTGTTCTGGATTGAAATTATCTTTATGTAAAAGGTCTAAAAGTTGGTATGCTCCATAAACAGTTGTGATTGGAGTTTTTAACTCGTGAGA
>JAEOTS010000120.1 GCA_016839745.1 Promethearchaeota archaeon
CATCGTAACTTGAGACTCTTCTTCTTTTAACAGAATCTGGTTGAATTTTTGCAATGTCATGCAAACTCGATTTACCTAGTTTCATAGGTTAAATAAACACATTCTAGTATTTTAACTTTTAAAATCTGCGATGCAGATCGTATTTATTTATATAACAAAATCTTAAATAGTTTTAAAAATCAAAATTAACTAAGATAATTTAATTTTAAAAATACTTAATTGATGATATAAAATGGTTTTAGAAGCAGAATCCGACAAAATTTCTTTTTTTAAACAATACTTTTCAGTTATTATTTTGTTCGCTAATATCGCGGTATTTGTTTGGCAAATGATGGATCCAATACCAGGCAATATGCGTATTGAATTCGCGTTCGTTCCTGCTGAATTTTTTGCTGGACAGAAGTTGTGGACAATTTTTACTTCTATGTTTATGCACGGAGATATAGTTCACATCCTTATGAACATGTGGTTCTTTTTTGTAATAACAGACAACTGCGAGCACGCGATGGGACATATCTTTTATTTATTAACATACTTCGTTTCTGGTATATTTGCTACTATGCTTCACGCTTGGAGCACGGTTTTTATTCCGTTTTGGGGAACGACAGTAGCTCAATACATCCCTTCGTTAGGAGCGTCCGGAGCAATTTTTGGCCTTATGGCGGTTTATGTAATACTTTATCCTAACAATAAGTTTTTAATTCCGACAGGGTCAACAATGCGCAAGGTAACTGCTAGCTATTTTATTATTACCTACTTTGTTACAGAATTAACTTACGCCTTCTTTTCATTTGAGCTAACTGGAACTGCTCACTTTGCTCATGTGGGAGGGTTTGTTGCAGGCGCAGTAATGGCGGGAATCTTTAAAGCTGTAAAAGGTACTTCTTATAAGACAAAACCGAAAGAGTAATTAATTATTTAATCTTGATTTTTACCTTTTTTTTTAGATTTTAAACATTAAATTTTTTCAAGTATGCTTGATTTATATTTTTATTAATTCCAATACTAATATTTCAAACTAAAAGTTAAGAAAATGTCTACTAATATAGTTGTAATTGGA
Organism: Promethearchaeota archaeon; assembly: GCA_016839745.1. GTDB lineage: Archaea > Asgardarchaeota > Lokiarchaeia > Sigyniarchaeales > SOKP01 > SOKP01. The sequence continues at coordinate 1,061 of JAEOTS010000120.1, forward strand.
ATGGGATACGTTGGTATTCCGATGGCGGTTCTTTTAGCTGATGTAGATGATTTTTATGTTACCGGTATTCAGCGTAGATCACAAAGATCGGGTTGGAAAATAGATTGGTTAAACCAAGGGAAAAATCCTTACGAAGGAAATGAACCAGGGTTAGATGAACTAATTGAAAGAGTAGTAAGAAGTGAAAAGTTTAAAGTTACGAGTAAATACGATGCAGTAAAAGATGCGGATTACATTTTAATCGATGTTCAAACGCCTGTTGATGATGTTAAAATCCCAAGATATGCTTCTTTATTGGATGTTTCTGAAAAGATTGCTAAACACATGAGAAAAGGAGTGACAATAATACTAGAGTCTACCGTAGCCCCTGGAACTACAGATAATGTCGTTCAGACTATTTTAGAAGAGAAAAGTGGATTAAAGAGGGGGGATGGTTTTTATTTGGTATTCTCGTTTGAGCGAGTAATGCCGGGCAAACTAATTGAATATATCACAGATTTCCCGCGGGTTATAGGAGGGGGATGCCAAGAAGCTAACGAAAAAGCCAAATTCTTGTATGGAAAAGTTGTTAAAAAAGAGTTGCAAGTAACTGATACTTTGACAGCGGAATTAACGAAATGTATAGAAAATGCGTATAGAGACGTAAATATTGCTTTTGCCAACGAAATGGCTTTGTTATGTGAGGATTTCAATCGTAATATCTTCGAAATTATCAATTTAATAAATTATCGACACGATAGAATGATGCATTATCCCGGATCAGGCGTAGGAGGTCATTGCTTAACGAAAGATCCTTGGCTTCTACTGTACGGATTCAATAAATACACTGAAAAATTTAACGAATCAAAAATTAAAATTATTCCAAATTCAAGAAAAATTAACGATTTTATGCCTTACCACATGATAGAATTAATGGAAAATGTATTTAGGGATTCCCATAGATTAGTAGACAACATAAAGATAGTTCTTTTGGGTGTTTCTTATAAAGCGAATACAGATGATACTCGAAATACGCCAACTGAAAATATAATAAAAGTCCTAAAAAGTAGATATCATTCGCATAATATTGTTTATATCGCTCACGATCCATATGTAAAAGAGCGTGATTATAAACTGACTAAGC
>JAEOTS010000003.1 GCA_016839745.1 Promethearchaeota archaeon
AAATTAATTAAACCTTAATGTGATGCAATTGGAAGGACATGTTCATTTTGAAGATTTGGATTTCGAATATGGTTACTCTTGTATGCCTGATAGATTACACTTCTATACGAAAGAGGAAAACGATTTCAGAATGGAAGTGCGAGAATGGTGTAAAAATAATATCGAACCTTTTGCAGAGAAAATAGATCGTGAGAGAAATTATGATTTGGCAGTAGAAATCTTACGCAAGATGAAACCTTATTTAAACATCATTATCCCTAAAGAAGCCGGGGGGCTTGGGAAAGGAATCTTATATAGAACGATATTTGGTGAAGAGCTTACAGCTTTTAATTATGCTCTCGCGGGTATCTTTGGAGCGTCCTCATGTTTATTTGCGGGACCTGTTATTGAATTCGGGACTCTAGAACAAAAAATAAAGTACCTCTCCGGTATTGCAGATGGTTCGAAAATAGGGGCTATTGGAATAACAGAACCTACTGGGGGCTCTGACGCAATAGGTGGGATGAGATTAAAAGCAGTGAGGGAAGGTAATCATTATATTCTCAATGGAGAAAAATGTTTCATTACAAACGGGAGCGTTGCGGATTATATTTGTCTTTACACTAAAACAAATGATCAAGTAAAAGCGCACCAGGGGATTACCGCATTTATCTTTGAAACAAACACGCCAGGTTTTGAAGTGGTAAAGAATTACAATCACATGGGGCGTAGAGGGATGCCCAACTCATTTCTTCGCTTTAATAACTGTAAAGTTCCGGTTGAGAACATGCTTCATAGAGAGAACGAAGGTGTAGATGTTTTATTATTTGGCCTTGATGGCGAAAGAACATTTACCGCTTCTCAATATCTTGGACTCGCTCGAAGTGCCTTAGAAGTTGCTTATAAGTACGCTCATAAACGCATACAATTCAAAAAACCTCTCTATTCTTTTGAAGGAATTTCGTTCAAACTTAGTGAAATGTTTATGGATGTAGAGTTAAATAGGATGGCTATAGCTCAAATCGCTAGAATGCTTGACGATGGTCATAATTGTAGAGCCTCCGTTGCTGCTGTTAAAACTCGTATAGCAGACGCTACCGTGAGAATTACTCAAGACGCAGTTCAAATCGCTGGAGGTCTTGGATATTCCGAAGAATATCCTTTAGAACGCTATTATCGAGATTCAAAGATTGGACAAATCTCTGCAGGTACATCAGAAATTATGAGATATATTATTACAAGGGAAATGATAAGAATGTGGGGTAAGTAACTTTAAATATATTCTTCCCTAATTATTTTTTCAACCGCACTTAAAGGTAATGAAAACGGTTCAATTGACTCCATTTTAAGCGATGTTAACGCTGCAGAGAATCTTAAAGAATCTTCTGGACTTTTGGTTATATGTGATCCTAAATAACTTATAAAAGCAGTATCCCCTCTACCTGTCCTTCCTATGCTAGTTTTATTTTTCCAAGGAAAAAAGTACGACTCATCTTTTAAACTTAAGTTTATGCCCCTTTTGTGAGTGATAAGAACTTCTTTCGGACCTAAATTGATTAGTTGCTTTCCTGCTTTTGGTAAAGAAGATTGGCTTGTGAGGATTTTCGCTTCAGTTTCGTCAACTTTTAAGTAATCTACTTTAGATAATATTTCAACCTTCTCATTTTCAGTTAAACTGAAATATTGCATTTTACTACCTTTTAAACCTCTGATAAAACCTTGGATGTCAAGCCCTAATCTACCGTTATATCTCTTATGTAAATATTCTAGCAGCTCTAAATCGATTTCACCGGCAATTATCGGACTTATAACAAAAAACTTTGTATTAAAATCAGGGATTTCTTCTTTATTGAACGCACCAGCAAAGCCTAAAGGCTCGTAACTTCTATATTCCATATTTTGCGACATATATATGTTTTTAAGCCCTGAAGTTTCTTTAGCCTGATACGCAAAGTATTTGATATTGTTTTTCTCAAAAGAATCCAAAATTGGAAAATCTTCGATCTTTAACCTCGTAACGATCGCTAATTTTAATCCCATTCGACTGCCGGCTAACCCTCCGTAATATACGGCACCACCTAGTACTGATTTGCTCACTCCGTCGATTTCTATAATATCTTTTGCTATATGTCCAAGTATTACAATATCTGAGTCAAATACTTCTTTATCCATAATGAATGGATAAAAAATGAAATAGTTGTTTAAGAAATTATCTTTTTTAATTTATAAAATTAGAAATTTCTTGAAATAGAATTAAAAAAAAAATATAATAAAAATAATTTAAATAAAATTACTCGTAGATTAATAGCGGATTTTCTTTTGAACTGTTTATTACGCTATCTAAAATTCTCTCTTCGATTTTATATATGCTTGGAGCGTCAGTAATAAAACAATTCCAATCGTAACATTTTCGGTCGTCTTGAAATACTACTCCATGACCTATCGTAATCTGATTACAATCGTGGTATAGAGCGTGCACTTTACCGCATTTTTCACATTTTATCACTTTTTTTTTTCACATCACCTTTTTTTATGAGTGGGAAAAACTTCCCAATTACTAGAAAGATATGAAAAAAGCTTAATAAATCTTACGATCTTTTTCACTTTTTGACATTTTTTTAATCATTTTTTTTCTATAATGACAATAAAACTGAACAAATCTCTAAATCAATAACAAATAATTGAAATAGTTAACAAAATTAAGTAATAGTTTCTAGGTTATCTGAACTTTTTTCAACTAAAATCGTTTAAACCGACGAAAATTAAAAAAAAAAAGGAAAAAAGAAATTTTTCCCGAAAAAAAAAAGTATTTTTTTTATGTTTAGTTAAGTATTATTCGAAAAGAAAGGTAAATTCAGCGTCTGATTTCAATGAAATTTTAGTGACAATTTTAAATGAAGATTACAATCTCTCATAAGAATAATGAGTATTGCAGATTGAAAAGCCTATTTTTTTATAGGTGTGGATGGCAGGAGCATTTGCTACCCTTACCGTGATAAAAAATTGTTCTTTTTCTCGAAATAAAACTTTTAATGCTGAAGAGATTAGCGAACTAGCATATCCTTGGTTCCAGTAATCTGGATGCGTCCCAACAATTACTATAAGTCCTATACTTTCATATTTCCATATACTAGTCATACAGATCAAGTCTTTTTCTTTCCTAATACCATACCATGTATTATTTTCATCGATCAGAATATCCTCTGGCTCGCGTGAACCCCAGTAAATAGGATCTGCAATTCTCATTAAGGAAGCTATCTCTTCTCTATGAGATTCAGACAGTATCTGGAATGTGTATTTCTCAAAATCCTTTTGATCTCCTTTTTTCAATCCCATACGATACAATGCAATTTCTTTTTTATAATCTGGAAAAAATTTGGCAATCAATTCTTTATGGTTCTCAAAACCAGTAACAGACATTGGATTTAAACTCTCTCCATCTAATAAAAACTCAAGACTTCTAATAGAACCTCTCAATTGAACTCTTTGATTTTTCCAGTTTAAGACCAATCCTTGAATTTTTTCTTCATTATCTAAGGCCATATGTATTTCAGTGCTTTCTGGATATTGAGCATAATCAACATGAAAAAAAAAATACTCA
>JAEOTS010000121.1 GCA_016839745.1 Promethearchaeota archaeon
CTTCCTCCATAGCTAATTTATGCAACTTCAATACATATTCTGTACGTATATCTATAAGCTTGCTAGACCGTTTCTTATCAAAATATAGAAAAACCGGTTCATCTATATATGACAAGTATTCATCATAAGTGCCTTTAGCTTCCTTAATATCACCCAACTGGTTTTCAAGAAGATCTAATAATGGATCTAAATAATCTAACAACTTTTTAATATTATAACTCACTTTTCGGTAATTTATGATCTCCTTTTTATAAAACTGCTTAAGTTTCTGAGGATCTTCTAAAAGGGATGTCTCATCTAATTCTAACAACTGCTCTTTAAATGTAGGATTAATTCGATATATCTTTGGTGGTATTCTTCCTTTCACAACTTCCTTTGCAATTCTTGATATGAGAAGTCCGTCTTTTTCCATTAACTTAAGATGTCTAGCAACAGTTGTTTTACTTTGTTCTACATAGTGAGTGATTTGAGTAACATTCAATTCTTTATGGAGTTCAAGGAGAGCCCAAATTTCGAATCGTAACTTATGCTTAGCTATTAATTGATCCCATTCCTCTTTAATTTTATTATTATTTTTTATATTTAATTGATCTTTCATACCCCTATCAAAATTGAATGTTAGTTTATTACTTAAGTCCTAATTATTCCATCAGATATAACTTTTTTAATTATATCATCAATAAAGTTCAACTTGCTGTGTATAAAACGTTATTATATTTTGATCTTATATTAAATATAGGTTTTTAGAATATAAAAGTTTGATCAAAAAATTTAAATATGAAACGTTCTAAATTATATAATATTATGGCACGATCATGTGCTATAATATTTATAAAAAAAAACAACAAAAAATAAAAAACAATTTTAAAAAAAATTAGAGGTTGAAGAAAAATGATTAAAAGCAAATCAAAAAAGATATTTTATGGACTTCTAGCTTTAGGGCTCATATTTTTAAGCTTCCCCTCAATAGGATACGCATGGGGATATCAAAGTAGAGTGACCTATAGACCATTAAGCGATTGGACACTAAATAATCCCCGTGTACTTTTAGGATATACTACCAATTGGGATCTCCCAGGAGGTTGGATAATACGGCCTAATTTTGCAGTTGAAGATAATGGGCACTATTGTGGTTATATACGTGAAAAGGTATTGGATGATGGACGAGCCGAACTCACAGTCTATATCGTTGGAAAAGGCAGCCCTAGATCAGTATATCACTTACAAGAATGGTTTGATTATGGGGATAATTATCCAAATTTACCACTTCCTGAGGATATTCTTGAAAATGTAAAGATGGATTTTTTCGTGATATTCAAATTTATCCTTCCTGAGCCTAATCAAGAGATACCCTTCCTATTTGCTATAAGTGAGTGGGAATCATTAATGGTAATTGGTTACGCGTCTGGAACATTCACGGACCACGCTGGGGCTTTCGGATTTACTCCCGGAGAAAAGGGTAGCGTATTTTTATTACAAACTATGTATATAACTGAAGAAGGAGAAGAAGTCTGGCCTTACGAAATAGTAAATGTTTATGAAGTAGGTTAGAAATAAGATTAAAAGAGACGAATCAGGTGAAGGTTGAAATTTTAAATTTAAAATATGGAAAAAGGATGAAGTAGTTTAGATAAATGGCTTCTCGATAAACCACACCTAAACCAATTATCCTCCTATTCTGTATATCTTTTTTTTATTTTAATAATTTACTTATTTAAAGTGCTTTCAATTAATTTCTAAATTTAAATGGTACTTACGGTCAACCCAGATAATTTTATATAAAATAAGCGGTAATTATCAATTACAGCGAAAATAATTAAAAATAAATATTTCGGAGTATGAAGAATTTATATGGTCGAAGTAAAACAAGAGCTTTTAGCTCCATGCGGATTATATTGTGGAGTTTGTTCAATTTATATCGCACATAGAGATAATAATACGAAATTTAAACAAGTATTATTCCCCGTATATAAAGCTTTCGCAAAAACAGTAGATGAGATAGCTTGCACAGGATGTTTATCCGATGGAATTGTTTTTCCAGTTTGTAGAGCATGTCCTATTAAAAAATGTTGTGGCGAGAAAAATATTGATGGATGTTATCAATGTGATGATTTTCCATGTAAATTCACTAAAAATTTTCCAATTCCTGTTGCCAAGAAGGTTATGATGCGTACAATACCGTTTTGGAGAGAGCGCGGCACTGAAAAGTTTGTAGAAGAGGAAGAGAAAAGATATCATTGTCCAAGTTGTGGAAATCTATTATTTAGAGGAGCGAAACGTTGTAACAAATGCAAAACTGAAGTTGACGTTGATTAAAAATATATATTAAAAAAATAAAAATTGTTTATCTATTATTATTTAAACTACTTTTTAAGAGCATTTTAAAACATGTATCGTCTAAATCAGCATACATTTTCAATTCATCATCCAGGAAATCTCTTAAAGCAGTTCTAATTGCTTCACTTCTTGAGGGATATACGCCCAAATCATTTAAGGTTTTAATTGC
>JAEOTS010000122.1 GCA_016839745.1 Promethearchaeota archaeon
CCAGCGGCTAAAGTTCTTGGTGGAATCTCTTTTCCAAGTAGAACAGCACCGGCACCTAAAATCGCTCCTTCCCCCATTTTAGACCTATGTAACGCATTAGCACCTATTCCAACTAAACACCCATTTTCAATGGTACAAGGGCCATGTATCATCGCATGATGTCCGATAATGCAATCGTCACCTATATCCACTGTAGATCCTACCATGTTGTGAATAGTAACATTCTCTTGAATACTTGTGTTTCTTCCTATAATAACAGTGCCCCAATCTCCTCTTAACACAGCTCCAAACCAGATATTGCTTCCTTCTCCAATAGTAACATCTCCAATAATAACTGCGGTAGGAGCTATATAAGCTGATTCGTGAATTTGGGGTACTTTGCCTGTTCTTGGGCTAGGCATGATTAGTGGCATGATCTCTTCACAATCAGTGTTTTTTTGAAATGAAAAATTAAAGAAATTTTATTAATCTTATTGAAATAAAAAAGAAGATAAAGAGAAAGATTACTTAATTAGGTTTGCATCGCTGAGAATTTTTTTATGATCAAAAGCTAATTCAACAGTTTTAAGTTGGTCTAACGGTATTAATTCTGCTTTTTTAGAGTCGTCACCACCTCGCATCTCTGAAGTGTCTCCTATTATCCGACATTTATACACGGTTGTATGAACATTTCCTCTAGGATCTCGTCCTTCTTTATTGTAAACACCTAGTTTAGATTGAACTTTTATGTTTAAATTAGTCTCCTCCTTAACTTCTCTGATTACCGCTTCGGTAGGGTTTTCTCCCTTCTTGATAAAGCCACCAGGTAAAGCAAAATAATCTCGGAAAGGAGGATATTTTCGCTTAATTAAAACAACATTTCCTTTCTGATCTTCAATTATGGCATCAACAGTAAGAGCTATATCAGGTTTTCGAAGCTGAATTCGCATGTAGATATAATAAAAGATTGTTAGAGATAGTATTCCAATTATTACGACACCAATTAAACCATATAATATTGATGTAAAGAGAGTTCCTTTCTGTAAATCAAGGCTAAGCATAATTACACCCGCTAAATCAGCTAAAACACCAGCACCAAAAAGTAAGTTTAACAAATTTAAACCTCTTTCAGTTTTTTCTTGAGCTTCTTCGCTTTTTTTATAATATAAATCCTGCATCGCATCATAAATTGTTGTAAATTTTTCATTTACGCGCTTGACTACACTTTCTATTTCAAATTCAACTAAAAGATGTTTTAAAACACTGGTATAGTGTTGTCTTCTATTATAATCAAGTTCATTGTAAATTGTGCTTAAGTTTGTTTGAATTAAACCTCTTAGTAATCTTAAATTTTTAATTTTCATTTCAATTGATTTTAAGTATTGAAACATTTCAGACTGCGTTTTTAAAAAGAGAAGATCTAACGCCTCGCTAATGGATCGAAGAGCAAATAGTACTGCACGCATTTTTGGAGTAGTACCAATTACGTACTTCATCATATAATCAAAAAATTTCTCATAACTTTCTTCCCTCATGTATACGAAACCCGAGTTTCTGCGGATAAAATGTAGCTCAGATAATCGATTAGATAAATTATTTTCAATGCGTTTAGTATATAAAATTTCAGAATAGTCTTCCCATTGCCCAGAATAAATTTCTGTCCAATAACCTATTAATTTTTTATATTTTTCAATATTTTCTTGAGTCCATTCAATTACACTAGGTTTTGTGTTATTCGAAGTTAGGAACACATAGACAGGACTTTCAGTATCTATGAGAATTCCGGTATAAATACTATCTTTAAAAAACTCTTTTAGATCTTTTACAAATAGATAAGGTATTTGTTGAATCAACATGGGTTTTAATTTTTCTTTTTTCAAGGGTTGATTTGGATAATGTTCGACCTTAAATTGGAAAAATCCTAAAGTATTAAACTCCCTATCTGTATTTTCATCCCTATAAGGAAAACTTTCAAGATATGGAACCCAACTACATTCAATTGAGATATTTTGAACCATATCAATTATAATCTCTTTAAGTTCTACTGTCAAACGACGATAAAAGTCTTTTGATGTTAGGTTTTCGAATTTATGTTTGATAAAATCTTCAATCTTCTTCGCAGTCTCTTTACCGCTTATTTTTTTAGTATTTAGGAACGCGCTTATGAACCAAAATTCTTCGCGATAAATAAAAGAAAGATGTTCGCTCATCGATTTTTACCTTAAAATTATTATAAATTCAATTAAATTATATTAAATATTAAGTAATCTTGATTACTTAAGAATTTCACAAAAACACTAAGAAAATGTCAGTTAAACAGATTCAAGATGAAGTCCTTAAACTGAAAAAGGAGATAGGAACCACAATCTTAGCTCACTATTACCAACCTATCGAGATTCAGGAAGTAGCGGATCATTTAGGCGATTCTTTAGGTTTGTCAAGGCTTGCGAAAGAAGCAAATTCGGAGTATATTATTTTTGCAGGCGTGGATTTTATGGCAGAGACTGCTTCCATATTAAATCAAGATAAACATGTTTTAATACCTAATCCTGAGTCTTGCTGCCCAATGGCGGCCTATTTAACTGCAGATAAAGTAAGAGACTTCAAACTAAAGAATCCCAATTTACCGGTAGTTGTATATGTCAATTCAACGGCCGATGTTAAAGCAGAATCGGATATTTGTTGTACATCATCAAATGCAGCTAAAATTGTAAAAGAGATCTCTAAAGTTAAGGGGACTAAGGCAGTATTGTTTGGACCAGACGCTAATTTAGCAGATTACGCTGAACAAAAATCAGGCATCAAATGCATTAAAATGCCTGAGGAGGGTAACTGTTATGTACACTCCCAACTAACTGTTGATGATATAGAAAAATCAAGAATTAATCACCCAGATGCGTTAATTGTAGTTCATCCGGAATGTACTAGACAAGTGAGAAATCTATCAGACTTTGTTGGTTCCACTGCTCAGATGTATAAAAGAGTTAAAGAGAGCTCTACAAATGAAATCGAGTTTGTCATTGGAACTGAACGGGGTTTAATGGAAAGAATGGCTCAGGATCTTCCTGAAAAAAAGTTTTATTCAGCTAGGGATGACGGGATGTTATGCTACAACATGAAAAAGAATACAATAGAATTAATGAGGTATGTAATAGACCATTTAGATGATTCAATGTTTGAGGTAAAAGTTTCTCCTGAAATTGCTAAGAAAGCTTTAAAACCCATTGAAATGATGCTGGAATATTCATAAACTCGGATAGATAAAGATGTCATGTTTTATAAAAAAAAATAAACACAAAAAATAATTATTAGTTACTTTTCTTCATTTCCTTCTCTCTCAAAGTTCTGCGTAGTATTTTTCCCACGCCGCTTTTTGGAAGGCTTCGGACAAATTTTACTTCCCTAGGATATTTATAGGCTGCTAGATTTTCTTTTGCAAAATCGATAATGTCTTGTTCGGTAACTTTTCCCTTGCTCTCCTGCTTAAGTAGAACAAAAGCTTTGATATCCTCACCTTTTATATTATCTGGAACACCAATTACTGCACATTCTTGTATGGCGGGATGTTCGTATAAAACTTCTTCAATTTCTCTAGGATAAACGCTGTGTCCTTTGTATTTTATCAAATCCTTAATCCGATCCAATAAAAATAAATGATACTCGTTATCTAATCGCCCATAATCGCCAGTGCGCAGCCATTTATAGCCGCCTGCTTCGAAGAATACGAGTTTGTTTTCTTCCGGTCTGTTATGATAACCAACCATTACTTGCGGCCCGGATATGACAACTTCGCCTTCTTCTCCGACCGGTAGAAACTCCAGCTTCTCATTTATTATTCCTACAAGAGTATTAGTAAATGGCAATCCTACTGATCCTCGTTTCAATTTTGACCAGATATGAGCGGTAATGGCGCCAGTGCTAGTTTCGCTTAGCCCGTATCCTTCAGCCATTCTAAAGCCTGTTCTTCTCTCCCATTCCTTAGCTAGTTCGTCCGGTAGTGCTCCAGCACCACAATTTACAAATTTTAGGCAACTCATATCGATATCTTTCATATGAGGCGAATTTAAAATATTAACAAACATTGTAGGTACTCCAAGTAGCAAGTTTGGTCTCCCATTTTTAATAACTTCTGCGATTCTTTGAAGATCAAATGATGGAAGAACATAAGATTTTGAACCAACTAGACACCCCATCAATAATTCGCAGGCTTGCCCATAAATATGATACCACGGTAAAATGGAAAGACCGATTATATTTTCTTTAAGATAATGCTCAATCATATAATCTATGCCTTGTTTTATTGCCAATAGCATTGATACGATATTATTATGCGATAAACTAGCTCCTTTAGGAAGTCCTGTTGTTCCTCCAGTATATTGAATTATAGCAATATCCTCTTTAGTATTGATTTTCACATCGAACTCAAGAGGATCTTGATACTTTTCCAATAACTTATCGTAATGAATAATTTTGTTAGTTTCAGGAACGATAATATTCTCGTCCATTACATTTAATATAATTACTTTATTGAGTGATAATTTATCGGCAACTTTTTCATATTCCCGAACAAATCGGTCGATCATTACCAAGTATGTTGCACCAGAATCATTAATTTGGTAAGCAAGTTCTCTTCCTGTAAATAAAGGACTAATGGCGGTCAATGTAGCTCCAAGATACACTGCAGCAAAATAAGTAATAGCGAATTGAGGACAATTAGGAAGCCATAAAGCCACAACGTCTCCTTTTTTTACACCTAAATCTTTTAAAGCTGCTGCGAATCTTTTAGTTAATACTTCTAGGTCCTTAGTAGTATACTCTTTCCCAAAAAAATCAATCATAACTTGATCGGTATAATTTTCGCCACGATACTTCCATACATCAATTAACGACATGTTTTCAGGAACATCAAGTTCTACAGTTATTCCATCTGGTAAATAATCTTTCCAACTACGATTTTTAATATAATCTGGAAGTTCCATTTATTCTCTCATCTCTAATTCAATTGTATAAAACTCAATAAAAGTTATTCTATTGATTCTCATATCCTATTTAAGTTTTTTCACGTGGAGTAAAAACTTGATTAATTTTTATATACATTCGACTGAGTTCATGTTTTTACTAAGAATTCTGTTATTCTTAATTGCTTTTTATCATCTAGGTATTTCAAAAAACTATTCGTGGGAATATTAGCTCTTAATTTTAGTTATTATTAAGAGTAAGTGTGTTTAAGTTAATAACCTCCATTTTAAGACCTTTAAAAATTATATTTTTTAGAAGTATTCCTTCCTTGGATTTTCCAAGTTTGCGTGATTGAGTAAGACCCTCCATTAACTTATCCCTTTCTATATTCAAAAATCCCATCTCGATAGCATTTTTTATGATAAGATTTAGCACTAGTAGTTGAAATTGTTCAATGATCTCATTCCATATTAGCCCCATTTCCTTTAATTCTACAGTGATTTCTTCGGACATAACATCTAGATCATAAATTTGATCTGAAATCCCTTCCTGAAAGTTGATTATTTCGTCTATTAAGCGATCTTTTATCAATCTAAATGTTGTAGTCCCTAACAAATCTTCCTCATGAAAGAAAAAATCACTATCAGCTCGTTTGATGAGGTAAAAACCAAAATCACTCTTAATGAGTTTTATTCTGGCTAAATACTGGATAGCTTCTCTATCAACGTTAAAGATCTCACAAAATTGATCCAAATTCAATTTATAACCTTTAAAATTCTGAGAAGGTAAATCAAATCTCCAATATTTTTTCGCAAAATTCCCTTGTCCTAAGATTGAATTATAGAATATGTAAAAAAGCGACATGTACAAATCTCGATCCTGTTGCAGCTCAAAAAAATTATCGCCTATTTTCGAGACTATTCTTACGATATGAATAATGAATGCCGCTTCTAGATTTCTCTTTTTATAAAAATCTATTAAATCTTCGAGTTTTCTTACGTTTTCTTTAAGCTCATGGATAATAAATAATTCATCCTTTAACTGTAATGGTTCCTCTCCTAACTTTTCTATACCCTTATCAGTAATAACATAAAAACGATATTGTTTATTTGAATCTCTGTCTGTAATTAACCGTTGTTCTATTGTTTTATTTTTTCTATGAAGGGTAAGATATTTAGAAACAGTTGACCTGCTTAATTTTGAGTTTTTGATTAAACTAGTAAATCTTTGTGGACCTAAATTCCTTAAAATGAACAAAATTCTCCGACTATTGTCCTGAATATTGTCAGACTTTATTAATAGCTCTCTTTTTAATTTTTCAGAAATATTCCAACTCTCCATGTTAATATTATATATTTACATTGATATAAATCTATACTTTTTTTTTGGACTTGTACTAAAAAATTACTAAAAAACAAAAAACATTAAATTTAGTATAATAATGAATTCGGAGATAAAGAACCACTTCCCACAAACAAGAGAAGATACATACCCAAATATTACTTTTCTTAAAAAGAAAATATGATTTAGACTTAAGTTTAGAAATAAAGACCACATTCTTTAAAATATTGAATTCTCATAATATTATTAACAATAATAAAAAAAAAAATAATGTGATAATTAATGACCCAATACAGGTTTAGGCTTACGGGAGTCCCTCCTGATCAAGCAATCAAGCTTATCGAAGTAGATCCTAACCAATCGATTGCAGAAATTAAAAAAACTGTTCAACGGGAATATAAACTAAATCCTATTCTCGCTATTCAATTTATTTTTAAAGGAAAAGTACTTCCCGACCAACTAAAGTTCGCTAAAATAGGAATTCATCCTAAAAAGGATGTCATTACTGTAATGGCTACGCAAGCTGGCGGGTAATATATAAATTCTAAAATTTTTTTCTTTTTTTATCTTACTTAACGAAATCTTTTTACATTTTCCAAATTAATTCTTATTGTTGCTATAAGAACCATTTAACTACATAAAAAATCAACAACGAAGGATTTCTAAAGATTATTCAGTAAAGAAAGAAGGAAAGAAAATGAAAGCGATAATATGGACAAAATATGGGTCTCCCGATGTTCTTAAATTAAGAGAAATAGAAAAACCTATCCCTAAGGACAACGAAATCTTAGTAAAAGTACACACAGCAACAGCAACCACAGGGGACTGTGAGTTACGCAGTCTCAAATTACCTTTCTATTACACTTTCCTCTTCCGAATGTATGCTGGTTTCAGAAAACCAAAGAGGCATCTCATATTAGGGCAGGATGTAGCGGGATCAATTGAAGCTATTGGTGAAAATGTAAAGCTCTTTAAAGAAGGGGATCAGATTTTTGGCAATACAGGATTTAATGGTGCTTATGCCGAGTATATTTGTCTACCTGAAGACGCGATATTAGCAATAAAACCCGCTAATGTAAGTTTTGAGGAAGCTGCCACTGTTCCTCTGGGGGGCCTAAATGCTTTATATTTCCTTAGAAAAGTGAATATACAAAGTGGTCAGAAAGTTTTGATTAATGGCGCGAGTGGCTCTATTGGAACATTTGCAGTACAGCTTGCAAAATATTTTGGGGCTAACGTGACGGGTATTGCAAGCACAGGTAAATTAGACATGGTGCAATCGATTGGTGCTGACCATGTTATCGATTATACCTCCGAAGATTTCACCAAAAGTGGTGAGAAGTACGATGTTATTTTTGATGTGGTGCGCAAGAGTTCGTTTTCTGGTTGTATTAGATCGCTCAAGAAAAAAGGAATCTACCTTCAAACTAACCATGGGCTGTTGCGAGGCGTCCGAGGGCGATGGAATTCAATAGTAAGACAAAAGAAAGTAATTAGTGGAATAATAACCGAAAGTACCGAAGATTTAATTTACCTCATAGAACTGATTGAGGCGAGAGAAATAAAACCGGTCATAGATAAAAGCTTTCCACTAGAACAGACTGCTGAAGCTCACAGATATGTCGAGGCAGGAAAAAAGAAGGGAAATGTAGTTATAAATGTGCATTAAAAGGAAGGGAACATAATTGAAAGCAATTGTATACACAGAATATGGACCTCCTGATGTTTTTCGGCTTGTAGATGTTGAAAAACCTACACCTAAGGACAATGAAGTATTAGTAAAAATTCATGCAGTATCCTTAAATGGTACTGACTTAGATAAAATGAGAGGTAGGTATTCAATAACACTAGGAAGGCGCTTAAAACCAAAACATAAAATACTTGGATGTGATATTGCTGGAAAAGTTGATGTAATTGGTAGAAATGTAAACAAATTTAAGCCAGGTGATGATATATTCATGGATTTGTATGAATTTGGTTTTGGTGCTTTTGCGGAGTATGTTTGTGTTCCTGAAAATGCGTTAAGGGTGAAACCGGCCAGTATGACATTCGAGGAAGCAGCGACCTTCCCTCAAGCGGCAGTTCTCGCTCTACAGGGTCTTCGTGATAAAGGAAAAATTCAACCGGGAAAAAAAGTTTTAATTAATGGAGCTAGTGGTGGTGTGGGCACTTTCGCCGTGCAGATTGCCAAATACTTTGGTGCTGAAGTGACAGGCGTGGCTAGCACGAGGAAATTGGATATGCTGCGCTCGATTGGTGCAGACCATGTCATTGATTACACACAGGAAGATTTTACTAAAACTGGGCAGCGCTATGACCTGATCCTTAATGTTGCAGCACATCATTCGATATTTGACTACAAGCGTGTTTTGAATCCAAAAGGAATTTATGCCTTAATCGGAGGTTCCGGGGTGGCAATTCTTCAAGCTATATTCTTAGGACCATTAATTTCAATATTTGGAAGTAAGAAACTGGGTCTCATGGTATGGAAACCAAATAAGAAAGAAGATATGGTTTTTTTAGGAGAACTTTTTAAAGCCGGCAAAGTAGTCCCTGTTATAGATAGAAGTTACCCGTTAAGTGAGGTTGCTGAAGCTCTCCGGTATCTTGAAGAAGGACACGCCCAAGGAAAAGTAGTAATAACTGTGGCAAAATAACATTTCAAAAAAAACTCTTTTTAAGTTGGTTTACGAAATCTTTTAACTTTCTATGAATGAATACTTATTATGGGTTTTATAACCAAAGTAGCAATTAAGAAAATCAAAAATGAAGATGTGAAAACAGCTGTTTTTTCAGCACTTGAACTTATTAATGCTCAACAATTAATGCAAAAAAATAATATGGTAGTGTTACTAAAACCGAATGTCTTAATGGGTAAGCCAGCTGAGAGAGCAGTTAATACTCATCCCGAAGTTGTCCGAGCTGTTATTCAATGGGTAAAACAATTCAATCCATCAAAAATTTACGTAAGTGATTCTGCTGGGGGTCAAAAACCCGGTTTTACAGAAGCAGCCATGAAAGAAAGTGGTATTCAGGATATTTGCGTAGAAGAAGGAGCAATTTGCGTACCTTTTGAACAAACTGAACGTGAAATTTATGAAGTCAAAGATGCTCTTGAATTGAAAGAGATATCGAGTTCTCGTTTGATTAGGGAAGCAGATTTGATCATTAACATTCCTAAAATTAAAACCCATGGGCAATGCACCTTAACTTGTTGTATCAAAAATATGTTTGGGACCGTGCTTCTAGCAAATAAAGCTAAAACCCATGCTCAAGCAGCAATTTTGGAGCGATTTTGTTCGGCATTAGTAGACATATATTCTGTGTCTAAACCGCAGTTAACAGTTATAGATGGCTACTATTGTATGGAAGGTCAAGGTCCTTCTAGTGGCGATGTAGTTAAGTTGGATATAATTCTAGCAGGATATGACGGTGTTGCTCTAGACAGTACTGTATGTAAAATAATTGGATTTGATCCAGAGGAAATATTATATTTAGAAAAAGCTGAAAAGAAGAATTTAGGAACCACTGAATCAGAAAATATAGAAATTCTTGGTGAGACTATTGATTCTGTTTATCGAAAATTTAAGCGTCCAAAATTTCGACCAATCTCGATGCCTTTACCAAGGTGGTTGGCAGATTATATTGGAAAGACCATATTTCGAGCTAAAGTAAAGTTTGATGCTAAAAAATGTAAATTGTGCGCTACTTGCTGGACTAATTGCCCAGTTAATGCAATTACACCACCAATTGATATAAAAAAAGGAAATATTCCAAAATGGGATAGTAAGAAGTGCATAACCTGTTTCTGTTGTGTTGAATTATGTCCTCACGAAGCAGTCAAATTTAAAATTAACTATATCAAAAACGCTGCATTTTCATGGATGGGTTTAGGTTTTGTCGTATTCTTAGCATTGATTACTATGCTTATTCTATGGCTTCTTCCATAAAACCTTAGGTTTTCTATTTTTTTCATGAGTTGATTTCTAGGTCTAGAAGATTATAATGGCTTATATAAATCTATTCTAAGGTTTAATTTTCGATATAGATATAAAAAAATGATTACTTGAAAATCTTTTAAAGCTTTAAGGCTAATATATAATATCCTTAAAAAAATGTTTGACAATATGATAAAATGAAGTTCACTGTATTAAATGGGAGTCCTAAAGGCGCTGAGAGCGTCACCATGCAGTATATCTTATACATTAAGAAAAAGCATCCAGAACATGAATATGATATAATAAATATCGCACAGACAATTAAGAAGATCGAAAGTGATGAAAATAGATTCAAAGACATTATACACCGGGTGCAAGAATCAGATGGTGTAATATGGGGTTTTCCATTATATGTAATGTTAGTTTGCTCACAATATAAGCGATTTATTGAATTAGTTTTCGAAAAGAATGCAGAAGCAGCCTTCGAAAATAAATATACAATTGTCATATCGACTTCTATCCATTTCTACGACCACACTGCCCAGAATTATATGCAAAGTATCTGCGATGACTTAAAGATGAAGTATGTAGGTAACTTCCCTGCAGACAGTTGGGACCTTCTTTGGCCAAAGCGACGAGCAAGATGGCTATTATTCGCTGAAGAATTTATAAACCACATTGAAAATAATTTTCCAACCTCAAGACACTATGCTCCTTTAAATCTGAGAGATTTCAAATATACTCCTAGTGAAATTACAGATGATTCGAAGAAAATTGATACACTTGGTAAGAAAATTCTAGTTGTTAGTGATGAAACTGATAAAAACACTAACATAGGAAAAATGTTAAAAAGATTCAGAGATTCTTTTTCTGATGAGATCGAAATCATAAATTTAAATGACATCGATATTAAAGGTGGATGCATATCATGTTTGCAATGTGGATACGATCATAAATGCTCTTATTTGGGAAAGGATGGTTTTATTGATTTCTGGGAAAATATGGTAATGACCAAGGATATTCTTGTTTTTGCGGGTGTTATTAAAGATAGGTATTTATCATCAAGATGGAAAATGGTTCAAGATCGGGCTTTTTACATGACTCACACACCTACTTTGATAGGAAAACAGATGGGTTATATTGTCTCTGGACCTTTAAGTCAAATTCCAAACCTTTCTGAGATGTTTCAGGGTCATATAGAACTACAAGGCTCAAATTTAGTAGATATTATAACTGACGAATTTGGGACATCAGAAGAGATTGATGCTTTACTTCTCGATTTTGCTAGAAGATTAGTTACATTTTCCAACACCGATTATTTTAAACCTTTAACCTTTTTAGGAGAAGGAGGAAGAAAAATATTCCGTGATGATATCTATGGGAGAAATCGATTTGTTTTTATGGCTGATCACGAATATTACGAAAAACATGGTTTCTATAACACTTTTCCGCAAAATGATGAGCGTGCAAAAAAAATGAATGAAAAATTAATTCCACTAATGAAAATTGATAAAGTTAGAACTAAAATTAATATGAAAAAAGAATTTTTACGCCCTTTCTTAAGGGTTCTTGAAGATCCAAATAAATAATTAACATGTAAAGCGAAGGAATAATAATGGCGTGGGGAGGCTCGTTAAACAAGGAGGGTTCCGATCACCTAAGAAATTTAAGAGAAGCTGATAGCGTAGTAAAGTTCCTTGAAGAATTAAAGCGAAAACTAAACGATAAGGAAAAACAAAAAGTATCAGAGACGATCAATATTATAGTGGAACATTACACTAAAGAGTCTAAGAATGAATCCTTAGATTGATTTAATTAATTCCTTAATTATTTTTATTAGTTTATCTGCTTCAACTTTTAGTGTTCTCGTTAAATTTATTTCGAAGAAAGGTAGATCGATATTAATAGAACGTTCTTCAAGAGTTAAAGAGTCTTCTTTGTAAAGTTTTAAATCTTTAAATCCCTCTAAGCTTTCAGGAACAAAACCAATCATAAAAACATTCAAATTGGGTAATTTTTCTACAATTAAATCAATTACAATGTGGACGGGGATTGTATGAGTAGAAATTGGCACATATTCCTTAATAACCTCACGCTCCAATATAGTTATCGTTCCCGGTGGTTTCTTTACAGTACATGTATCAATAAGGATTAGGCACTCTGGTTTGAAATTAACAACATCATCAATTCTAGCCATGGGATCTGTTCCTGCGTTTATGAATAGAAATTTTTCTTTATCGGAAAAAGATAGAAGTTCACTAATAATATAAGGTCCAACACCGTCATCACTTAGTTTCTCTTCTCCAATCCCCATAAAAACTATACTTTTAACTCCGCTAAGTCTATTTAAAAGTAAGGCGTTAAAATCTCCCATAAGTAAATTATTAATTATTTGTTTGAAAATTAATTTTTGTGTTTCAAAAAAAAAGTATATATGTGTTAACATAGAGATAAAATTACAATAAAAATTTAATTAATAAAAAGTGATAAATGTTGTCAGATAACAGAAAAGATAGATTAAGTTCTCGTAATCTATGGGGATATGCAATTGGGGCAATCCCTGCAGGATTATTGGCGTATGTGTTTAGTCTCAAGTATGTGGAACTATTTTACGATGATTTACAATTACAACCAATGTTATTCATTATAGGGCAAGTTATATATATGACTATAAATGCTTTAAATGACCCATTATCCGGTCAATTGTCTGATCGTACAAATCGTAAGAGATGGGGAAGTCGTAGAATAATCTACATTAAATATGGCGCACCAATTTGGGCTCTAACCTTTTTACTTGTGTGGTTTCCATGGAGTTTTGATGATCAAATTGTTATATTTGTTCATTATGTCATAAGTATATGCTTATTTGATACACTTCTTACTCTAGTAGTTCTAGTTTGGATGGCTTTATTACCAGAAATGACTTCGGATCTTGATCAGAGAAATAAAGGAAATTTTCTATCATTAGTATTTGGTGCAATATTCGTCGTTCCATTTTTCCTAATTCTTGGAGACATGAAGCCTACTTCTCAGAGTTTTCAAGTCTTAATGATAATAATAGCTATAGTATCAACTATTTTTCTATGGCTCACAGCATATTTGTGCGAGGAAAAACCAGAGTATCAAAAAGATAAATCATTTACATTATGGAAATCAGTAAAAGAAACATTAAAACTAAGATCATTCTTGATCTTTATAGGATTTAACTTTTGTAGTGTCTTCCTTACCTCAATAGGCTTGAGTTATTTATTTCTCTGGAGTTTTATTCTTGGTGCGGGAGCAACCTATATCTATTTTGGAATATATATTATTGTAGGTTATGGATCAAATATCCTATGTATGAGATTACGTCCTAAATGGGGCACAAAGAAGATTATATTGAGGTTCGGAATAATAAGGGTAATAGGTTTAATCATATCATTTATAACATTAATTCTTATTCAAAATTCATTGATTGCTATTGTTGGTCTCATAATCTCAACTTTTTTTGGGGGGTATAGTGTATTTATTGTTCCTATAATGTACTTATCTGCGGATGAAGATGAAATCAATCACGAAACCCGTAGAGAAGGAATGTTTTTAGGAATGAATGCTCTTTTTACAAAACCAGCAGCGAGTTTGGGACCAATTATAGCGACAATAATATTGGAACTATACCTTTATGCCCCTGGATCAGAGATTCAATCACCTACCACATTAATTGGAATAGATATTTTGTTCTTACTTATACCAGCAATCGTTACCGCAATTAGTCTAATCTTTATGTATTTCTATCCACTCCACGGCGAAAAACTAAATGATATGAGAGAAAAATTAGAAGTCATCCATAATGCAAAAAAACAGAAGATTTGAAATTAATTCAGATTAAAGATTTTAGTTAATTTTTTTTTTTACTCTACTATTTTTTTATTATGGAAATTTTAAAAGGGAAAACCATAGTAATCACAGGTAGTGGAAGAGGCATTGGAAAATCTGTTGCTCTTGCTTGTGCTAAAGAAGGTGCTAATGTTTGTCTTACGGCCAGAACGCTTGATGAATTAAATGAAGTTAAAGACGAAATTATTAAATTGGGTACTAAAGTTAGGGTTTTAGTTAAAACTGCAGATGTTACAAAATATGAAGAAATTGAGAGCGCGTTTAAGGCATTTTATGAAGATTTGGGAGAATTTAACGGAGTAATTGCCAATGCAGGCTATTCACGGATGTGGGATAGTCATGATTTTGACAGTAATAAATTTTCTGAGATAATTAATATAAATGTGTCAGGCGTGTTTTTTACATTCAAAGCAGCTTTTTCTTATTTAAAGAAAGATAACAAGAGCGATAAAGCAAGATTTATTATAACTGGAAGCGCTGCTTTCACCAATCCTATGCCAAGATTCGCAGCTTATACCGCAAGTAAGTATGCTGTCGTAGGATTGCAGAATTCTCTTGCTCTAGAGTATAAGAAGGAGAATATTAATTTCAACATGATTCTGCCCACTATGGTAGACACTCGAATGGCGAGAGGTAGGAAAGCTGGAGATGGCAATAAGCCTCCGAACGTTATGAATCCTCAAGAGCTTAATCAATATTACATATTTCTTCTGAGCGATGATGCATATAGGACTGATAACGCTCTAATATTTATTAACGATTTCGAGGAAGTTAAGAAGTTTTTATCCGAAGCTCCTCCCGGAAAGAGTGAGAGTTGGGATGTTTTTAAGGATTATCTAGAAGAAAACGCTCCGAATATATATTCCAATGTTAAAAAACTAGGAAAACTAGTCGATTTTATAATAAAAACATCCTAATGGTATTTTTACTGGTGTAAAAATCTACTCATATAGCCTCTTTCACTTAAAGAATTAAATTCTTTAATTATTGTGTGTTTTGATAGTATAGAACATGAACGAAATATCGAATGAAAAAGCAGAGAAATCTCAATTTGAAGGAATTATTGAGAATGGAAATGTAATAATTTCTAACAAGGAAGGCATTGAAGAATTTTATAATAACTCCTACATCGGTACTTTAGATAAAAATAGTGATAATGAAGAAATTTTGATTTTAGGACCAGTAGAAGTTTTATTATTATGTGAGAGACATCGTATCCTATTATATTCAAATAATAATAAAGAAGACGACAACTTATACGATTTTGAGGGTTTATTGACATACTTCACACAATTTGACGATCGCCTATGGCAAAAATATATTATATACATGGATTTGCGGAAGAGAGGTTATATCGTTCGAGACGGATATGGAGAAGGTATTGATTTTCGAGTTTATAAGAGAGGGGCTGATTTTGAAAAAGATTCAGCAAAATTTCTAATATATCCTGTTTTTGAGGGTTATCCAATAGATTTGAAGGAGCTTGACAAAATGTCTCGGGTAGCCATGAGCTCACGAAAAGATCTTGTCGTAGCTACTGTTGATAGGTTGAGTAAACCAATATATTATAGCGTAAATAAATTTGAAATTATGAATAAGGTAGAAAAAAGCGAAGATTAAGATGCCTAATAAATTTGCTTGTGACACATCAGTAATTTTCAATGGTATTATTTTGAATTTAATAATCGATGGCGATTTAGGAGGAAAGCCAGAAATTTATGTCTCCAATGTTGTCGTAGCGGAAGTTGAATATCGAACTAATGTTCAAAAAGAAATTGGTTACTATGGCCTAAATGTGCTCAAAGAATTAAGAAAGTTAAATAACGAGGAAAAAATAACTCTTCATATTGTGGGAAAACGCCCTACTAGAGAGGAGATAAAAATGAGCCCTGGAGGAGAACTTGATGCACTTATTAGAAAATCAGCTTTAGAACACAATGCATCCTTGATTACAGCAGATAGAATACAAGGAGATGTTGGTATTTTTGAGGGGCTTGAAGTTATGTACGCGAAAGAAAAAGGGATTCCTATAAAAACTGAACCGCTCTCGCTTAAGTTGCTTGATTACTTTGACGAGACTACTATGAGCGTACATCTTAAACAAGGGTTACCCCCTTATGCTAAGAAAGGTAGCCCAGGAAATTGGTTTCTGGAAAAAATAGGAGATGAACAATTATCTGCCAAATTAATAGAGGAAATTGCTATCGAAATAATAGAAATGGTCAGAGAGGACGAGCATTCCTTCGTCGAGATTGAAAAAATTGGTGCCGTTGTTGCTCAATTAAGAGAATTTAGAATCGTAATAACACGCCCTCCATTTTCAAATGATGTTGAAATTACAGCTGTGCACCCTCTTGTTACTCTTTCATTAGGAGATTATGCCATTGATGCTCGACTTCATAAAAGATTAGAAAAAGCTGAAGGAATTTTAGTAGCGGGAGCTCCAGGGGCTGGAAAAAGCACTTTTTCAGCGGCTTTAGCCAATTTTTATTTAGAACAGGGTAAAGTCGTAAAAACATTAGAAAGCGTTCGAGATTTGCAGGTAAAAGAAGAAATCACGCAATATACTAAATTAGAAGGGAGTCTTGAAAATTCTGCTGATATTTTACTGTTAGTAAGACCTGATTTTACTATTTTTGACGAAGTACGCACAACTAAAGATTTTCAAATTTACGCTGATTTTCGCCTTTCTGGTGTGGGTATGGTTGGAGTTGTTCATTCGTCGTCTGCTATCGACGCAATTCAGAGATTTATCGGCCGAATTGAACTTGGAATGCTCCCTTCAATAATAGATACAATTGTATTTATTAAGGGTGGAGATATATCTACTGTATTAATTATTAAAATGACGGTAAAAGTTCCACATGGATTTAGAGATAAAGATTTGGCAAGACCTGTGGTTGAAGTCAGAGATTTTAAAACTGACCGCCTTGCTTACGAGATTTATTCTTTCGGTCAGGACATAGTAATTAACCCGATAAATCCAATTGGCCATACAAGTTCTTTTGATTCGAAAGAACAATATAGGTTAGATAAATTTAGTAGAAGGAGAAAAGAAAAACGAATTGAGTTAGATATTGAAATCACTAAACAGAAAGTAATTCTTAAAGCAAGTCCTGAATACGCTAGTAGCAATATTATTGTTTTTTCTAACGGTCAAGAAATTTTTACAGGTTCCTTGAGTCGCTCTAGCATCATAACTCTCTCTCTTTCAAACAAAGAAGGAAGAAGAGTTCTTAAAGAATATGATAGAAATAAAAATTTTTATGGAATTTTAAAATAAGACTATATTTCTATAAAAAACTTCAATTCAATTATTTGGCTAATGCATTTCGAGCTCTTTTTATGTCATCAACTCCAATAACTAACTTATTATGTTCAGCTTGATAGATTAGGTCAATATTAACACCAACATTGCCTATTTTACGGGCCATCTTCCCACCAGATCCGGGTTTTCCTGCAATATGACCAATATCCATGACAAGCACCTCACGTACAGCACTTACTTTAAAACCTGCTGATTCGAGTACATACTGAGCAACAGTTTCATCTTGAACCAAAATATGAATGACACCTTCATCATTAAGAGGAATTCCACATAAACCTTCCATATTTATCCCATTTTTGCCTAGAATCTCTCCCATATCAGCTAGTGCTCCCGGTCTATTTTCCAAAATAACAGCTATATCTTTCATTTTATGTTTTCTCTTTTTTTTATTTATTTTTTTTATAAATTTGATTCTTTGGTGATTTTTTCCTAATGCTTAATTATGTCATCTCAATATTTAAGTTTTCTTTTGAAATTACATCAGATTAGATATTTTACCCCTTAAATGCTAAATATAAAGAGTTTGATATTTTTAATATCAATTTTGCTCGAATTTATCATAATTATAATCTGAAACAAAAATCATTTTGAAATATCAAGTGTAAATAAGACTTCTCCATACTCTACAGATTTTGACTTCATAGGATATCCACTGTTATTAAGAATATAGAGCATGGGTTTGTTTTCAAGAAGAATTGATCCGGTAAAATATTTGTAATTAAGTTCTCTAGCTATTGTAATTAAGTAATCAAGTAGAAATTTAGCTATTCCCGTTTTGCGAAAATTTTTCTTAACAACTATGCCTAATTCAACAGTTGATGGTTGATGTGTTTTAAAAAATGCTGCTGAAGCAACTATTTTCTGTTCACCTTCTTCAAGAGATTCTCCTACCAAAATCATGTCAGTTTGATAATCTATGTTAACTAAGGGTTGTACAAACTTATGAGGAAATTTGCGATCATGTGAGAAGAATCTCAAATATCTATCATCTTCATCTAATGAGTAATAAAGTCCTTGCAGTAATCGTTCATCAGTAGCTTTGATAGGTCTAATTTTAAGCATTTTGCCATTTTTCATTTGATAATTCGTCTCATATTTATCAGGGTATAAGCTGACCCTACCATTTATAGAAAGTGGTAATTTCTGATCTGAATAAACATAATTTATTTTTTTCGCATATTCTAAAAGTTCTTCTCTAAAATCCGGATGAGCAATATTTATCATTTGTAATACTCTTTCACGTATACTTTTTCCAAAAAGATAAGCAATTCCCCATTCAGTAACAACATAATGAATATCACCCCTTGTTATAACTACTCCCGAGCCTGGTTGAAGATACGGAACAATTCTCGAAACAGTTGTACCATCTTTAAGTGTTGCAGTGCTAGGGAGGACTGCTATAGGTTTTCCGTCTTCAGAGCGATTGGCACCTCTGACAAAATCTACTTGCCCACCTATACCACTATAAAATAATGATCCAAGCGAGTCAGCATTAATCTGTCCCGTTAAATCAATTGTAAGCGCCGCGTTAATAGCCACTTGCTTTTTGTTTCTGCTAATTATATAAGGATCGTTGCAATAATTACAGGGATGAAATTCGACAAAGGGATTGTTATCTACAAAGTTATAAAGCCTTCTGGAGCCCATGACAAAAGAACAAATTATTTTACCTTTATGAAGTGTTTTTTTTTTACATGTTATTACTCCCTTTTCTACGAGATCAACAATTCCATCCGAGAAAACTTCACTATGCACTCCTAAATCTTTTTTATCTTCTAATTCGACTGATAATGCATTAGGAATATTCCCAATTCCCATTTGAATCGTAGATTCGTCTTCAATAAGGGATGCGACATATTTTGCAATCTTTTTAATGGATTCATCTGGGGGATCGTAAGTAAACTCAATAATATCGTGATCTGATATAATATAAGCATCTATATCATTCATGTGAATGAATGAATTACCCAGTGTGCGCGGCATCTTAGGATTAACTTCCGCAACCACATATTCAGCTGCCTCTGCTATAGGTTTAGCTATATCAACGTTAATACCATAACTACAAAATCCAAAATCATCGGGAGGACTTACCTGAATTAATGCTGTCTTTAAGTGCATTTGTCCCCGTTCAAAAAATTTTGGGATGTCTGAAAGTAGCATTGGAGTGTAATCTGCTAAACCCCCTTTCACAGCGCCTCGAAGATTTTCACTAATAAAAAAAACATTGTGCCGAAATAAATCTTCTTTACCTCCAGCTGATTTATAATAATCCAGATCGGAAAGACTTATAAAATGTATCATCTCTACGTCAGTAAGCTGAGGACCGAGTTCAATAAGTTTTGAAGTGAGTTCGATTGGTTCAGCACAACCTGAATCAATAAAAACTCGGTCGCCAGGTTTGATATATCTCTTGATTGCATCTTCTATATTTACATGTTTCTGTTTATATTTTTTAATATTACTCAAATCATTTGTCATTGCTTCGACCCATTATTAATAATATTAATAATTTAATTTACATTCATCATTTCTTTTACTCTCTCAACGATAGGAGGAATTATTTCTCCAATCGCTTCAAAGAACCTCAAGTCAGCTTCATCATCGTACGGAGTTTCACCCTGATTTAAAATGATTAATTTTGCACCATTTCTCCAAGCATACCCCGGCATATTTGCCGCAGGAGTCACAACGAGAGAAGAACCAATTACAAAAAAAACATCAGAACTTTGAGATCGTCTTATAGATTCTTCAAGTTCGTCTATCGGTAAAGGATCGCCAAAATTAACAATACTTGAGATAAGTCTTCCTTCACAATTTGGACAATTTGGTTGGTTTTTGCGAATTCTACCAGTTCTGTATCCCTGTCCCAATTTCTTTTTATCCCATCCTGCTTCCTCAAATGTTAGTTTCTTTCCACAAGCTAAACACTTCATGAAATACATGTTGCCATGTAGTTCAGCTAATTTTTCAAATGGAATTCCCGATTTTGCGTGAAGTCCATCCACATTCTGAGATATGAGGTAATCTAATTTACCCAATTTTAATAATTCTACAATTTCATAATGACCTTGATTTGGTTTAACTTGATCCCATGGAGGTGATTTTGGGGGTGGCAATCCAGCATCACGCCTTGTCCACACACCATCAGGACCTCTGAAGTCTGGTAATCCACTCTCTGTCGAAATTCCCGCACCTGTGAATATAACAAGGCGATTAGACTCGAAAATCCATTTTGCTGCTAATTCAATTTTATCTTCCAATTCCATATAAATAAGATGAATTTCTGAAAATAAAAATGTATTTTATTTGATTTCTATTATTCGCTTTACGGTAATGAGTCGATATTTTGACACTATTATCTAAATTAAGCACTTACTTTATAAAGGTCTATTCTAAATCTTTTATAGAGTATAAAATTTTCACAAATCTTTATACTCTTGTTGGTTGAAGTATTTATAGGATTAAATAAGTTGGATTTATATGACATATGCACTAAACTTCAATAGGGAAGAACTTTTGAGCATACAAATTGATTATGCCAAAATTAATTTTAAGCCCGAGCAGTTGTCTTTAATAAAAACTATATCAAAACTCATTTGTGAGCAAATTTCAATCCCGCATTTGGCAATGAGAAGCACAGCATGGTTCGCTCTAATCGAATGGTAAAAAAGGGAGAACAAATTGATTTCAGAAATCCCAACTATGAGTATGGCAAATAAATTAAAAGCTACTAAGGAAATTTTTAATATTGGAAAGGAAAGATTAAAAAACATACTCAATTATCCAAAAGAGCAGAGTGAAATTTTGTTGGATATTTGTTTTGAAAGAGCATTTAAGTGCTATTTAGAGCATCTCAATAGAATTCGGAGATAAATGAAATTATTTATTTAAGTAAGTAATTCTTTTAAATTCTAAAGACGCTATTAGAGCTTCAAGATTTTCTCCTAATTTGTAAAATTCTATCATTTTTTGTGGACTTTCAATATCATTCAAACTTGAAATGTGGTGAGAATCACAACCAATTGATACTTTAATATATTTCTCTTTCAATTTGTTAAAGAAGATATCATATTTCGGAGAGTAAAATTGTGGATAACTTGAATTGAACTCCACGATAACATCGTATTCTTTTAGGAATTCTAATAATACATCCAAACCCCTAGTAATAAAAAATGAAGGATCGAAATGAGCAAGTCCTATTAGAGGAAAATCACTATTATATTTCTTCTTCCAAAAATTTAGAATCTTCTTAACGAAAGCTATTCCTTCAAAACTTTCGAGGTATTCGAATAAAATAAAATCATACTTGTTTGGAACTATATTGTTAATTATAAACTTCTCAGAACTACTTAAATCTATCTCTATTCCCTTAAAAAGGGTCAATTTTTTATTTTCATTAACAAGAAAATCTTTACACCTTGATAAATCTTCTAAATATCTCTTAATTTTATCAATATTGTTAAGATTAGGGATATGATCGGCTTTCCATGAATCTGTAAAATGATCTGTAATGCAAATATAATCTAAATCCTTTTTCAGCGCACTATTTACAATTTCCTCTATGGAATTTCTTCCATCTGAATATTTTGAGTGGATATGTAAATTTAATTTAGGAGATTCTATTTTCATAACTCTATCTTTTAAAATTTTTAAAAGATATTATATTTTAAGCTAACTAAATCCCTAGTGATTTTATTTCTTTATTGCGAAACCAAGATAAAATTCCGAAAATGAAGAGAATTATTCCAAAAATAAAAAGTACTGAAGTAAAAAGAGTTGTCCCTGCGAAACCTGGGATGTTCGTAATAGATGTACCGATATTAATAAATATATCCTGTATCGAGACGAAATTATTTACGAACATAAACACTATACTAAAAATAACAACTCCCGAGATAAATAGCAAAACATCTATTATCAGATTTATAGTATGGATTAATTTAGATTTTTTTTTTCCTAAATCAATGATCTGAGCATTCCCGATATTAATTGCGACCCTCTCTTTATCAACAAACTTAACAAAATAATACGCTAACTCTCTCAGAGGCAATAAATCGAGAATAACTGTTATAACTGTAAACACACACACTATAATTAAAACTCGATTTATTATTACTAAATCAGGGTTAACATCTGAAAAATTATTTATCGCCCATATAAAGAGCCCTATTATAATAGAAAAGAAGAATTTAATACCGGTTAGTGTCAAATTTATTGAGGGTTTATCAGTTATGGCTAACAAGTGATAGGTAAAGCCAATTACTAATATTATCAGTCCTAAAACTAAAGCTGGGATTGAAATTATAATACCTAGTATCACAGCAAAAACTAAAAAACAAATAAAAATAAAAATTGGTAAAAAAGGAAAGAAAGGCGCCTTAAACGGGCGATCTAACTCCTTTCTCTTTCGTCTTAATTTTACAGCAGCGTAATTTACAAAAGCAAGAGCAAAAAAGTATATGAAATTAGTAATTTCAGCTGTTAATCCAATTCCCGCAAAAATTGTGAATAGTAGAACTAAAATAACAGAAATAATTAAACCCAAAACAGGTAGATCTGATTTTGTTTTAGTCTCTCTAATTTTTTCATGAACAAATCGATCTCTTGCTAAAGCAGTAATTACAGCTACTGCTGAACCCAATGCTGCATTTATAGCGATTAACGTTGAAATAATAGCAGCAAAAACCATAAAATAGAAACCAAATGTTCCAATAACGCTTTCAAATACATCAGCTAATAATACGGGATTATCACTTAAATCAGCGGGATTTCCTCCTATAACTAATAAAACTACAAAAGTAATTGATAAATATATAACTAATGTTATAATTATCGCATATATAATTGTTTTAGGGATGTTCTTTGAAGGGTTTTTTAATTCGGGGTTTAAATAAGCTATGTTTGAAGTTATTGAGGTAAAAAAAATAAATAATAATAAAAAGCCCGGAATAACCCCCTCAAATTTAATTGGAGGAAGAAAAAAATTAGGATTTGTGAATGGTGAGATTAATAATCCAGAAATAATAAAGAACGCAAATAAGCAAATTAATATGAAGGTTAGCAATAATAACGCTTTGATAGCAATTTTTTGCGTCCTGAAAATTATAATGCTTGTAAAAAGTACAGGCAAGATAGATATAATTGTTACTATTATATCTGAAATTGGAAGGTTAAATTTAGTAAAAACTTCATTAAACACAGATGCAAATATTTGTGCCGAAAATGAACATGTTGCGATATTTGCTATCCATAAAAAGAAACCAATTATAAAAGCTAAGAATCCACCAAGACCCTCTTTGCTAAAATTATAAGCACCTCCAGCAATTGGAAGACTTGTAGAGAGTTCAGCATAATTTAATCCCGTAAAAAAAATTAATATCCCCCCTAAAAGGAGACTTAATAATAAACCCGATCCGGCATATTCAATACCTAATCCTAACAATATGAATATGGAACCACCTATTCCACATCCTATACCATATATTATCCCTTGAGATAACTTCAGTGTCCTTTCTTGTACAACTTCTTTGGGTTTTATCTCATTCAAGTTTAATCGTTCTGTATTGTACTTTTCTTGTTAGGATATCTTAAGATCAAAACTATACTCATTTAAGATTTTTCAAGATGAAAAACTCCACTAGCGACTGAAAAAACTCCCGCAATTATTAGGATAAGAAAAAGTAAGATTTCCATTTCGCTAAAATTTATAACTCCGGCGAAACCGAGTAGTACCAATATTATTATTAGTATTCCGACACCAATAAGAATACCGCCGAAAAATTTTGATAATCTATAAACTAACGAGAGGAATTCTAATCTGTGAATTCTACTCTCTTTATCTCGAATTTCTTCCTCTTGAGTTTCAAGTTCTAACTTTAGTTTTTGAAGGAGAGTTTTAGCGTCGTTGGTACTTTGATCAATAACTTCTTTAGATTTTACAAGTTTTTCATGTTCGGCATTCATATAATCTAGTTTCTCTGTAATAGAGTTTAATCGTTCTTCTCTTTCAGCATATTCAAGATTGGTGGTTTCAATATCTTTTTTGATATCTTCTAATCTAGTTTCGTTTGCTTTGATTAGACTTTCTTGACTCGATATTTGTTCAACAATAGATTTAGTAGCTTCGTTATGTTGTTGTATTTGTGATTCGACTTCGATCAAATGTTCTTGCTTTTCTGTGAGTTGGATTTTATATTTTGCAATAAGTTCTTCGTATGTTTCTCTTTGTTTTTCCATTTCTGGAAAACCGTCTTTGTAATCCTCTATATTCTGTTCAATAATTTTAATCCGAGTCTCATTTTTCTCAATTTGCTCAGTTAATAGCTTCTTTTCTTCCTCTTTCGCTTCTATTTCTTTGTTAGTATGTTCTAATTCGAATTTATTTTTACCTATTGAAACTTTAAGTGTTTCGTTTTCAGCTGTTTGACTTTTTATCTTTTTTTCTAAAGCCTCGGCAGTTTCTCTTTGTTTTTCAAGTAAGTTCTCTTTTTCTTGTATTTCTTGATTCAATTTTGTAATACTATTACGGAGTTCCTCTTGATTAGTTACTTTCTCTTTTACACTATCAGTAAGAACAATTAAATCTACTTGTCTCGTTTCAAAAGTATGTACTAACTGTTCATTATTTTTTAGTAATTCCTTATATTCAACTTCTAAATTTTCTTTGCTCTCCTTAATTATTTCAAATCGTTCTTCTAAATTTTGCATATCTTCATTTTTATGATTATATCTTTCCTCAAGCGCCTTAATGGTTTCTTCAACAGCAGTTAAATATTCCTCTTTATCTTCAACTTTACTTTGAAATAATTCTAACTTTTCTTGAGCTTCTCGGATTTCTTCACTAATCTTATCACTTCTTCTTTCTTTTTTGTCCGGTTCTGTGTCACCATCTTTAATTGTACCAGAAATATCTTCAATACTATTTTCAAAAGTTCTAAGTTTCTTGTCAATCAAATCTCTTGAATTTTTAGCTTTTGATAAGTATTCTTTATCAACTTTTTCAACATCTTTTTCTGATTTATCCTCTGTTTTTTCCGGTTCCTCTTTGATCTCGTCAGTCATAGTAAGATTTTTATTTTAGGAATTTTAGATTTGCATTTAATAAAAGGAGAATTTGGAATTTATAATTTAATATTTATTTAAATACAAAAAATATATTTTATCTTGCTTAACCATATGTTGACACAAATAAATATTCATTTTCTACATCAAACAAACTTCTTTATAAAATATACTCAACACAAATATTTAAACTTTTGACATGATTTTATTTAGGGGGTTTTTCGTTGCTAGATCAAGCAATAAATTTATATAAGAGTATCTATAGAAAGATAGAAAAAAAAGATTTTTCAACAGCTTAGATTACGGTATCAATAACCCCAACCGTTATAGTTCTTACAGAATAACATCAAAATTAAGAATCTAAGAATTTTCTTAATATATTAGTTCATTCTATTCTGATCCTGACTAAATATTCTTGAAAATATTGGGATCGTATTGATTAGCTTTCATTGATTAATCTAATCTTAATATTGATGAAAAAAGTTCTAGGCCCAAAAGTTACTAAAGCATAATAATTCTCACGGCTCCCAACTTCTAATTTTCTATCAACAATAGGTAAGATTAATTGACGGTTTCCATAAGTGCTTGCCAATTCATGATCATAATGGTTAAAATCGGCACGGTTTTCAAGTGCTGTTACTGTATGTAGAAATTGGGAACTGTCCTTAGAGGAAATTTCAGCAAACATATAATGCAAATCAATATAATTTCCGTACTCATGTTCATTCATAATTAAGCTTACGGTTGTATGATATGACTTAACAAGTAATTCCCCATTTTTTAAATTCGGATTTGCTTCTAAGCTTAAGTTTAACACTTTCTCAATTACATTTGTAATATACAGTAATTGGGTTATAGCATAACTCCTCAACTTTACTTTATATGTTAAAGTTAATTCATTTTTATTTTCGACTCGACTAATTTCTTTAATTTCTTTCATAGAATTAAACATCGAAGGATCTTTACTAGGTGAGAAGTTTGTCGGATTTAATCTATTTAGGTTTCTATATCCCCAACTTCTTAAGATATTTTTTTGTGAGAATTTTAAAGTTTCCGTAGCTTCCAAAAATCCTCTTACCATTTGGGATATTTCTAAAGTTGGAGTAGCACTTCCAATTATAATTCTGTGCCATGAATTTTGTAAAAATCCCTGTATTGAAAACATTTGAGAGAAAGCACTAGTAGGTGTCATACCCCCAAAAGTTCTCGGATCAATTTCGACCCACACATTATTGTAGAGTTTTAGAAGCTGATAGTATAAATTAAAATCTCCAGAGATATCTAAACCACTCAAAATTGTAACGATATCGGAATGTTGTGATAAAAATGACTTAATTTTATCGTATGTAGTGTATTCCGTGTTGTTCTCTGGGAGATTAGTATTTCCTATATCAATTTTAAGGAAATAACCCTTTTCCTTACAGTAATTAATTAAATCATTAAAGTTATTGTTGTCTGCATCAGTTATGTCTAGTTTTAAAAAAGAGGGATAAACTACTACTCCAACGACTGGAATTTGATTTTGGATCGATTTTATGAAGGGTATGGCGCTATTGCTAAGATCAAAAGATAAAATTGCTTTAAACAAATTAGGCTCCTTTTTTACAACTGTGATTACATCCTCATTAGTAATTCCGTAATCCCTATGCAAATCCATTGCCTGGATCAGTCCATGCTTGATATTTGAGATAAAAAGCTCTATTTTTTCATCTTCTACACTAATTTTTCTACAATAAAAATAATTTTTCCCATCGTTATCTTGAAGCTTTAAAAGAGTTGCTAGAGCATTAGAAGGCTCAATATCGTTAAATATCGGCCAAATTAAGGAATCTATTTGACCGTAGATAAAAGCATTTGCGTAATTTGCTCCAAATATAGAACTCAAGTCTGGTTGATATAATCTTTCCATAGTAATTTCCTCTTTTTACAAATCGAACTTTAAATATTAAGCACTTTAAATAAAATATTTTAATGTAAGAAACCAAATAATAATTATTAAGTTAATTCCTCTAATTTTTGAATTTTGCATTTATGATTGATTTAAAACTTGGAAACTATCCTATTATTATATCCCCTAATATTGGAAATCCTATTTTATTAAATTTAAAGGATTATCAAGATCGAGCTCAATTTCCCATAAAGAACTTGTCTTTTAGGGCTCTAGTAATTGCTTCTAAATCTCATTCAGCTCAAAAAATTTTGGAAAACTTTCATCAAAATTTATTTATCCAACCAATATTGAAAGAAAACGGTGAGTTTTCAAAAAGACGAGGAGATTTAATAGACTTACATCTTGTCGAAATTGAAAAAATTGAAAAATTAGATTTCAGAGACCAACCAGTTTTAGAGGAAGAGAATTGTATAGTATGGGACATTAATAATTGCGTTTTTCAATTTGACGATGTTTTTGGAAAAAGAGAAGCTCTTTATAGAGTAAGATTAGAAATACGCGAACTTGTAACAATAGAAAAATTATTAAAAAATTCTAACCGAGATTTTCTATTGTTCGATATCGTTCATGATATCCCCAATCTGAGCGAGAATAAGGTAAATTATCATAGTATCGCAATATTCGATAAAGATTGGAAAGATTTTAACTTTATTCACGCTACAGATTTTCACATTGCAAGGAGAAACGACTTTATATTACACTACTTAAGGGAAAAAGTAAGATCCAAGGTTGATAAATTTGGTTCTAAAGTTAAAAAATTATCTAAAATTGATAAATTTGTTTTAACCCGAGACTTTGAATTTAAAGAAGAATTCCAAGAGAATAGATACGAGGAACTAAGGACTGCAAAATACAATTTTAATTATAATTTAAGAAAATTAATAGAATTTGCAAACAATAGAGCTTCGAAAAGAAATCTCGATTTTATGTTTATGACAGGGGATTTAATAGACTACTTAAACATAGCGAGAGGAAATTATCAATATGAGAATAATTTTCAAGTTTTTTTAGATATTTTACTTGGTTTGAATAAAGGATTAGAAAATCCTCCATATTTAGGAGCTGATGAGGAATTTGTCAATAAACAAGAGATTATGGTTCCAATTTTTACAACAATTGGAAATCACGATTATCGCAAAGAACATTATGGGATGAGATTTGGTCAAATTCACAAAATTTTCGGGATGACTCATTCAGATGTAAAAGGATATTATGACATTAAATTCTTTAACTACATTACTGCTCTTAGGTCTGATGATAAGTATTTGAAGGATTATTTTAGATATATTAACCCTAATCTTAATTTTAACCTAAAAATTGGTGAAAAGTATAATTTTATTTTCCTTGATACTGGACAGGATTCGATAGCAGATATGCATGACTTATTAAAAGGGGGTCCGAGTACTAAAGGGATTAAAGAGTATCAAGTAGATTTATTGCGTGCTTATATAAGATTAGCTCATAATGAAAAAGTTATTGTAGTTATGCACACGCCCCCCATTTCCCCTAATCTTAATGCAAATAAAAGAAGAAAATATAAAAAAAAATTGAATATCAAGAATAGAAAATTAGAATGGTCCGATTTCTACGAACAAAATTTAAGAAGATACGTTGGAACTGGAAGGTTAGACAAGATATTAAACTTAAAATACCAAACAATCATGTATAATTGGTCCACGCTTCTAAGAATTTTTACAGGCTCAGATAAGATCATTAGAAGGAAAGTTGATATTGTAATGTGTGGACATACACACACTTTAAAGGAATATCGTTTAAAAGAAGCTAAAAAAACCGAGCGAATAAATTTTGGTTTTTGGTTTTTCCCTATTTATATAGAAGTACCGTGTGAAGTTTATACTTCGCTTTATCGAGATAAATTTAAGGAAATCAAGGATCCTCTAGATTTACAAGTCTGGTTCGATGTAAACAAACCATTTATATTTCAAACACAAGCTGTGGGACCACTTTCGGCGCACTTCAAATTTAAACCGCCCGGCTTTAGACTTTACACCATAAAAGATAATCAAATGACTAATGCTAAAGTATTTTCATTACACCTAAGGTGAAATATTTTGAGAGAGCACTATTACTTATTGTTCATTAATTCGATTACTTCCTCATACGATGTATCTGGCATGGGTCCGAAAAATTGAACTTTTAACGCTCCAGCCGCGTTTGCAAACATTCCAACTCTTTTTAAATCCCAACCTGCTAAATAACCAACAATAAAAGCGCCATCAAATGTATCACCTGCTCCTGTTGGATCTATTTCCTCAACTTTAAATCCTGGAACCTTTATACCATCTACCAATCCAGAAGTAAAAATAGTGCACCCATCTTTTCCTTGTTTCAAAACAACTAGTTTTAAACCTTCTTCTAATAATTTCTTACACGCTTTTGATTCTCCCTTCACACCCGCAAGCATTTCTGCTTCTTCTCCACTTGGGAATAGTATGGTAGTCCCTTCTAAAATTGGTTTAGAAATTTCTATGATCGTCTTTATATCTAGCATTTCTGGTCTTAAATTTGGATCGAATGAAATAATTACTTTTGGATTTAATGATTGTGCAATTTTTATTGCTTTATAGCATGATTCCCGAGAACTTTCACTAATTGAAAGAGAACTTCCCATAATGTGAAGCGCTTTTATGTTTGAAAAGTATTCCTTTTCAATATCATCTGGAGAAGTTTGTCCTGCCGCTCCAGCAGCAAAAATGAATTTACGCGTGCCATCTGAATTATATTGATTAAAGGCTATTCCAGTAGTTCTTGAATTGTTAATCCGAATTTTAGAAATATCGACGCCGTCAGATTTTAATTTATTAAAGATTACTTTTCCAAATTCATCATTTCCAACAACACCGATAAAACCTGTAGATAAATCAAACGACTTAGACATTCGAGTAACAGAGTCTATAAAGATGGCAGGAGCTCCACTAGGAAATGGTCCCTTATAAGAAGCCCCAACCATTCCATGAGGAGTATCTTTTTCAGATCTCATAACTTCAACTAATAATTCTCCCAAACAAATGATATTAGGTCCCATTGTGATCAACTTCTATTTATAACATAAAAATTCATTTTTATTTAAATTTTTTAAAACAAATTTTCCTTTTATGAGAAGCGTACTTTTTTTTATATTTTAAATCTATATAATAATCAATAATTTTATTGATAAAATTAGGTGTGAAAAATTAACAATAGGAAAAAAGTTGAATTAATAGCTGAAATTTTAGATAGATACGACGATGGTGAATGTTTGTACTGTGGTGGAACTCTAAATGGCGATTTGGAAAGCGATGATTTCGATGATGGATATTCCGATGATTGGTGTGATAATTGTGCTAAAGAAATTGACCCTCATGACGACTGGGAAGATGCTTGCTTAATTGCAATAGATAAAGTTATTCACGATAAACCATTCAAGGCTTAAAATCTATTTAGTACCCTATTTCTATTAGGAAATAATTGAAATGGAAGATGGAACAAGAGAAATCGACCCATGTGATTTTATAGCATATTTTATGTCTAAAGTTGCCATATAGTTTCCATGGATAAAAATGAGCATACCAATGTTATGGCCCTAAACCAAAGACTAAACTGTTGACATTATTTAATGATTATGTCCAATAAATGAAAAGATCAAAATCATAATAAGAACTCCGGCCAGAATTAACACTAATTGCTTAAGTGTATGTTTTAAGCCCCACTTCTGATGTAGCTCAGGGGCTAAATCTGATAACGCTATATATAAGAAACTTGCTGCGGATATAGCCAGGGCGTATGGTACTATAAATGATATAGCTCCTAATACAAAATAACTAATTATCGCTGCAGGTATGGTGGTTAAACTTGATAATACATTATAAGAAAACGCTTTCTTCTTTGAAAACCCTCCATGCAAAAGAATTCCAAAATCTCCAGTCTCCTGAGGAATTTCATGAGCAATTATGGCAATAGCTGCGGCTAATCCTACGGTAAAATTCGTAAGGAATCCAGCGGTAATGACAATTCCGTCTATAAAGTTATGAAAAGCGTCTCCTACTAATACGATAGGTCCAGCAGCAGCGTGAACATCACACTCCTCGTCAGTACAATTGCGCCAAATAATCAATTTCTCTAAGAAGAAGAAGAAAAGAATGCCACCTAACACATACGGCATTACAATATGAGATTCTCCTCCAACACTCTCAATTGCTTCAGGGATTAATCCAAGTAAGGCTGTAGTAAGTAGGGTCCCCGTAGCAAACGAGATTAATGTTGAAACTAACGCCTTTTGAAGTCTTTCTGCTAATAATACAAAACCGGCTGCTGCTAAAATAGCTCCTATACTGCCCAAAATACTAAACAAAATTATCCATCCAAGAACGGCGAATCCACCACAATTTTACTATTGAATTAGACATTTGATAAGTTATAAAAATATAATATTAACATCCTTAATTATTATTCGCAACCCATTTCCATTAAATTGTAAAGATGATGAAATTATTATTGCAATTTGATTGAAAATTATTCTTCTGATTCAAAAGGGATGAAAATTTTATTAAAAACTTGAGGTAAACCATCGATTATATTCTTTCTTGAAGCTGTAATTAATACTATTGAAAATACAGCAGCAGTTATAAATTGGAAAAAGTTACCAGGCATTTCAACTAGAGCTATAGCAATTCCAAGTCCAAGTATAAATGCTTCATATATAAAATAACCTAGGGGAATGAGAATTCCACCAGTAATTACAGCTAATATATCACGATAAGAAATTCTTCCAACACAATCTCTAGGATTTGAAATTAATCCAATCATGAAGCCTTCAATCCCTTTAATGATAAGCGTAGCAGGCGCATAAATTATATATGGCGAGAAAATGTCTGCCATCATCGGACCCACACCACCAGCAACGCCACCAATGATAGGGCCAAATAAAAGTGCCGCGAACATAACTGCAGTGTCCCCAATATTAATGTATCCTCCGGTAGCAGGAATTGGAATCTGGATCCAATATGTTACTACAAAATTTAGAGCTGTAAAAATAGCTATAATTGAGATCGTCAATGCATTATTTGGTAAGAGATAACCTCTAAAATTTGGATCCTCTACTTCTCTTTTTCTCTCCATTATCTAAATCACTTACATAAATATTCTTTATTTAATTTAAAAGTTATCTCTTCTTTAATTAGGTTCATTTTTGAAAACTGATTGAAAAAATCGGATTGAAGATCATGTTGAAGGGGATACTACAAAATGGAATAAGTGCTTTTTACTAATACTCGAATTTACAAATTCCTTTTAAAAATCAATAAATCTTATTATTTGCAAAGAATAAATTATTCATATGTTTATATGTGTAAATAACTTAATTCAAACTGAATTAATTGCCGAAGAAGTTTTAATTCTTCCAGAACCACTTCATTTTAAGTTATTGGATTCTAAATTATTAAAGATTAGTGATAACTCTTCAATTCTAACAAATTTACCTAAAGAAGATTTATCTATTATTTATCAATTCAAAGAACAACTGAAAGAATTTGGATTTAAAGAAAAACTAGATATTAAGTTGGATCATGAATTTCCTCATGTTTTTAATAAAAATTCGATTTTAGAATTATGTGCAAGTTATTTTCCTAAATTAGAGATTAATAATCTAATGCAAAGTAGCTGTGCAATTGAACAAGGGTATATCATAGTTTCAAACAAGTCAAGATTATACTTAGAGGCGGATTCTTTGCAGGGATTATTTTATGGCATTCAAACGCTAATTCAATTATTGAATTCCAATTCAAATAAGGAATTATTTCCTCAAATAGCAATAATAGATTTTCCTCGTTTAGAAATAAGGGGTGTTTCGGATGACATTTCAAGAGGTCAATCCGCAACGATAGATAGCCTCAAGAAATTTATTAAAATTCTAAGTCATTTTAAAATTAATCATTATTATTTAGTTTACATGCAAGATATGTACAAGTTTGAAGGTCACCCTGAAATAGGAAAGGGAAGAGGAAGTTATTCGAAAGAAGAAATAAAAGATTTATTTAAATTTGCGAAAGATCATTTTGTAGAATTAATTCCAATATTTCAAACTATAGGACATTGGGAGAATATATTGCATAATGAAACATATTGGCAATACGGAGAATTTCCTGGATCAAATAGTTTAAATATTGCGAATGAAGAAATTTATCCTCTTTTAGACAATATGATAAAGAACTTAAGTGAAGTATTTAAATCAGATTATTTCCATATAGCTGCAGATGAAAGCTGGGACGTAGGAAAAGTGGGTTCTAAGGATTACATCGAAAAAATAGGAATCGGTAATGCATACCTGAAGCATTACAAGAAAGTTTATGAGATCGTTAAAAAACATGGATATAAAAAAATTGTCATATATCACGATATCCTTTGTAAATACGAAGAAGTTCTTGAGGGGTTACCCAAAGATATGATTGTTATGTATTGGAAGTATAATACAAAAGAAAACCACCCACTTATTGATAGAATAAAAGAATTTAAGCTACCCTTCATCGTTAGCCCTTCTATTATAGATTACAATCGAGTTTTTCCGTCACTAATGCGGGCTGAAAAAAATATGACAAATCTAATTAGAAATGGATTTAAAAATGGAGCAATAGGTGAAATAACATCTAGTTGGGGAGATTATTATAATAAAGAAATTAGAGAAAATAGATTGTATGGATTTATTTACTCCTCGCAGTTAGGATGGAATCCACTTAAGGAAGTTATAATCGCAAATTACTGGAAAAGTCTTTTAACTTATTTATTTGGTATATATGATGATAGATTGTTTAAAATAATTAGAATCCTAAGGTCTATAGAAGTTAATAAACGTTTACATACCAGGCCTACTTTTTACTATAATCATTTTTTTAGTCATCCCTATAATAAGAATAGTAAGATGTATAGAAATAATCTAAAAACTACTAAATTCGAGTTAGTAATTAAAGATATGGATGAAATTATTACTATTTGTCAAGATTTAGAAACAATAGTATTAAGAAATAGAGAGAATCTTCAAAATCTTGCTTTCATTGCTCAACACATAAAATTTTATTGTAAAAAGCGAATAAATTCTAAGAAACTCGTCGGTTTTTCCCCCAAAGCAGTAAAAGAAGACTACAAATTGCAAATAATTAAGGAAATCGAGTCTTTAATAAAGGATTTGAGTTCTCTCTTAAGAGAATACGAATTTCTATGGATGGATGTCGCAAAGAAGGAAGGTTTTGAGCCAATAAAAACGAAATACATATGGTTACTAGAATTCTATAAGAGTAAAGTTGAAGAAATAAAAAATAATGACGAATGGCAAGACCCTAATATACTTAGCGAAACAATTTATCTTGATGTAAGAAAAAAGCATCAAATTAGTACAACACATTTTAAAAAAATCATTACCGTTAGCGAAGAAATTGAAACTGCTTACTTACAAGTAGTTGGAGGGACTTTTGCAAAAATTATCGTTAATAATAATCATATTGGCCATGTAATTTCTCGTCATTCGTTAAACTATATAATTTTAGAAAATAATATTAAGATTTTTGACATTAAGGAGCATTTAAAAATGGGAGATAATCTAATAATTATTGAAAATACTGATTATAGTGGTGGAATTGGGTTGGTTAATATATTTGGTGAAATTAAGTTGAAATCAAAACAAAAAATTCAAATAAAATCAGATAAAACGTGGTTAGCAGTAAGAAACCTTGAAGAACATTGGAAAAAAGTTAGAAGTTTTGGTTCCCCTCCTAAGATTATTGGAGGATTATGTTATCCTGATTTTGAAAATAATAGACACTCATTAGAAAGCGATATGATGACTACTTTTAACGCTTTAATTGGTCGTATTCCTAAAAAATTATATTGGTTTTTAAAGTTGGTTATGAAACTATTTAACCGTTACAACATAATAGAATAAAATCCTCAAAAGAATTAAATACAGATTTAAAAATTTAAATAAAAGAATAAAAAAGTTATTTATATTTCTTTAAAAATTCTGGTTTAGTTTTAGTAACTCTTTTTGTTATCTTTGCTTGAATTTCTAACACGACTTTAGAATTACCTTCG
Organism: Promethearchaeota archaeon; assembly: GCA_016839745.1. Taxonomy (GTDB): domain Archaea; phylum Asgardarchaeota; class Lokiarchaeia; order Sigyniarchaeales; family SOKP01; genus SOKP01. Next base: position 35,513 of record JAEOTS010000122.1, read on the forward strand.
GAGGGAATTGATAAATTGAACTTGTAATTTGGTTCTTCAATTTCAGAGGGTTCTGGTTCAGATTTAATAAAAGTTACATCCTTAGTTTGCTTAAAATCTAATGTAAGTTCTATAGGATTATTCAGTTTGTTTTCAATATTAATTTTACGTGCTATCTTGTCATACCTCGTTCTAACTTCAATATGTTGTTTAGGTTCAATAGCATCTTCAAATGTGATTTTTGGTTCTCCTTCTTCAACTTGGACTATGTCATCATCAATAACTATATCATCATCAATTAGTTCTTCAGAATTTATCTTATTTCCTACAGTTTGAGCAGTATTAAGAAATAGGAATGGCAGGTTATCTTTATATAGCGTCATAGGAGAATTAGCCGGAAGATCAATATTTTCTCCTTCTTTAATTAATATATATTTAATAACAGCATCCCATTTGAGTTTATTTGATGAAACTGAATGCTCTGTATATTGGATTTCAATTTTACGTTCAACATTGAACTGACTATTAGCTTTAAACCATTTTAACTTTATTTTTTTCCTTGTTGGCACAGTCGCTTTCATTTTTTCACTCTCCTCATAATAATTGTTTAAAACGTTGGGTTCTTTTCATTGGACCCTTTTTAGCACTTCTAAGGACATTTAATTCGTTCATAATACCTTGACTCATCTGTTCAGGCGCGTTATCTGTTTGATAGTCAATAATATCAGATGTTGGTGTAGGTAACTCAAATATAGCAAATCCTAATTCGACATTTTCGTATGTGAAACCTGTTTGATTGTCCACAACGATAAAACCTTCAATTTCTGCGGTTTTTCCATCTTCATTAATATTTACCTGAAGTGTGGTGTCCCATTTTATCCTTACATCGGATAAGAAATAAAGGATTTTTACTATAATTTCACCTTCTTTTGTGGAATTTATTATAAAATTGAACGTTCCTTTCATGTCAGCAAAAGTTTTATAGGAAGATGCCTCACAAATACTCGATACTTTTTCTCTCATTTCCCTTGTAAAATCTATAGCATACGAGATAATGCTATTAGCTGCTGATTTTTCCCTGTCTATGATTTGCTGGGAATTATTATAATCTGGTAAGGTTATTATCGTTTGTTGTAATGTGATTAAATCTATATCCTCGGGATTAAGATGCTCCAATCTAATATCAGCAGAGTTGGGATCAAAACTGGCGGGAACATTTTGAATTTCAAACTCATTTATTCCTTGTTGAATGGATAATTTCATTTCTCTTTCAACAATTCCCCCTCCACCATTAAAAATTACTAAGCTTTTTACTTTAGGGTCGATTAGCATTTTAGATTCAAATTCATTTTTTTAGTATTATCAAATAAGTAAACTTAGTTATTTAAATTTTTATTAAATTCAAATTGAATATTGAATTCGGGAAAAACCAATAGTAAATATTCAATAGAAATAAAAAAAATTGAAGAAATTGAATTAATTAGGATGGTTTAGAAATTTGAATAAATCATAAATTTATTCGCTGAACCTAAACTATATATCTCAAACTTGGTTCCCTTCTTAGTTTCACAGAACATTTGTATCATCGGGAATAAATAGATTTGTGTAGTAATTTGAGCATCCTTATCTTTTGAGTAAGTTTTATAGTCGCTTCCTGCTGTACCTATCGTTTTTTTAATATTTTTGTTCCAATAACCTAACGAAGGTTCTGCCTTAGACTCCAAATCTTTAAAATCGTTAAATCTTATACCTTCAACCTCCTCGATCATTTGGTGAAGGTCACGTTCAATCTCTTTCTCATATCTCGTCTGTGCGCTACTAGTCAATACTGGAATTCCTGTAACAACAGTTTTAAAAGGGACTGGGAGAATTTGGTATTTATACATATTTTTGTGACCTCCACAATCCCTGCATTGCTCTTTGCTTGTACCAGTTCCATAACATACGCCGCAAGGATAAGAAAATAGTTTATCCTCTTTCTTTTGATCTTCTCCTGATAGTATAGTTAATTTTTCTTCGATTTTTCCAGTCCCTTTACAAGTTTTGCACCTACCTTCAATATATCCTTTACCGCTACAGTTTTTACAGGATATCGTTTGTAGCGTCTCATATGTAGGAACTTTATCATCGCCTTTCCAATTGTCCTTATTAACGTTAGATTTCCCTTTAAATGAATAAAATGTTTCTCTTGGTACTCTAGGAGCAAGAACGATTTTTTCTTCCGTTCCTTTTGGTACAGCACCCACAGTCTTTTTTATAGCAAAATAAATTGCAGCTTCCTTTTGGGTGTCTTTAACATATTCTGCAGCACTCACGGCATCTAAAGAAAAAATCGCCCCTTTAGTTCCGAATTGCTTTTCCATCTTTTTTTTATCACTTCTTATAGAGCGTTGCTTCCACTTCTCAAAAATCTCATCTAAATTTGGTGTTTTAATTCTTACATCTGGCAAATGAAAATCACCTGAAATAAATTTGAAATTATTTTTATTTTAATACTACTAAAATTATAAAAATATAAAATATATCTATTTTATATAAATTATATCAAAATAAAAACAAAACAGATTTTAATTTAACATGTCAGCAGAAGAACGTCAAGCAGTGGAATATTTTAAGCAATGGATGGACCCCAATGGTGGAGGCCTTGCCCAATGGATCGAACATTTTTTAAATCAGGGCGATGAAGCTAAGCTAAGACAAATTAAAGAAGTTTATGATAAAATTAAAACTGTTTTTGGATTTTAAATTCTGATTTTCTTATTTCAGCAATAAACTTAAGTTTTTTATAGGCTTAGTGATTTTTCTTTTGATTACCATTTCTAGGGATTATTTTATAGTTTTTGACAAAAATTGGGATATTAAAAAAGAATTATCATTCAATGTTAACTTCTTTTATTTGAAATCTTTCAAGAAGAAAAATCAAACTTATTCTTATATAAAAAAACCTTTTTTCAGAGGCACTGTTCTCTTTGGATTAGACTTTAAAGATAGAATTCGTCCCGTTGGTTTTTCTAAACTTGAAAATGATGGAAATTTAGAGCCTATTAATCCTAGACTTCTTAAAAAATTTCTTATTGATAAAAAAAATAAATTTATCGCTTTTTCTAGCCAAACTAAACCCGAAGATTTCACACCAATTAAAGAAATGCTCAAGAATCTTCAATATGATCAAGATAATATCATAAATATGACTTTTTGCAAATCCTGCTTAGATAATAAAAAATTTACAATTCTAAATGAAAAATCCAAGATTAAATCGTTAAGGCATCAATTTATTTGTTCTGATTGTGCATTAGATGTTGTAGTAAAACAAGTTCAAGTTGCAGGACTTATTTCTTCTGGTAAACTTAATCCGAAACTTAAAAATTTTTTTAATCACTTAATTTTAAAATTTCGGGACCTAAATAAAATACTAAACTCTTTTAAGGTTGATTTCAATCCCGTAAAAAATAAAGAGATGACACTTTATGATATCGAAAAAAATCCACCAATTAGTAAGAAATATCTAAATTATACGATTGATAACTTAGAAATCCCCAAAGATTTTAAGGAGTTACTAAAATCACTCAAAATTATGAGGTTATTGCCGATACAAGCAATCTCAATAGAAACAGGATTATTAAAAGAGCAAAAAAGTCAATTGGTTATGGCGCCGACATCAGCAGGTAAAACTCTAATTGGTGAGTTGGCAGGGATTTCAAGAGTTCTGAAAGATAATCGCAAATTGCTTTATCTAGTGCCTATCAGAGCGTTGGCAAGTTTAAGGACGGAAGAATTTAAAAATAAATATAAACCATTAAATTTGCAAATAATAAAAAGAATAGGAGAATCTATATTAGAGAAGAAAGAAAAGGAAGATTTAGAAGAATTGATAAAGGCAGACATTATTATAGCTACTTATGAGGCTATTGACTATATTTTAAGAAGTGGTAATAAAAATAATTTGGGATCCATTGGGACAATAATTATTGATGAAATTCAAACTTTGAGTGATCAGGAACGTGGATTTATTTTAGATGGTTTAATAGCACGGCTAAAATCAATATTTAAGGGGATTCAATATTTATATTTAAGTGCTACAATAGGAGAACCAGTAGCTTTAGCTAAAACATTAGATTGTGTTTTGATTAATTACAATAATAGACCCGTTCCAATCGAACGACATTTAGTACTATGTCTTAACGAAGCAATAAAACTTAAAAATATAACAAAATTAGTGCGATCTGCTTACTTAGAAACCTCAACTTATGGATTTAAAGGCCAATCTATAATATTTACAAATTCAAGAAAAAAGTGCGAGTCTCTGACGACTTATTTACAAAATAAGGGACTCAGAGTAAGATCTTACCATTCTGGATTAACTAATGAAGAGAGGTTGATAATAGAAAGGGAATTCCAGAATCAAACTATTTCAGCAGTTGTAGCAACCGCAGCACTAGCTGCTGGTGTTGATTTACCTGCAAAACAGGTGATTTTCGAATCATTAACAATGGGTATAAACATATTAACAGTCGCTGAATTTGAGCAAATGTTAGGAAGAGCTGGAAGGTTAAAAAAACACGACCTTGGATTGGTATATCTTCTAATTGAACCTGGAAAGATATATTCCCATAGAACAAAGGTTTCCGAAGAAAATATCGCCATTAACTTACTTAATGGAAAAATTAAAGATTATGAATTACATCCTGATGGGGATAAATCCCTAACTGAACTGCTCGCTTTTATCTCGATGTATAATGAAGGTATTGTAAGAGATAAGATATATAAATTTAATGAATATTTAATTAATTCTAACTATGAGCTAGAAGAATTCTTGAAAAAGCTAACAAATTATCGACTTGTCCGCATAGAAAGCAATATTAAATATAGTGCTACATATTTAGGTCAATCTATAGCAAAATCCTTTCTAACTGTTGAAAAAAGTTTGGAAATTGTTGAGATATTAAGAAAGAAAGAAAAAAAGATTATTGAAATTGTTCTTGAGTTAAAAGCACTAAAGAATGTATATTTAACAAAGAAAGTTGTTGCAGACTTGTCAAAGCACAGAGCAGCAAAATATTCCTCAAATAATTTCTTTAGCGCGAGCGTTCTTTCGCTCATGGATGCAAACTATGTTAAGAAGAGAAAATCCTTTTCAGATGAATTTATAGAATATGTTGTAAAATGGACAGGAGAAATTTTTAATTGCGATTGTAAAGATAAACCTTATTGTGAATGTGGGAGAATTAATCTAGAAAGGATAATTTTAAATTTACGGATTGAAAATAAGTTCTCAATTAGAGAGATTAGTGATTATCTCGAAGAGGAGCTAAAAATCTTAATCTATAAGGGAGATATCACGGATTATTTAGAAAATTTGATTTATTCTTTCGAAAGTGTACTAAATATTTCAAAAGGAATCTCTAATTTAGATCCCGATTATGAGAAGGAGCTATTAGATATACCCAATATTATTGAAAAAATTAGAAGTTGATCTTTTTATTCAATTAAAAAAAAATTAATGGTAAAAATTTAATAAATAAAATATTATTCGATAATTAATTAGTTGTTAAAATCTCTGGTAAATATTTAAGAATTAAAAACACATCTCTGTATCTATATGATTTACTCCATTTTTCTTTATCAAAGTCCAACAGGTTTATTGATATACGACAAGAGTTTCCAAGAGATCAGTTCTGGAAAGATGGAAATGTTTAGTGCTTTTTTTTCTGCAATAAAAACTTTTGTTTCTGAACTCGTATTAGGCGATTCGTTAGATCGTTCAAAAGAATTAACAAATATAGAATTAAAAGATTATATCGTTTTGGTTACTTCCCTATCTAAAATTAAAGTTGATATGGTCATCATTGCCGATAAAGAAGATACAAAATCTATTAATAAAGTTATTCCAAAATTGATTAAACTATTAAATAAATACGAGCAATTATTTCTTTCATGGGATGGGAATAGAGATGAATTAAAAATACTAGATCACCCACTAACAGAATTAATTGCAGCTAATATAAAAGTTGTAAGAAAATCTTTGCTGGAACATCCCGATCAAATGTTAAAATCAATTTGGGCTCATAAAAAGCAACTTTCAAGAGAAAATGTCGAAAACTTAATTCAAGAAAGAGATCTTATTATATATAAAATTGAAAATACTGCGAATCTTACTAGAAAAATAGCTATGTCTGAAACTGTAGTAGAATTATCAGAGAAATTAAAAGACGAGACAACCTTTCTAAAATATCAAAAAGAAGTAAATAAATTAAAAAATGAAATAAAGGATGTAAAATTTAAATTGAACTATTATTTGGAAAAAACAAGAGAAGCTCTAAGCGAGGCTATTAAAAATTTAGATAATAAACCAATTCATCAAGGAGATTATAAAAATACCTATCTAAATTTGTATTCCTTTAGTACAAAACTAAAATTGATAAAAGAAAACGGTTGGGAAATTTACCGGGAATTAGCAAGTAAACTCATTGAAAAAGATGCATTAAGTGATAGTAATCTTTCTGAACTTATCCAGAATTTATTAAAAATGAGTTCTAATATAGAAGATTATTTGAATTAGTAAAAAAAGTTTACATTGTTCTGTTACTTATTTTATATGTAATTCGATTATATCATTTTCTTTTAACTCGTAATCTAAACCAACTTTTTTCTTCTCTTGTCTAGCGTCCTTCCGAATAATTGTTGCGTAATCGAGTGATTCGAGGAAACTTCTGTGGATCTTTATAGCTACATTCCGCACTGTTGGGTGAATATTGTCAATTAATAGTGGTTTTTCAGCCACAACTCCCTTATGCATTGTATAAACCTTGATTTTTCCTAAAAATTTTAATACAATTTTTCCAAAATCCTCAGGTATTTCCTTTTTGTTTACACTCGTTCCAATTACTAATGGAAATTGTTCTGAATAATAATTTTCTAGTTCCAAAAAAGAATTTTTTGTAAGAGATAAGTCTCCCTTGGTCCCTAAGATAATAGATTTTTTGTATGTCATGGAAGGATTTAGTGTATCAACGACTTGTTCAAGATTTATCTTCCCAAAAACCTTAACAATGCCATTCCGTATGCCACCTGCTTTAGTTATTTCTTTAATTCTCTCAGTTAATTCTTCAATGTTTTTATTTTCTTTAGCTTCGCTCGTTAAATAAAATACTTGAATCTTATTAGAACCTGTCTTCTCAATGGTAATTGGAGGTGGTGGAACATTAAGGCGTACATGGGATTCCTGTAATTCCTTTAATAGCAAATTCATTTGTTCTTTATAATTACGCGATAAGTCTATGCAAAAGCATATTAGATCGCAAGCTCTTAATTGAGATATTATTTCTTTACCGTTTCCTATCCCATTTGCAGCCCCCTCCATAATTGAGGGCATATCAACAATTTGATAACGAACTTTATTATGTTCATAAATACCAATTTCAGGAAGAGGAGTAAATTTACCTATCTTTTCTTTTGCAGCCCCGGTTAATAAATTCAGAAGGGATGTTTTCCCAACACCGGGAGAATGATAGTCACTTATTAGAATTAGTTGGATTCCTTCTTTTTTTATTGAAAAAGGACTAACTTGTTTACCCATAGACTTAATGCGATTTTTTTGCGCTTCTTGTTCTCTTCTAAGTTTTGCAAGGCGCGATTTGTTTAGGGCGACTATTTTTTCAGTAGCTTTGTGTTTAGGAACTAAGGATAGATACTCTTCTAGACGCTTTATCTTTTCATCAATGGTAGTGGCTTCCAAATATTTTTGATATGCTGCTTGCGCTTCTGGTCCTATATTTGAACTCATTAAAAAAAGCCAACTCTTAAAAAATAATTTAGAAAATCGATCGAAACCTATCTTCTGTTTTTAGTTTTAAATCTCCTATAATTTTATCAATTCTGGCTTCAAAATTCTTGAAAAATTTTTCTTTTTTCGAAAAAATATCGTTAAGAGAGTATCTATTTAGAAAATGAGAATTAACTTCACTTAACTGTTTTTTGACGATACTTGAATCCGTTTCTTTCTCAGTTATAGCAAAGGAAATTAATGGCTGCTTATTTAATTCATCGCTTGGTAAAGATATTAAATCGCAATAGCAAACTAGTTTAAAAGAGGCTAAAGATATAACATTTATATCATCTCCAAACACTTCTGATGTAAAACTTTCGAGTGCAGAGAGAAATCCTGCTCTTAATTCTGGATCTAAACCTACTCCTGTATCAGAATCGTAGTATTTTATATTCAAAAGGTTTCGTATACCTAAATTTATGCCAAGTTCTAAAATAGCCATCTTTCAATGTGAGTCAATTTTTAATCCTAACCTTATAAGGTTGTAAGTATATTTAATAATTTCACTTTAGATTATTTGTTTTTTTTTGATAAATAATTCGTCATATTAAGAGGATTACAGCTTAAAGTGGTTTTTATAGGTAAAGAATGTGTTTTGGAGTAAAAAGCTTACTGTCATCGGTCCAACACCCCCCGGATTTGGAGTAATCCAGGAGCACTTGTCAAAAACTCCTTGATAATCAACGTCTCCACATGTTTTTCCATTTACTTTACTGATACCCACATCTATTATAACCACACCTTCTTTTATTTTTTCTTTAGTGATGAAGTTTGGTTGACCGACAGCGGTTATTAAAATGTCTGCATTCATAATGTAATCATTTATATTTACCGTTGATGTGTGACAAATTGATACTGTTGCGTTTCTTTTTAAAAGCATGAAAAATAATGGTTTTCCAACTAAATTTGATCGGTTTATAATAACAGCATGTTTTCCCTTGATTTCTATATTATAGTACTCTAGAAGCGCTATAATCCCTTTTGGAGTACAAGGCACGAGATCTTCATTGTAGTCAAACAATTTGCCCCTATTGATTGGATGAAGCCCATCTACATCCTTTAGAGGACTGATTATTTCATTAAAATCTTTAGTGAAAGGTTTTAATTTTTTTGGAAGAGGTTGTTGCAATATTATCCCATGAATGGTGTTATCTGCGTTTAACCTTTCAATTTCATTTATTAACGCTTCTTTTGTAATAGCTTGCTTTAAATTTACTAAAATTGATTCAATTCCAATTTCAGTGCACCTTCTTCTTTTTATGTTTAAATATAATTCCGACGCAGGATCATTACCAACTAGAACACCCGCTAATTTCGGTTTTACACCAGTTTTTTCTGAAATCAATTTTATTTTCTTTTCTAATTCAAAATTTAATTTCTGTGATAATTCTTTACCATCTAATATTTTTCCCATAATAATCTTGACTTTTCAAGTGATAAACTTAATTTTAATCAAATATATGTAAAACAAGGTATTCATTGAAATAAATAAGTATTATTATATGCTTATTAAATGATAAAAAAAGTTTAAATTCTTCTCCTACGCAAAATTAAGTAAACAACTAATACGATTACTCCTATAACTGTAAGTACAATAATCAAGATTAAAAAATTAAGCTCGACCATGAAAATATCTTCGTTCAATAAATCTAGCGATCCAAGGATTTGTAAAATTTTGAAAGCAGAATAGGATGTACTAATAGAAGAGAGTCTTTGATTGATATCTTCATTCCAATCACTAAAACCACCATCGAGAAAACTTTGATGTTCTAATACCCAATTGGAAGTTGCGACTCTATTTAATTCAGTCTCGTCTATTAATCTAATTCCTTCAACGCAGAGGTATGTACTACTTAATAATGGAGTTTTAGCGTATAAATCAGGTAAATAACCACCGTAGTGTTCAAGATTATTAGAGTCTCCGATATAATGTGATTTAAAGTAATTTAAAGTTGCAGTTTGATTAGCTAAATCATTTATTGAACCTAATTCACTAAATAAATTAACCGCAAAATATGTAGTAGTCAATGTAGATGATAAAGATTGGTTTCCTCCATACCCTCCGTCTGTATTATTGCACGATAATACCCAAGTTTTATGGATTGTTTCATTTTCAACCGGTTCATCGATTATGGTAAATATATTATATATATAGTAAGTTGAAGCCATGTTTGCAGCATTAGATATGTTTGTAGGACTAAAGCCACCTCCGATCTGAATGGTGTCATTTATGTACGTATAAATTTGATCACGTAAAACTGAATTTAAAGAAGTTTCTAGGGATTCCAGCATGTTTAATGTTTCTAAAAGATAGTATATTTGGTAGATATCAATTTCTCCTGTCTCAAACATAGTTCGAATTTGTTCTTGTAAGTAAGCCTTTAAACCAGTTATACCAACGCTTCTAATCTCCTCAAATAAGACTTCAATAAGATAAGCATTATAAAAGTCCAAAATTTCTATTGCGTTAGCTGTGTCTTGGGGTGATATGCCAAAACTTTCGTTTGCTTTTTGATTTTCGTAAATAAAATCGACTAAATGACTCTGACGGGTTTTTGCTAATGCTATTGGTGTAATACTTAGCATTAAAGTAATTAATAATAAAGCAAATGTTAAATTCCGAACTCTGTTTTTCAATTAAAAAAAAACCCCAATCTGGTTTTAACTAAATTTTAATTTTTTAAATTTAACGTGTAATTAAAAATTAACGATCTTTTGAGTTTTTAGTTAGATTATCATGTAAACTATAATAAAAATTAGAAATAAATTGATCAAAGTTTGATCTAAAAAATATCGCTAATATTCTTATATAACGCAGCACTATTGGATTGAAATTCTTCGTGGGTTACAAATAGATTTTGAAAGCTCGGCAAGCTCCCGAGTATACTAGCGCCATTAAATATAGCAAACTGTAAGTTTTCTGGTACGAAGAATCTTACTACCTCTTCCGATGACTCGTAAAAACCAGAAAATTCTCTAGCAGGTGGAGTATTCTTAACGATCTCAGGAGGTACCTCTGGTATCTCTGTTAATGGAAAACTTTTTCCACAATAAGGACAAAAAATCGAATCTTCATCTTCAACTTTCTTTTTGCAATTAGGGCAAATTCTCTTTCCTTTTTCACTTTTAGAATTTGTGCCTAGTTTAATGCTTCCAATTGAAAGCTCGGGTAAAATCATTCTACCATTACAAGACGGACAGAACTCTTTACCATCAGTTAGATCTACTAACGTACCACAATGTGGACAAGTATCTTCCTTCTTCTGTGATTTTTCTTTTAATTTCATTTTTTGCCTTTCTTCCCGTGAGGCTTTCACAATCTTAGGTTTTGGTATTTTTCCCAGCTGTGGGATTAATTGTGCTAGTTCAGATCGTAGTCTCTCTTCAAATCCAGAATATGAAAGATTTCCACCCGATATCATAATATGTGAAAGAAGATCGCTCCAATAATATTTGTCAATTCCTTGCAAGCTATTTATAACCGCTTGTGGAATGTTAAGGATATTATACCCTAATAAGTTAGGTTTAAATAATACTTCTGGTGCTTCATGGAAGATATAATTTGGTATATTAATATTAGATCCATCTGGCATTGTAAAACTAAAACTATCATCTAACTTTGGAGGGTGTTCAGGATCTAAAGCGAAAAAGCAGTTTTTTTCTTTGATATCTTTAATTATTTCGTCGACTGCACTTGATTCAATATTAATACCTTCTCTCATAAGTAAATTCTTTAAATGTTGATTTACATCTGTACCAGCTAAAGTTAATTTTTGCACCGATTGATCAACAATTTCTCCACTCAGAATGGGGCATACCCAAGTGATTCCATCTCCACTCTCTATAACTGTACCAGTTGTTAACCCTACACTAAATAAAGACAGTATAGGGGTAGGAATCATTATTAAACTTCTGACTTTATGGGTTTCATATAAAACTCGAGCAATATATTCCTTAGTCTCCCGCTGGACAAACGGAGGTTCAGTGTATAGCACTGGATAATTAGTAAGATTTTCAATTCTTAATAGCGAATAGAAAATATAATTTAAGATTTCATAATAATCGTTCCAATCCATTATTGCACCCCGTTCGATAGGGTGTTTTATTTTTAGAACTCCTCGCATTTTTGAAGCGTCTGATCCGATATATATATTTCGGGCGCCAACATCAACCATTACAGCTTTATATTTTTCAGTACCGGTGATGGTGGGGAAAACAAACCTAGGACTAGGCTCTCCCGCGAAACCTATCTTAGTGTAGGCTGAACCAATGTCGACGATAATCGGGGTTCCCGGTAATGGTACTGCCATGCTTGATCAATTAAATTTTTTAAAGGTTTATGTTCTTTTATATAAATCTCTAAATTTAAGTATTAGTACAATAATATAATAAAATGATTTTCCTTAATTAAATAATTTTTCCAAAAGAGGAAAGATAAGTTAGAATATTTTAATTACCAAGATCCATATTAATCGATTTTTAAAGATTTTTCTAGCTTCTTTTCAATTCCTTCTAATTCGGTTAGGAGATTTTTATAAGTTTTCAGTAAATACTTGCCCCAATCGTTTAGTTTAACCCATCCCCCTCCACCAAGACCTCCTTTTCTAGTTTCTACAGGTGTTTTTCCTGATCTTTCTTTTATTTTATTTAAAATGTTCCACGCATATTTGTATGAATAACCGCACTCTTTTGCTGCTTTTGTTAAAGATTTGGGCTCGTTGTTATTAGCGTCATCAATACATTCAAGTAAATTAGCCCATCCTGACCCTAAAATATTTTTACGACCCTCATCTTGAAATTCTAGCCAGAATTTGATTCCAAAACTAATTTTACCTTTTAATTTTTCGATATTAGAGTTATCCTCCAATTTTTCACTAGAAGGTTCTTCCATATTATTTAATTGACTTACTTAATTTTAATTGTTTTTTATAAGAGTAAAGAGAAAAAGATTAAAGTTAAGTCGATTTTTTTTTTGTAAAATAACTACAATGAATGAAAATGTTTTTTCCTGATACAGAGAATTCAGTAAAATTAGGACGAGAAGTTACTGAAGATATTTATCATTTTGAAGAGAACCCGATGTTGGATTGTAATCAGTTTATAATTAACGACAAAAGTACTGGTGAGTTGGCGCTATTTGATTCTGGAAATGGACTTTCTTTAAAGAGTTTGTTCGAAGGTATGAATAATCTGGGTTTAGATTATAGAAAAATAACTAAAGTATTTCTAACTCACGAACATGTAGATCATGTTCTGGGCTTGTACCCGCTGATAAAAACTCTAAAAAGTAATCCCCCTGAATTATATGCTTATGGTGAAACAGCGAAAATATTAAGAGAAGGCATTGAATCAAAGATTTTTCCCGGTAATCTCGGGATCAGTCCAAAAATGTTTGGTTTAGAAATAATTCCTTTAGATGTCAAGATTCTGAATATTCATGAGACAATTAACATCGGTTCAGAATTCACTTTTAATATTTATTACACTCCAGGTCACTCTCAAGGTTCAATTTGTTATTATGAATCTAATAAAAAAATCTTAATTCCTGGAGATTTAGTATTTACGGGAGGGAGTTTTGGAAGATACGATTTTCCAGGGGGATCTCTGGACGCTTTAATTGAATCGATAAAATTTGTTAATAATTTGGATGTCAAATATTTACTTCCGGGTCATATGGGGATAAGCGATAACGGAAACCCGCAAATTGACTATTCCTATAAAATGGTTCAGTCAATAAAGAGCTTTTTTTAATTTTTATTAATCAAACACATTTAATTCTATCAGTAGGGATTTTACAAAATCTAATTTCTTTACCCATTTGATATTTAATTGATAAGAACATTTTTTAACCTAAGATTCTATATTGAAGTTAATCACTTCATTTAAAATATAAAAAAAGAACAAATTAAAATTTGTGATTAAAATGTCTGATAAATCAATAGACGAAGTTTATTTAAGGTCTTACCCAAAAGTTATATTTTTCTGGCCTATGGCGCTCTTTTCGTTTGTATTATGGCTGTTGCAATTGCTTTACCCTGAACCTCTTGCAATATTCGGTAACATCTGGCTTATTGTATTTTTCATTAACATGTTTATCGTTGCTTTCGATTTTAGTAGTACGAAATTTTTCGTTTTAATTCTCGTTGTCGTTGTTGTAGTTTTACTTCTTGTTTTTCTCGTACCAGGAATGTTTGCTGCTCTTCCAGGAGGAACCTTTAATCCGGGTTTAACAGCAGAATTTTACGTAGTAGTTACTATTATAATGGCGTTTATTTTAGGACTCGTTGTTTTGGGATCGAGATTTGATTACTGGAAAATTGAAAGAAACGAAATTTATCATAAAAGCGGAATCTTCTCAAGCGCAGAAAGAATTCCTACAAAAAGTTTAAGAATCAGGAAATCCATCCCAGATGTGTTTGAATTCTTTATCTTGCGTGCAGGATCAATCACACTTATGCCAGGCCAAGGCGACGTAATCCCACTTCCTACAGTGCTAAACATAAACAAGAAACAGAAGCAGATTGACTATTTATTGAGCTATGTATCAGTAGAACCGGACGAACTGGACGGGTAATTTAGAGCCAATTGAAATTCAAAGCCTAAGATTAATATGTTTTTTTTCCTTTTTTAAAATCTATATTTTTTTACAAGTTTTTGTTTTTTGTAAACAACAATAGTTATAAAATGAATATAGTCCAAGCCTCTTTAATACATTAAATCCATCTTTTGTTAAATGATACGCCTCGGCTTTTATAGTTGAGAAAGATAGCGGATCCATACCTAAATGTTTCCCAAAACCTTCTATGATGTGATAAACAAAAAAAAGAAACAGATTGACAATTTATTGAGCTATGTATCAGCAAAGCCAGATTAATTAGATTACTAAATTTTATAAGAAGAAAGTAAAAATAATTATTTTTTTTTTTGATTTTCATTAGATTTAAGAAGTAAACTATATTTTAAGTAATACTGATGACACATCCTCTAATTTTATTATTCGACTTTGATGGTGTAGTAATTACTCAACGAGCGCTTGAGTTTACTGCTTTATTGTACTTGAAAAAAGGATTCTATAATTGGAAAAACACCAAACAATTGAGATTAATTGATATTGCAAGACTTTTTGAGGAAGCAGATTCGAGTAACAGATTGAAAGCATTTTTTAATGTTTATCGTGTATATAAAAATTACATCCCTAATCGATGGAAGCGGATTTTATTTTTTATCAAATTTAGAAGAACTTTTCCTAAATACGAAAAATATGAGACTCTGAAACCTAACTTGGAGGGCATTCTAAAAGAATTAAAAAAACGGGGAGTCATTTTTGGAATTGTTTCAAATACAAGTGGAGAAAGATTAGAGCTATTTAGAAATAGATTAAATTTAGATGATTTTTTTTCTGTTTTTATTTCCCGTGACGATACAGCAATAAGAAAACCTCATGGATATCCTGTTATAGTTGCGTTAAGGCAAATTAAACAGATTTTAAAAGTTCCTATAGATAAGGACAAGGTGTATCTAATAGGAGACCTTCCTACAGATATTGAGTGTGCAATCAACGCAGGAGTGAAAAGTATTGCATTACTTTCAGGTCATGGTACTAAAATTGATTTGGAAATGGCTAATCCAAGCATTGTTCTTCAAGAAATTAAGGATATTTTAGAAGTTGACCCTTTCAAAAAATTATTATTGGACTAAACATTAAATTTCGTTAACAATGTTTAATTTGGAAGAGTTTGAACAAGATCAAGTAATTTACCCCCTAGTTGAGAAACTCGATAAGTTACTTGATAAAAGTAAGACTGAAAAAGTAGAAAAAGTAATTAAACAACTAGAGGAACTATTAGTAGAACAAAAACATGCGATTCTTATTTCCTATATTTTGAGTATCTTAGCAGAAAGTGATTTTAACCTAATAAACGAGAGCGTCATTAAGAATTTGGAAAGTTACATAAATACAAATGATCCAAAATTAAAGGTTAATACTCTTATAGTAATTGGATTTGCTATGCTCTCAAAACAAAAGTATCTAGATGAATATTGTCCGAAATTCATTGAAAATTTAGGTGACTTAAACAAAGATGTACGAGATAATATCTATTATTTTTTACAGGAGATTGGAGAGAAAAATCCCAAATTACTATGCGTATATAAAAAAGAATTCATAAATGCTTTATTGACTGAAGACGCTGAAGAAAATCTAATTTCTATAATGAGTTTTCTAGAAAAGTGCAGTGAATTTGATTTTGAACAGTTATACAGTTTAAGGGAAGTCTTGAAATCACTCATAAATCAACATTTTACTAAAGATTCCTCCAAAATTTATTCAAAAACATTAACCTTAGTTAAAATTATTTTCCCATCTGTGAAAGATTTAGGTATTGAAGAATTTGGATTAAAAGAGTTATTAGAAACGATTCAGAATATTTTTTTGATGAAAAAATACAATTTTACTGAAATTTCTAAGGAGACGGGAGTAGGTTTAAAAGATTTTGTTAAAAGTATGAGTATAAAAAACCAAAAAGATTGTAAGATATATTTCTACACTAGCAATAAAGGACAAGAAAATGTCTATTTTTATGAAATCGAGAAAGAAAAACTGATAAATATATTCGGGAAGGAAGAAAAATTACAGAAGAAAAACATCCTTAAAATTTTTTCCCCTATTATTCGTACTGAACAGGAATTGAGATTATTTTTAAATACCTTAATTAAGTTGGGGCACATTAAGGGGCATTATTCAAAATTGGGTTATTTTTACTCTTACAACTACATAAAATCAGATCTAAAAGACTCATTTCATAATAATGGGATGGTAAATCTTAAAAAATTTGATTATCTGCCTCCTGATTTTATTAATGAAATTATAAGAGATATATCGAATCTAACTAAACAGGTTTTTCTGACAGGAAAAGATAATGCTGCGTACTACTCCTTGAAAAGCATTCAGCAACAAATTAACACTGAAGCAGCAAAAAATACTGCAATTGATTTAAAATCATATAGAGAACGCTTAACGGAGAAAGATTTTATTAAATTGATTAAAAATTTACCAAAAGGTTATTTAACTTATTTTAGAACAGGAACTCAATGGTTGACTAATGTAGGATTATTAAATGTCAAAAAAGAAATTGAAAATTCTCGATTAATTGGTTATTATTCAATTCCAATGCTCTCAGATAAGTTAAATGTAAAGAGAGAATTGTTAGTTCAGATTTTTGAAAGTTTTATTGATATTAGGAGCGGAATATTTGACAAGAACAAAGAAATTTTCTATTATTCAAAATTTCTAAATCAAAAAATCGAAGAAATATACTCAATAAAGAACCAAAATGAAAGAAATGTACAGATAAATCTGATAGCTAAAAATTTAAACATCGATAGAAGCCATATACTTACAAAATTAGACGAAAATTTAAAACTAATAGGAGAAGAAATAAAAGGAATGGATTTGATTCAAATCGAAGATTACATTGAAAAAACAGGCATGTCATATAATTTGTTTATTGAATTTATCAATAATTTAGGATTAAATTATTTCAAAAAAGGAGAATTCCTCATCTTTAACGAGAATAAAATCGAGGAATCCAAAAAAGAGATAAAATTGGAATTAATCGACAAATCTAGATCTGAGAATGTGATTTATTTGGGAGATATAGATGTTACTTCTAGTATTGTTGAGAATTTGCTTAAAGAGCTCCAAAGCGATGAAAAAATTAAGGGCATTTTTCATATTCATGAAGGGGAGCTAGTCTTTTACACAGAAAAAGGAATAGAAAATTTGATGCTAGATAATAGTTTTATGTTTTCTTTCAATGATTTTTTTTACGGGAAGATTCTAGATGATAAGGATAAAGAGATTTTAACATCTATTTTTAATAATTTATTGAGTAAAAATCTGTTGAAAGGTACTTTTGACGAAGAAACATTAACATTTGCTAGTTCAGAAGTAGTTTTTGCACAGGATTATAATATAATATTATTTGACTTTTCGAAAATGATAATGGAATACATAAAAATATTCAATACTGAGTTCGAAAAAATTAAAAAAATCTTAACAAAACAGAACGAGACAATATATCCTCAAGAGGTTCGGATGATTCAAGGAATAATTGATGTAATTAACGAAAAATATATCCATTGGAGAAACGGAGTAGAAGCGTTCGTGAGAAAAGCTAATACTTCACTTTTAAAAAAACAAGGGTATACTGTTAAAAAATATAAATCTATTTCACTTTCTACAGGAAAAAAAGAAGATGTAAAATTATTTGAAGAGGATCCGGAAGTTATAGATCTAATATCAAAATTTAACAATTGGGTTAAATTATTTAATGAATTAGAGCTTAAATATGGAAATGTTATATTTTATCAAAAAAGGTTAATAAATGATGCAGGAAATATTGGAAATCAAAAAACCTTAAATGATCTGTTAGAAAGATTAAATCTAACATAAAAGTTTACAATATTTCGTTAAGACTTCCTTTTATTTTCAATTTGAGATATTATTCCCTCAATATCGATTTTTTGGACCGATTTAATTTTATACGATTTAGGAGAATAGGTGCCGTTCATCTCCAGAATACCTTCCTTTGCGAGATAATTAAGAGATCTCCAAATAAAATTTATTTTGGAGCGATTTGAGGCTTTGATATTATTACATCTTCTTATACTTTTAGTAGTGACTAAGTTGATGTTATTATCTATTAATTTATTAATCGCCTCTATAGTTTCCCTTAAATTTCTTGA
Organism: Promethearchaeota archaeon; assembly: GCA_016839745.1. GTDB lineage: Archaea > Asgardarchaeota > Lokiarchaeia > Sigyniarchaeales > SOKP01 > SOKP01. The sequence continues at coordinate 54,063 of JAEOTS010000122.1, forward strand.
AAAGAAGTCCATAAAATCCTCGCTCATTAAAAAAAGTATTTTACTAATTAGTGTATTAATTTATTCATACGGATTTAAAAACTTTTTTTCTGTTGAATTATAAACGCTCATAAGAATTAAAATTAAATGATCCTATTCTCTATCGATACCCAAATCAAAATTTAAATTAGATTTCTTAATGTCGAAAAACTCTTTTACCGCAAAAGACTAATGCGCAATTTAATTCATCTGCACGCTTAATAATTGCATCATCGCGAATGGAACCTCCAGGATTGATTATAGCCTTAGCACCTACATCCACAGCAGCTTCTAAACCATCAGGAAATGGAAAGAAAGAGTCAGTACCCATAACAGAATCCTTTAATTCAGTTTCGTGACCAAATTCTTGTGCTTTTTGTGCTGCTAATTTAACTACATGGACTCGACTTTGTTGTCCAGCCCCAATGCCAATGGTATAAACTCCATTTTCATAAATTTGAGCAAAACAAGCTGAATTAGATTTCGTCCATTTTGAAACTTTATAAGCAAATATTAGAGCCTCTTTTTCTTCATTGGTTACTTGCTTTTTGCTTACAACATTCCAATCTTTAATTATATGTTTATGGTCATATTCTTGAACTAAAATTCCTCCCAATACACCTCTAATTTCATGATTTCTATAAATTATTTCTCGTTTGTCCAATAAATCGCCAAATTCTATTATCCTCATATTTTCTTTTTGTTTTAGTATCTCAAGCGCTTCATTTTCGAAAGATGGTGCCAATAGGACTTCAACAAAAATTTTTTCTTTATTTACAATGAAATTTGCTGCATTTGCGGTCAATTCCTTGTTTACACCCCAAATTCCCCCGAATGCAGATAAGGGATCTGTTTTGAACGCCATTTTAATAGATTCTAATTGGTCGGTTTTATCGATAGCAATCCCATTAGGACTTGTATGCTTTAAAATAGCCGTTACATAATGGTTTCTATCAAAATCTAGAAGCATTTGAATACACGCATCAATGTCTAAGTAATTGTTGAAAGAAATCTCTTTTCCTCCGAGTTGTTTTAGATTATGAAGCCCATATTCACAGGATAGATCTCTATAATAAGCAGCAGCTTGATCCCAGTTTTCTCCATAACGACAATCTTGAACTTTTTCATACGTATTAATTATATTAGTTTTCATGATTTGATCTGGGTGATAATAGCTTTGTAAATAATTTGAAATTGCTGCGTTATAATCAGCCATTATTGTAAAGACTTCTTGAGCTAATGTTGCTCTCGTTTCATCGCTAATTCCCCCTAATTGTTCCAATTCTTCGATTATTTTATCATAATGCCTAGCATTAGGCACGACAACAACATTTGGAAAATTTTTTGCTGCTGCTCTTATCATTGTAGGACCGCCTATATCGATCATTTCCAATGCATCAAGTAAAGTAATATTAGGTTTTGAAATTGCTTCCTTAAATTGATACAAATTACATATCACCATATCTATAGGTGGAATATTGTATTTTAGAGCATCTTCAGAATCTTTTTTTAGTTCTCGTCGAAAAAGTATTCCTCCTTCGATTTTCGGATGTAAAGTCTTAACTCTACCATCAAACATTTCAGGAGAACCGGTATAATTAGAGATTTGTTCAAAATTAATATTGTTTTCCTTTAATAGCCGCCCGGTTCCTCCTGTAGATAGAATTTTAATTCCAAATTTACTTAACGATCTTACAAATTCAGCAATGTTATTTTTATCAAAGACACTGACGATAGCTCTTTCAATTTTTTTCATGGTAATTCATTCTTTTATATTATGATATAAAAATCAAAATTGGTATTACTAAGTAAGAAATAATGCTGTTTTAAGTTAATTAATAGGGATTTAATAAAATTACAATCAATTGAATTTATATTATTGGATGGATTAAAAGGAAGAAATAATCATTAATACCTGCTAAGTAGGTCGTGAGGTCTACTTTCACGCTGCCCTACATAAGAAACTACGCCAACTTTTGCCTTCTTCATCTCATCTATAGTTTTTGCTCCTGCGTATATCATACCATTTAAAAGTCCTTCTTTTAAGGACAATAATACGCCTTCCATGTCTCCAACAAAAGGAACATAATCACTTACACCTTCTGGAAGACTTTTTGAGCCTTCTGTATATCGATCTGCTACATATCCAGATGTCCTTGCTTCTTTGGAACCCATTCCTCTGTAAATTTTCACTTTTCTACCTTGTATTGTATCGACATATCCTGGACTTTCTGTTGATCCCGCAAAAAAGTGTCCAGACATTATTAAATCAGCACCTGCAGTAAACGCTTTGGGTAAATCTCCCGGATTTTTAAAACCACCATCTGCAATTAAACTAATTTTTGAATTATAATCTATTATAGCATCAGCCACTTGAGCAGTTGCAAAAAGAGTTGGAGCCCCTACACCAGTTTGAATGGATGTAGTGCAAATTGATCCCGATCCCATCCCAACTTTTAATCCAATGAATTTATCCTCATTAAAATTACCTTTTGTAATTAAATGTTCAGCGGCTTCATAAGTTCCAATGTTTCCTAACACAAAATCGGAATCTAGAAAATCCATGAGTTTTTTAGTGCCTTTAATATCTGATGTTTTATAGAAATCTGCTACATCAATAAAGAAGATATCTACATAATTCTCGATTTCTTTTAATAATTTTTGAGCATGTGTCGATTCTGGAAATTTAGGAGATAAAGCTAGAGCGCAAATCAAATGACCTTCGCTATCCATGGATGCTAAAGGAAATTCTGGAGCTAAATCCTTTTTAGTAATTAATCCCTTTAAGTTTCCTCCTTTATCTATAATAGGAAGTTTCTCTTTACGAGATTCAAAAAGAACTTCTAACGCCTTTTCTCTAGAAGCCCCCGGTTCGATGGATATCACATCCTTTGTCATAAAATTCTTTACTTTACCGTTGTTAATATCATTTTTTGAGAAAGGTATATCTCTTTTAGTGAAAATACCACATACTTTGTTTTCTTCGTTAACAACAACAATTCCACTAATATTATAGTTGTCCATCATATATTTTGCTTTAGAAACGGATTCATCAGGCTGTATCGTGGCTACATCATCAATAACAAATGATCTTGCTCTTTTTACAATCCTCACCATTTCTAATTGTCGTTCATAGGAACAATTTCGATGTAAAACGCCTAATCCGCCTAATAATGCCATTTTAATAGCCATCAATTCTTCGGTTACTGTATCCATCGCTGCAGACATTATAGGTAAATTGAATTTATATGATCCTAGATTAGAAGACATATCAACTTCAGAAGGTTCAAAGTTAGTAAATCCTGGTTGAATTAGGACATCATCGAATGTAGCAATTATTTCGTTATATTTAACTTTGCTTCGATAATAATCTGTCATTTTCTGCACGGTTAAAATTATATTTTAATAGTATTATGAAAAATATTATTCTTAACATTGAAATTTAAGTATTAGTAATAAAGACAATTTTGATTTTAAAATTTTAGGTATTTAGTCTATGGAAAATATATATTTTTTCATAGTATTTTATTATACTATTGAAGAGATAAAAAAGAGAAGGAGCTGGATTACATTTGGGTCAAATTTTTCCGTGGTAAATTTTTTATTTTTGGGTCATTGATGTAGGAATCGAGCGTCTTAATGAAAGCATCTCTATCAATTTTAATGTTTGAAGATTCTAATGAACAATAGTTACTGACATGATCGTTGAACACTTGGGAGGAAACATTTTCCCCTAAATTAGCAATAATATTTCGTTCTTCAATCAGATTTTCTACGGGAGATAATAATTCAAAATCTCCATTCTTCCAGTCCTTCCAAAGCGGAGTGTTAGGCATTAGATTTAAAGTTCTAAATCGGAAAATTGTAGGGTTTATTTCAGTGAGTACTCCAGCTGTTTCTTTAATGTGTTCCTCTGAAAATTTTTTCCCTCCTAAGCCTAAAATAACATATAAACTTAGTTTTATGCCCGAATTTAACACCCTTTTTCCAGCTTTAATCATTGATTCTGCATTGGTACCCTTCTTCATAAGTCGTAGAATTTTACTACTTCCACTCTCTAATCCCATATATACTATATCTAATCCCGCTTCTGATAATTTTTTTAATTCTTCATCAGTCTTCCTTAGAATGTCTAAAGCTTTCGCATAACAACTTACTCTTGGTACATTTTTCATTCTTAATCTGACATATTCAATTATCTTTACGAGGTAATCTGTAGGTGCTGAAGTGGGATTACCTCCGGCCAGAAAAACAGGATATCCATGATAATTTTTATCAGCATAGAGATCAATATCCTTCAGCACATCTTCTAGTGGGCGTACTGCATAATCTTGAGTTGTTCCATAGATCCCTTTATATGTTCCACAAAAGCGGCATTTATTCCAATTACAGCCCCCTGTAACAGCTATGAGTACACTGTATGCTTCAACAGGAGGTCTGATAATAATTTGACTTGGGGGTACTTTAAAAACCATATCTCATCAAGGATATATATTCTCGATTATTAATTTGCTATGAACAAAACTACTAAGTTATTTTAAGCATTTTTAGAATAAAGATTTTAGTATTATATTTTAACACTAAATTGATTAAATTTTTCTTGTAGCATTAATTTAAGAAGTTATTAGCTTAAATCAAAATCTAACTTATTAGAATAATCGGTATTTTAATTGATCGACACATATACTCAGGGAAAAGAAATCTTATTTACTTTTAAAACCGTAATAGTTGGTCCTCCTAGCGCAGGTAAAACTTGTCTTTTTAACCGTTTTTGTTTTAACTCTTTTAATTTCGACACTTCACTCACAATTGGAGTTAATTTTCACTCCATCGATCTAAAAATCCGTTCTAAAGATGAAATTAAAAACCCCAAAGAAACTTATAATGTGCAATCAATTTTTGATTTTGGAGGTCAAGAAAGGTTTAAAGCTTTAATTCCAAAATTTTTAGGAGGAGCTAATGGTGTTCTATTAGTATTTGATTTAACAAGTAAAAATTCATTCGAACAGTTAGAATTCTGGTATAACCAAGTATTAGAACATGCTAATGGCTTAAATCTTCCAAAATTATTAGTTGGAAGTAAAAGCGATTTAATTTCATCTACCATCATAGAGAACCTTGTTACAGAAGAAGAAATATGTAATTTTATCCAAGAAAAGAATATGGATGGGTTTTTTAAAACATCAGCCTTACAGAACCAAAATGTATTGACTGTATTTAAAGAGCTAAATAATTTGATGTTAAAGCATCAAAACACTCAATATGTTGTATGCTAATATTCTTCTTTGTAAAACTAAAATTCTCTCATATACATAAAGTCGGAGAATTCATTGAAGAATGTTTTCTGATTTTTGTTAAGATCTGGATAAATATTTCTAAGCGACACTTTTGCTTGGTTTATTAGATTTTTAGAGAAATGCTCTGCTATTATCACAGCGTTAGTTTCGGCAAAAATTGTCTCAACAGTCTTAACATCACTTTTACTTAAATCTTCTAAATGATATATTTCATTTAAGGTCTTTGATTGATTTTCATCTGTATTTTGAACAGCAAATATGTATATTATTTTTTTCTTCCTTGCTTTAATATCACTTTTAATATCAATTATATCATCTCGGATCGCAAATGCCTGACCCATTAGGTTCATAGCATTACTTAAAGGTTCAATTTGATAATGAAAATTGCCTTTAGCCAAGATAGCTCCAATTTTTACAGATTTTTCAAGCAGACTTGCTCTTTGCATCTCTGCGATAGATAAATATTGCTCTAAAGACATGGTAATATTGTGATAATTCATATATTCTTCTATAATTTGCCCTTTCATTAATCTATCCATTGCTGCTGTATATTCATTTATAGCCTGCAATTTTAAATTATCGGAAAATCTCGAAGTTTTAAGAATGTTTAATCCTAAAAGATATCCCTGTGTTCCACCTAATATACTCATGTCTCTCCCATACATCTTAATTATTTCTTCTTTATTCGGAAGTTCTGTATTATTGTATACTTGGTTTAATTCATTTTCGAGTTGAACATGAAAAGTGGGTTTACCTCTTCTCTCCAAATCAGCATCAATAAGATCGTCATATATTAAGTACCCACTATGTAGCAACTCCACCGATAAGGAGACTTTCCTGATTTGATGTAATTGAGTATCCATATTAATAGGATTTACAATACCTACAAATGCAGCAATCAATAGAATTGGATGAAGTCTCTTTGCTTTCTTATTTAGAATGAAATCTTGAAGATGAGCAATAAAATCCTTTAATAGAATCTCTTTTTCTATATCGTTTAAATAAGAGAAATAATCTTCTAATTCATTATCAATAGCTTCTTTCTCAGATTTCAGGAATTCTTCTATCATTTTTAATCATTGCCTTTGTTTAACTAATTCCTATTTATAATAATTAAATGATAATTTATTTACTTGTGTAAACAAGATTTTTATTATTGTTCTTCCAATATTTCTTAAATCTGTAAAGTAAAATAAAAAGGTGATTTTAATATTCTAATAGCAGTTTTCTCAGATTCACACGATCATCGAGATAATATTTTAAAAGCAGTTTCTATAATAAACGATAAAAAAGTAGATGCATTAATTCATTGCGGTGATTACGTTGCACCTTTCGTTAAATTATGGTTCAATAAACTCAATGAATCAATAAAAAAGCAATTTTTTGGCGTTTTCGGAAATAATGATGGAGAAATTCTATACCTCACACAAAACTTAGGTCAAATTTGTGATTTTGCAAAAAATGGTCATGAGTTAATAATTGAGTTAGGAGGAAAGCGAATTTTTGCTTCACACATGCCTAAACAAGAAACCATTGATGCATTAGCAGAATCTGGAAAATTTGATATTATCTTATCTGGTCATACCCATAACATGGTAAATCGGAAAGAGAATGGGGTGTTAATAATAAATCCCGGTGAACTCTGCGGATATTTAACGAATAAATCAACATTTGCAATTATTGATACTGAAACTATGAATGCTGAAATTATTGAAATTTAGTAACAGTTCAATTTATTCGTTTTCTTAATTTTTTTATAGCAGTAAGCTTTAATCTATATTATATTATGAGTCTCCCCTTAGAAGGTAAAGTTGTTATTGACCTTGCTCGGATGCTACCTGGACCATATGCCTCAATGATATTGGCAGATCTTGGTGCAGAAGTTATAAGAGTTGAGGATCCTAAGTATCCATACGCAAGTCCTCCACCATTTTTTCAGAAAGGTAGGTATCGTGAGAGTGCATTTAATTCAGTTATAATGAGAAATAAAAGATCTATAGCACTTGATTTAAAAAAAAGTCAAGCTTTAGAAATATTCTATAAATTAGTAGAAAAAGCAGATGTTATATTAGAAACTTTTAGACCAAAAGTTACAAATAAATTAAAAATTGATTATGATACATTATTTAAAATTAATAAATCAATAATTTATTGTTCATTGACAGGGTATGGTCAATACGGACCTTACGAACAAACAGCGGGTCATGACTTAAATTACATTGGAATTTGTGGGATATTAGATTTAAATAAAGAGAGAGAGTTAGAAGAGAAAAAAGATCAAGAAAGAAAACCTATTCTCCCTGGCGTGCAAGCCGCTGATATAGGAGGAGGATTGGTTTCAACAATTGGAATACTTGGAGCTTTACTTGAACGAGAGAGAAATCCCAAAAAAGAGGGTCAATATATTGATGTTTCTATGACGGATTGCGTTTTTTCTTTTATGCCTATGGCGGCTGCTTTTCAATTTTCTAAAGGTAAAAACGACGGTATGACTAAACCAAGAAATCCTTTGCACGGGGAAGTTCCATTTTATTCAATTTATAAAACCAAAGATAATAAGTATATGTCTGTCGGTGCGATTGAGGTAAAATTTTGGCGTGGTGTATGCAAGGGGCTTGGGCGGGAAGATTTAATACCAAAAGGAAATGTGTTGGGAATAGAAAAAGAGGAAGTATTCCGCGAAGTTCAAAATGAATTTTTAAAGAAAACCCAAAACGAATGGATGGAGATTTTTTCAAATATTGATGCTTGCGTTATGCCTGTAAAAACTTTCAGTGAAGCATGTGAAGATCCACAAATTAAATCGCGAAACATGGTTGTTGATATGAATCATCCAAAATTTGGTAAAATTCAAAATGTAAACTCGCCAATTAAATATTCCAGAACACCTTTAACAATAAGGAGTTTAGCACCGCAAATTGGTCAAAATACAAGAGAAATTCTGAAGGAGCTTAACTACTCAGAAGAAGATATTAAAAATCTTAAAAAATCGGGAATAATTTAAAGTTCAAATTTTTATTTAAACATAATTTTATTTAAGAAAATTATCATAATAAAGTAAAGAGGTTAGTATTACCTCATCTGAGTTTATATAAGGCAAAATTATGACTGAAGAATCGCGTAAGAATGAAGATCGTGATAATGTTGAAAGGAAAGAAGCCACACAAGATAAAGATAGCGAAATAAAAAGGGGTAAACCCGTAGTTCTCAAAGCAGAGGCATATAAAACAATAATATTATATGCTAGTAGATACGCAAATCAAGCTATACCTTCCGAAGACTGGAAAGAAATATACGGTCTTTTAATCGGATTTTACGACGATGATTTCTTATATGTCGAAAGAGCAATTCCAATGACATATGGTCACGACACAGATGTAGAATTTAGCGAAACCGATTATGGGGATGTTGAAAAAATACACGAGGAATTAGATAAAGAAGGCAAAGGATATTTTATCGTTGGATGGTTCCATTCTCATCCAGGTTTGACCTTATTCTTTTCATATATTGATCTTATTAATCAACTTGGATTTCAGGGCAAATTTAAGGATGCTATAGGATTGGTTTTCGATCATACTCTTCTTGGAAAGAAAAGGGAAGAGAAAATTGATAACAATATTCTAACTAAATATGACACGGGATTTGAGATATATCGGTTAACTGATGTAACAATGGATTCTAATTCCGTTGAGTTTGAGACTAATTATCATAAAATCGATTATATTGTTGAAGGATTAAATAAATTCTTTTTTGCAAATGTTCTCGCGGAGTTATCTTCTTTAGCTTCAGCAGGAAAACCACTTCAAGAAGCCTTTAAGGAGCATTATAGGCTAGAATCAGATTATAAAGATATTGATGGAGTGTTAGAGGACTCAAATATTGAATTATCACAAGAAAATCTTGTCGATATCCCTTTATCAGAAGATATTAAATTCAACGTTGACGATATTTTTTATGAGACTATTATTGATAGCGATAAAATAAAGGAATTAGCGGATAAAATTATTTACGAAGGAAATCAAGCTTTTAAAAACAAAGATACTTTTACGGGTATAGAAAAATATCGCCGGGGCATTGAAAAATATAAAGAAATCAATGATGTGAACCGGGTAATGGATTTGTTAAGAAAAGTATCAAGATCTTGCATAGCCAACAATCATCTAGTGATTGCCAGAGAATTCGCTGATGAATTATTTAATCTAGCAGAATTTAACAATCAAATTTTTTATAAAGGTATAGCAAATTATATAATAGGTTATATTATCGTAAGAGAAGGAGACATAGACGTATTAGAATATGGTTTGAAAAAAATTGAAGAAGCAGCTGTAGATTTTATAAAAGTTAAAGATTTTGCTGGCGCTGGAATGGCTTTTAATAAAATTGGATTGAGTTATGAGAAAAAGATTAAACAAATTGGAACCGCATGCCTTTTTTATCGGGAAGCTATAGAAAATTACAATAATGGCTTGAGTTATAGTCACCCGCTACGAATTACCCCATGGAGCAAGCCAGAAGTTCTGATTGAAAAAATAATAGAATTGAGAGATATCATTGATGTTCTGTTACCAGATATAGAAAATTCTGAGATAAAAAAGAAGGTTGTTAATGATCTGAAATCCATTCATTATAATTTTTAATTTTAAAATAAATTTAAATATATAATTCCTATTTTGGAAGGGAACAATCAAAAAAATTAAATTTTAGGATATATTTATTTTATTACATACTTCTTTTGGTTGGTTGACTATTCCACGTAAAAAACAAAAAATAAAATTTTCTCGCAAATTTGCTTGTAAACATCTTACTCCTATGGGAGATATCGCAAATAGTTTACAACCATTATGCAGTTGCCCAGAAAGAGATTTAATTCTTGGTAAAAAAGCCTATGTCTGTCAAGTTTGCACACTTTATGTGCAAACCGGTCAGAAAGTTTCAGAAGTTTATGAAGAGAGTAGAAAAGGTGCAGAAAAAAAAATAAAAGAGAAAAAAATAGAATTAGAAGCATTTGAACTAGCCGAACTTAAAGGTGACAACGATCTCGACTTAACAATTGACGAATTTGAAGAAGAAGAGGAGGAAGAAATTCCACTAAAATTTGAAAAGAGAAAATTGGTAAAAGATGAGGTAGAAGATGCTGAGGAATTTACTGAGGTTGAATGCCCATTTTGTGGAGAATTATTTGATGATCTACGAGCCCACTTACCAAATTGCGAATTTGCTCCCGAAGACGCAAGCATAGATGATATTATGCCTAGTAGAAAGAAGAAGAAAAAAGCAAAACCAGCTTCAGAAAAGGATACTAAAGAAAAACAGGTTTGTCCTTATTGCGGAAAAGAATTTGTTCGATTAGGGCGTCATCTTACATCCTGCCCAAAAAAACCTGAAGATGTTGATGAAAAGGAAGAAAGCGGAAAAAAAAAAGCCTAGGAAGATGAATGAGAATACTAAAATTTCCTTAATTTAGTTTGTACTTTATATATTTTATATCCCTGGTCTTATCTTACTAATTATTATGACGCATAATGAAAGAATCTACTATTGTGAACCAGTATTTCGCCCCCCCTCAGAACATAATTCTCTATTAATTCAATTAACTGAAGGATGCACTTTCAAATGCGATTTTTGCATGTCAAATCTTAGAAAAAACTTTAAAATTAGATCAATTAAAGAAGTTAAAAAAGATTTGGATATAGCAGCGAATAAACGGTTTAGTTCTTCCATAAGTAAACTTTTCTTTTTAGACGGAAATGCAATGGTAACCCCAACTGAAAAGCTCTTAGAACTTACTAGGTATGCTATTAAAAAACTTCCAAAATTGAAAAGAGTGGGGGTTTATGCTCATGCTAAGGATATTTTGAAGAAATCGGACAATGATTTGAAAGAGTTATCAGATGCTGGATTAAAAATTGCTTATGTAGGGTTCGAAAGCGGATATGATGTTCTACTTAAAGACGTTCATAAACATGCTACGAAGGCGGATTATATTAACATTTCTAAAAAATTATTTAAAGCCAACATCACCCTATCTGCTACCTTCATTAATGGCCTTGGTGGAGCAGGAAACGAGGATGTTTCTAAAGCTCATGCTCTTGAATCGGCGGATTTAATAAATCAAATTTGCCCCAATGATGATAGAATATGGTATATAGCATTTTTATCACTTATGATACCCCCCGGAACCGTTATGTATGAGAAGAAAATAAGGGGTGATTTCATAGAAATGAACTCTAATGAGATTTTAAACGAATTGAAGATTTTCATTGAAGCGATTAACTTTAAAAATAAAGGTGCTAATTGTATTTTTAGGTCGAACCACGCTTCTAATTACTTACCAATAAAAGGAACTTTAGAAAAGGATAAAGCCAAAATCTTAGAAGTTATTGATTTTGGATTTCATCATAAGGAAGCATTAAGACCTGAATATTACCGTGCGTTATAAGATTAATTTTACTTGTTAAAAATCACTATGTTATTGTATTTTGTGTATTGTTTAATAGGACTTCTCTGTTTGTTAATAATTAAATTAATAATATCTTCAACCCTCTCAGGAGTTATTGATAACATTTCAGAGATTTCTCGTAATGACAATCTATCGTAATTCTTAGACATTAAGTTAAATTGAATAAAAAGCAGATTTTGGAAAATAGTTGAAACTAAATATTTCAAATTTGGAAAGCTATCAACTTTATAATCTTTAACGAATTTTATAATTTTCCCAGAAGCATCGTAATAGTTTAGAACTTTATAAGAACTAATGATAGTATACAATTTCTTAATAAAAGTGAAATATGTAATGATATTATCTCGTAAATCGTAAAGATTATACTTGTTTAAATTGTCATCTACCTCATTTTTGAGCATTGCTAACAATTTTAAGAAGTCTTCCAAATTAGTCTCAGTAAGGGATTCCTTCAAAAGATTATTATATCGCCTAAGGTAAATATTACGATGGGTATCGAATTCACTAAGAACCTTCTGCCGGATTTCACTAAATTCTTTTAGCTCATGTTTTAAATCGAAGTAGGATTGAAATTCATCTATTAAAGTTAAGGCAGAATCTATTTTCGTTAAAGCAGATTTGAAATCCTCAATATCTATTTTTTTTGACACAATTGATTGATAAATATTTAATTCTTCAATTAGCTCCTTTTTCTGCTTATATTTAGCGAAATTACTATTAGAGGTCATATTCAATTAGGAAAAAAAGGCTTTACGTATACCTATAATAACATTTATGATCAATCACTAATTTAAATTTTAAGATGAAAAATAATGGTTATATTAATTTCAAAAAGAAAAATAAAAATTTTTATATTTTTATTAGTTTCTTAATCATCTTCAGTTTTGTTTGTTTTGTTTTGATCTTTTTCTGTTGCTTCTTCAAGTTTTTTTGCGTCATCTTCAAGGGCTTCTACTTCTTCCTCTAATTCTTCTACTTCTTCCTCTAATTCTTCTACTTCTTCTTCTAATTCTTCAGCTTCTTCTCCTAATTCTTCTGCTTTTTCTTCTAATTCTTCTGCTTCTTCCTTTAATTCTTCTGCTTCTTCTTCTATTTCTTCTGCTTTTTCTTCTAATTCTTCAGCTTCTTCTTCTAATTCTTCTACTTCTTCCTCTAATTCTTCTACTTCTTCCTCTAATTCTTCTGCTTCTTCTCCTAATTCTTCTGCTTTTTCCTCTAATTCTTCTGCTTCTTCTTCTAATTCTTCTGCTTTTTCCTCTAATTCTTCAGCTTTTTTTTCGATTTCTTTTGCTTTTTTCTTTGCTTTCTTTATCTTTTTCTCAATTTTAGCTTCTATTTCTTCTGCTTTTTCTTCCACTTTTTCTTCTAGTTCTTTAGCTTTATCCTCTACTTTCCGATCAAGTTTTTCAGCTTTTTTCTCTATTTTTTCATCAATCTCTTTTGCTTTAGCAAGAAATCCGGGTTTTTTATTACCTGGCCATGCGATATTTACAAAAAGCCCGAGGGAGACTATTACAACAGCTATAATAATATAAACGATTAAATTATCTCGAGGAAAGAATTGTAAAACATACTCCATCCAAATTATCATAAATGTTCCCATCGGACTTACAATTGGGTACAAAAAGGTCAAAATAGCTGCAACTATGTCGGCAATAACTTGGATAAAATCGATAAGTAGGAGAATCATGATGAATCATTACCTCCTGTATCTTTTTTATATCTTTTTTCTCGAATTTTTTCTCGATTGAGAACGAAGTCAAAGAAATCATATCCTTTTAGAAGTATGGTAAGAAAATAGACTCCCATGTAGAGCATTACCATATTTTGAACATTTATAGAAACAAAACCGACATTAATTATTTCAAATACTATTTCAAAACGTATTTCAGTAGCTCCACTAAATTTATACGACCATATATATAGACAGTTTAAAACTATTTGTACTAAAGCGAAAGTTCCTTTTCTTACTGACTGTTTGGGTGATGAATAGTTAAAAAAAGCTGTTGCACTAATAAGAAGTCCGAAAGCAGAAATCCAAAAAATAATGTTCTCATAATCGTGTTGAGTTAATACAATGTCGACCCCTAAAATTGATAGATTCCTTACCCAAGTAAAAGTGAGAAAAGGAATAACCATCGTGGTTACGATATAAACACCCATATAAATAATCCCTTTAATAATGTTGAAAAATCGTCCCATTTAAATCACCCTCATGGATAATGCCCCAATGATACATTAATTATAGCAACTGTAAAGGTATAGAGATTTAGTGAATAAGAAGCTCTAAATACAAGACCTGCGTAGAAATCTAATCCATAAGCCAAATTCACATCAGTAAGCGGTAATGATCCTGAATAACTATAATTCGCTTTGAGAGTTTGTCCTGGTAACACTGAACCATAAGATTGATATATATCAAAAATTTGAATAGTCTCAGTGGCATTACTATTCGAAATATTTGCGAAAGCCATATCGAGTTGAAATCCTAGAAATATGTTGGATAACTCATATATGCCTCCATTTGAAATATTAAAAGGAACGATAATTTCTATAGTTGAATTACCAATATCAGGATTAACTATTATAGGTCCATCGGGAACATTAATGTCGTCACTACCGGGATTCAAAATGGTTACAGCAGACCAACCTCCCAATATAGACACAGCTGATAATGATAGCGTAAAAACCAATAAGAAAGCTCGAACAACCCACCTAAACACTCTAGACGGTCTCATAATCACCAATCTTTACAAATACTTTTTTATTAGATTTAGTAAGATAACAATAATTAGATAGGCATAAATATAAATTTATGGTCAAGTTTAACAAAAAAGGGAACTCTTTAAATACAACACGAGCAGTAATTTTAGCTGTTCATGTAAAATAAATTCCACTGCTCCATTTGAAAAGATGTTTTAAACAACCATCAGCAGTATCATTTTTTTATGAGCTTATATTAACTTATATATAATTTATAACACTATTATTTATCTGAAATACTTAGTTTAATATTTTAATATAAAATTGAAAAAAATGAAGAAAAAATGACGGAAATAAAACAGATTAGCGCACACTCGGAGAATGTTGACAAAGTTATAGAAGCATTTGGTACTTCAATTCAAAGAGGTTTGTCTGAAGGGGAAGCACAGGCTAGGCTTGAAAAATATGGGAAGAACGAATTAGTTAAAGAAAAAGGAAAAACTGCTCTTCAAATTTTTATTGGACAATTTAAAAGCTTCTTAGTCTACTTACTACTTTTTGCAATTGCAATCTCCTTTATAATTGGAATTTGGGAGAGTAGTCAGCCTGGTGCTGAAGAGTGGTCTTCGGAATATACAGATGCGATAGTAATTTTAGCGATTTTAATTGTAAACGCAATTTTAGGTTTTTACCAAGAATATCAAGCTGAAAAGTCTATGGAAAGCTTAAAGAAGCTAGCACCTCATTTTGCTAAGGTTCGCCGAGATGGCAAGGTGATTGAAATTGCAGTAGAAGATGTAGTTCCAGGAGATATTGCTCTTATTGAGGATGGGGATAAGTTTCCAGCAGATCTAAGATTCATAAAAGAATTCTCTCTCTATGTGGACGAAGCTATTTTGACAGGAGAATCAAAACCTGTTAGAAAACAACTCGATATCGTAGATGAAAAAATGATTTTGGCCGATAGAACTAATCTTGGATATATGAATACTATAATTACCCGAGGAAATGCAGAGGGCGTTGTAATTGGAACGGGAATGAATACTGAAATAGGTAAAATCGCTGAAAGCCTGCAAAAAGAGAAAATAGAACCTAGTCCTTTTCAAGTAGAAGTAAACCGATTTGGGAAGTTATTAGGGATAATTATCATATTAATTTGTGCGGGTGTATTCATTACAGAAATAATTATAATACTAGCGACAGAGGGTTTAGTATTTTCTCCAACAGAAATAGAAGAAATTATTGAAGCACTAAAAATTTCTATAAGTTTAGCGGTGTCGGCGGTTCCAGAGGGTCTTGTCGTTGTTATTACTGTGGTTTTAAGCATAGGAATGAAAAAAATGGCTGCAAGAAACGCGTTAGTTAGGAATTTAACAGCTGTAGAAACTCTAGGTCGAGTTAATGTAATTGCATCAGATAAGACAGGTACGCTCACGAAAAACGAAATGACCGTAGTAAAAATGTATTTAAACGATACTGAGTTGGATGTAGAGGGTGTTGGATATAATTTAACAGGTGAAATTAAAGAAAATGGGAATTCCGTTGTTATGAATGCCGATCTTAGACGTTTCTTGGAGATTTGTCTATATTGCAATAACTCTAATGTAAATATTCTCGATCAAAAAACTGGTGAAGTTAGTGTTGTCGGTGATCCTACCGAAATTTCAATGAAAGTGCTCGCTTTAAAAACAGGTTTAAACGAATCTTTTGAAAAAATAGACGAAATTCCTTTTGATTCCGATCGGAAAATGATGAGTGTAGTAGGTAGAATTGACGGTAAAACATTTGCGCTAATAAAAGGAGCCCCAGATGTACTGCTGAGGAACGCTTCTTATATATTGGAAAATGGGGATAGCAGACCAATTAGTTCCGCTAGGGATAAATTATCGAATAAAAATGAGGAGTTTGCTAAAAATGCTTTAAGAGTTCTGGGAGTGGCTTATAAGGAATTAGAGCCGGGGTATGATCTTAACGAAGTTGAGAAGGATTTTACTTATATAGGTTTAGTAGGAATTATTGATCCTGCCCGCGATGAAGTCAAATTAGCAATTCGCGAAGCAAGAATGGCTGGAATTCGCACTATCATGATTACGGGAGATCATAAGATTACTGCTATAGCGATAGCTCACCAGATTGGTCTAACAGAATCAAATGAAGCTATAACGGGCGTTGATTTAGAAGCCATGGATGACGACGAGCTATTAGAAAGAGTAAAAACTACGGATGTTTTCGCGAGAGTTACTTCTGAGCATAAACTGAGAATTTTAAAGAAACTAAAAGAACTCGGTTTAATAGTTGCAATGACTGGAGATGGAGTTAATGACGCTCCAGCTGTAAAAGGAGCTCATGTAGGTGTAGCAATGGGTTTGAAAGGGACGGAGGTTACTCAAGAGGCTTCGGACATGATCCTTATCGACGATAATTACGCTACGATCGTAAACGCTATCGAAGAAGGGAGAGGTATTTTTGAGACGACCAAAGGATTCTTCCGCTACATGCTAAGTACGAATTTTGATGAAATATTTCTAATTTTAGTAGCATATATCTTAATGAAATTATTCGCAACGAGTTTTATTGGAATCCCTGTTGAGCCAATTCAGATTCTCTGGTTAAATATAGCAACAGACGGCATCCCAGCAATGGTATTAGGTTTCACACCTACGGATCCCGATGTTATGAAAGCACCTCCGAGAAAAGGATTTACGTTACTTAAGGAAATTAAAGGTCCTGCATTGTTTTTAGGCTTGTATACTTCAATCACAGACATTTCGCTTTATATTATTCTTTGGACAGTCCTTATTCCTGCGTGGAGCATAATTGATCCAAATTTAGCTAATTATGCCGTTGCTGGTCATCCAGATCAAATATATGCCATTAGTCTAGCACAGACGATTTTATTCACAAATTTAGTAATATGCGAGTTACTATTTGTCTATACATGTACAAGCAATATAAAACCGTTTTACAAATTTCCTAATAAGCATTTATTCTGGGCTACAGGACTTTCACTTGGCTTGCAATTATTAATACTTTACACACCAATGGGCATAGCGTTTCGTGTTGTACCATTAACGGAATGGTATCACTGGGTAACTCTATTTCTTGCCGCATTTAGCGTTTCTGTTGTAGACGAACTGAGGAAATTTAGAATAAGGTTGAAATTAAAGAAGGATCCTAATTATCTGCTTAAATCTTAATAATTATTTTTTATTTTCAAATTATTTTTTTTTAAGATTTAGAACAAATTTTTAGTTCTTATTGAAAACTTTTAAGTATTACGAGTAATAGATAAAAATAATAGAATTATTATTCACAATTCATACATTAAAGTGATATTAAGTGGGAATTGATATATCAGATGGTATCGAAAGTGGTAAAGTAACTGTTAAAGTTCTGTCTACAAATGAAATATCTCTTACTTTATTAACTGAAGATAAATTTAATGGAAAGGTTATTCATCCCGGAGCTACTGCGAATAGGGCTATAGGGGAACATGGATTAGCATTAAGCATTAGTATAGAAGATAATGATGAAAGACATCTCTTTCTACTAGATACTGGAGGTTTATCTCAAACTATAGTTAATAATAGTAAACAATTAGGAGTGAATTTAAATGAAGTTGAAAAATTTATTTTAAGTCATGGGCATTTTGATCATTTTGGCGGTATATCAGAAGTCTTCCCGTTATTTGATAAAGGTACAGAAATTTATTTAAATCCTATTTGTTTTAATCAAAATTATATTGCGGTTATGAAATCTGGGGAAGAAATTCCAGCTGATGTGTTAGGAGAAAATTTACGAACATTAAGTAAAGAGGGGAAACTTAGTGTTAACAAAAAACTACCTTTACTCGGTAAAAACATGATTGATAATCTTGTAGATCAATACGGATTAAAACTTATAGAGACAAAAGATCCACAAAGATTATTTAAGGGGATAGTAACAAGCGGCGAAATTGAATTATTTGATAAAAGTGAAAGAACGAAAGGGATTTACATTCAAAAAAGCAGAAGTGAATTCGTAGATCATTATTTTAGAGATGAAACATCAATTTATATAAATGTTAAGGACAAAGGTTTAGTTGTTATAACGGGATGCGGACACTGCGGTATAATAAACACTATCAAACATGGTCAAAAATTAACTGGTATAGATAAAATTTATGCGGTAATTGGTGGATTCCACGAGGAATGGAATCCAATTGAGAAAATTGAGGAAAAAGTAAAATATCTTGAAACTTTAAACCCAGAAATCACATGTGGAATGCATTGTACAGGTTTTAAATTTAATAAGCTTATGTCTAGACACCCATCACATACTTTAGGAATCGTAGGGACAGAATTCCGTCTATAAAAAAAGCTTTTTATCCTATTCCATTTATTTATTCTCTTCGATGTGTTTAAAAAATAAGCCAATTCCTATTATCTTAAAAGTATCTTGAACATTTATGTTTCGTAAAGCGGAGGTTTCAGTGAAAAAACTTTTCAATTCTTGCGCTTTTTTCAATCCCTCTTCTTTAGTTACGACTCTATCTTCCTCTAAATCAATCTTATTACCAATAAGAACGAAGGGTATATTACCTAATTCCTTCTGTGCGTCTTTTAGCCAGAAATCGACTGCTTCGTCAAAAGACTCTCTTCGAGTAACATCATAAACGATAAACGCGCAGTTTGCTCCTTTATAGTAATCACGCCTAACGCGTTTAAAAAAACTTTGTCCTGCTAGATCAAAAATTAAAAACTTAATGACATCTTCTTTAAAACCTTGAACGTAATAACGTTGCGTTGAAATTGAAATACCTAGAGTAGGGCGATAATCAATAATATCTTCTTTTTTTAAAAATTGATTCACTAATGTAGTTTTACCTACTGCAGCTGAACCAAGCACAATTAATTTAAAAAGTTTTTCTATTTGTTTACTTTTCTGAAATTTGTGAGTAGGGGTTACGCCATTTATTATAGAGTCTGATTCATGGATTGAAAACTTGTCTAAACCTAGAGAAAAAGAGTCGTATACACTTAAATCTGGTATTTCAAGAGAATTAAATTTAAAATCAAAGCTATTTTCTAGTAACTGAGCGATTTTCTCAACAATAAGATAAGCCATTGGAAAAAGAGAGTTTAAATTTGTATCGTAATCGCACACTAATAATAGAATTGCTTCAGATCCCGCTTCTAAGTATATTATTCGATTATCTTCAGTTTCAAATGAACCACTACCATAACGTCCTGTTTTATATTCTAAGCTAATTTTATCTAGAAGATTTTCTACTATCGCAGTAAACGCTCCATAGATATCTTCTGATTCTTTATCTTCTTGAGTTGTTTCTTCAGATTTATTATATTTTGATAATAATAATCCTTCATTTGAATAAATAAAAGCTAGTATAACATCATCTCGTGATTCTACAAAATTTTTTAACAGAATCCGAAGATTTTCCTCTTTTGTTGCTGCTTTAGTTTCCATTATACAGATAAAATATAGATTATTGATTGATTTCTTGGTGTGGGTTTTTTTTTAGAAATTAGGGTTTCTTTTCTTTAAAAATACTACTCGTTATATTTAAATTTTTTTTATAACTTAACTAACTATTATAATTCTTAAACCTTAATTTTTAAAAAGATAATTTTTGAGATAATTGAAATGAACATTCCCGAATTGTTGAAAAATAAGCTTGAATCAAACCAGACTGTACTTACTGAATTTGAGTCAAAGAATTTACTAAAGGAAATTGGAATCCCCATTCCAGACCAAGAATTAGCGACTTCTATAGAAGAAACCATTGCAATTGCTAAAAAAATAGGTTTTCCCGTAGTATTAAAACTCATGGCTGAAGATATAGTACACAAATCTGATACTGGAGCAGTAAAACTAAATATTAAAAATGAAGATGAGACTGCTCAAGCCTATGATGATTTAATGAAGATACCATCACAGAGTGAGAAATCCATTAGTGTACAAAAAATGGCTGATGAACCTATAACCGAATTAATTATAGGAATGACTACTGACGCCCAGTTTGGACCTGCACTAATGTTTGGGATTGGAGGTATTTTAGTTGAGCTTCTAGAAGATGTAAGTTTCAGAATTGCCCCAATTACAGAATATGATGCCCGAGAACAGATACACGAGATAAAAGGATTTCCCATCCTAGATGGATATCGAGGAAAACCAAAAGCGGATATAGACGCAATTGTAAATACTTTATTAAAGATTTCAGATCTCGTGACAAAATACGAAGAAATCAATGAAATGGACCTAAATCCAGTTTTCATCTATGAAAAAGGACTAATTTGCGTAGACGCGAGAATTATTCTGAAAAAACCGGAAAAACAAGAATAATTTTCAATCTTTTTTTATATAAATTTTTAGAAAAACTTTATTAAACTCGTTTTTACATTATAAAAAAATTCCCATATTCGCGCAGATTTAATGAGAAAAAAAGTAATTTTAAATTCATATTACAAGATTATTATTGCAATAACATATACAATTAGCAATAAACTTTTGATAAATATGATTAATTTTAAATCTAACAAAAAAGCTAAAGCGATTCTACTTATCTTCTTAACATTTACGCCTATACTCGCAAATCTGAATATAAGCTTACTATATTCGAACTACTTTACTAAGAATCAAGATAATACTGATATCTTTTCTGACGAGAATGAGATCGACTTTCAAGAAAGACTTCCAAAAGCCTCTCAAATTCTAACTTATGACGGTAATGGTGAAGATCTGAACGTAACCCTACATCAATCGTTATTAAATACTTCAACTATAGAGTTTACTAATTTAGATAGTTCCAATAGCTTTACGGAACCATTTCCAAATTTTAATGGATACAATACTTCTTATGTGAATATCACAGTTGAAGATATTTATGCTCCTAATAAATCGCTTATCGTTGAAGATGCAGAAATTGCCAACCAAGTCAACTTAGGAAATTATTATACTTCATTTGAAATTAGGGGAGATTGTTGGCTAGAAAATGTTTCTGTTTTTATTTATACTACAGGTATAGCCACAACATTCACATTTGATGTGTTTGCTGCTGATGAAGTAAGCGGTTATCTCAAATATGACTTGACAAAGGATCTTACAGGTGCGGGCAATTTAGGTACTTTCTATAACGACTCAACAACTAACTTTTGGTATAATCTTACGAATCTACATATTGATCTTGATGTTGATAATACAGAAAATAATACATTTTTTATACGAGTTTTAACGGATAATGGTCAAGGTCGTTGGCGTAGTGAACCTGAGACCAATAATGGGGGTAATGACGATACTATTGTATGGGATGGAAATTTTGGTATAGTCCCCGAAGCTAACACCGATTTAACGTTAAAGATTGGTTTAAGCCCGAAAGATGAAACTCCAGCACCATCAGTTATAAAACTTGTAATAAATGGTACAGCTGTAAGTGACCA